>JBAVQA010000076.1:0-3192 GCA_049693595.1 Candidatus Acidiferrales bacterium | reverse complement strand
GCCACGCGTTTTCGAGATCGGCGCAAGGTGCTTGGACTTGGGCCTTTGGTTGTCCACGACAATTATCTGATCAATCTCGCTTCGCCGAATCCGGCGCTGCGCACGCGTTCGGTGCAGGCGTTTCATCAGGAGATTGTGCGAGCGCTGGCGCTGGGCGCGGATTTTCTGGTGGCGCATCCCGGATGCGCCACCAGGAAGTCCGCGCCCAGCGCCAGCGCGCGCACAATTTCCTGATGAAACGCCTGAACCGAACGCGTGCGCAGCACCGGATTCGGCGAAGCGAGATTGATCAGATAATTGTCGTGGACAACCAAAGGCCCAAGTCCAAGCACCTTGCGCCGATCTCGAAAACGCGTGGCGTCCGCCTCTGAAATTCGGGAGGGTCCGCGCACCCACATCCGCGGGCTGGAGGAAAATATTTGCAGCGCGTTTGCGCCTAATTCGTGGGCTATTTCGAGCGCGCCGGAAAGGTCGCCCGCAATCGAAGTGTGTATTCCTATGCGGGTGCTGCCGTCTTTCCAAGCGGGAATTTCAGGTGGTGGAGGTGCTTCCGGACGATACTCGTCAGCTGCGTCAAAAGTTAAATTGATACGGTGATTTTCTTCCGCCATTACCTCTGAGTGTCCGGGAGCCTAGAAGGCTGCGAATTACGGGCAGCGACACAAGAACTTCGCGCGCATCCGCTTAAACAACGATTCTAACGGAAACCCGCGCGTTCCGCAAACACTCTCCCAGCAGCACAAAATAACGAACTCGGGACAGCTCAAAAAGAAGGGATGAGTCTTCGCCGTCGAACAGCTCCAAGCTACGATAAAGCAGCCGCCGACGTAGCTCCGTAAAAACTAAACCACGGCTTTGCGGCGGACAGCTTCGAGTTCACATTATTAATGTTTTTCACGCCCTGGTCCTGCAGCCAGTCTTCCAGAGCTTTCGGCCCTTGCTTCGCGTAAACCGGAATGCCTTCCTTCCAAGTCGCTCGCCCGCACAAAACGCCCGAGAAATTCACGCCGGATTCAGCCGCCAGCTCCAGCGTTTCAGCGAAAACGTCGTTGTTCACTCCCGCAGAGAGATAAATAAATGGCTTTTTCGCAACCGCGGCAGCTTTGCGGAAATAATCCTTCGCCTGATCGCGCGTGTAAGCCGATTCGCCCTTGCAAGCTTTGGAACCGGCTACGAACGCCATATTCACCGGCACTTCCACCTTCAGCACGTCAACTCCATATTGCGGCTTCGAAAATTCCTCCATGCTGCGCGTAACGATCTCCGGCTTCTTGCGCGCATACCCCGCTCCCTTTTCGTCGCCACCTTCTTCGTAGCCCACGAATTCAAGAAAGAACGGAACATCCGAAGCAACACATTCCGCTCCGATGCGTTCAACCCAAGCGTGCTTGATGTCGTTCACTTCGCGCGAGTCGAATGGCGTGTAGTACAGCAAAATCTTGATGCAATCTGCGCCAGCCGCCACCAGTCGCCGCACAGACCAAATGTCGAGCAGGTCAGGCAGCCTGCCAGGCCGCGTGTTGTCGTACCCGCTGTTTTCGTACGCCAAAAGCAGCCCTGCATTCGCTGCGCGCACTTTTGCGGCCGGCAAACCGTACTCCGGATCAAGCAGTATCGCGCTGGCATGTGGCGTCAGGACGCGCACCACGGCAGTCTTGAACTCTTCCATCATTTGCGCAGTCACGTCTTTTTTATCGATGCCCTTGTCCTTCGCAATCGCGCTCTTCAGCGATCCGCGCTGGTCCATAGCCGCCGCAGCGATCACTCCGCGCGCATCCGACACGGCTTTCATGCCCTTCTGTTTGCCCGGCGTGATCTTCATTGCGTGTGCCTCCAAAAATATCTCGAGTTTGAGCGTGAGCGCGCATTCTAGCACGGGACTTGGAAGGTGTGGAATGCCGTGAAGCACACAACGCGAGCCGGCAGCCGTCGCGCCGCAAAATCAGAGCCGTACGATGTGATGCTGCTGCGAGTCCACCGAAACCACCCGCGATAGCTCGTCCAGGAAACCCGAGCCATAACCGGCCATCCACGGCAACGGAGAGGCCGAGCGCTCCTGCAAACCGCGGTGCGGATACAACGAATCAAGCAACAGTTTTTCGTAACGGTCGAGAACGTTTCTCCGCTCATTTTCAGCGCGCCCGGCTTTGCCTTTTATTTTCCCGAACTGGTGGAGCATCTTGCCCTCGGCGGAATCCAATGCGTCAATCAGAGTTCGGTCGAGCTTCTCGAGCGGATTGCGGAACGATTTCATCAGTCGCCGCAACGCCTTTTCACCCGCGTCAAAACGCCGCGTAAGAGCCCGCGGTAAATATTTCTGTTCCATTCGGGATCGCAACTGCTGGCGCCCCCGCAGAACGTCACCGATTGTGAAGCCGAATTTCTCGAGCTTCCGCCCCACCAGCGGCTCAACAATCGTAAAGCTCGCGCGCGGCAGAATCGCCGGCATGCGGCCGAGAAGTTTTGCGTAAACTACCTGCGCTTGCGCCATGTAAGCGATCTCGGCAGGCCCGGCGATATACGCCGCGGTCGGAAGCAGTGTGTCCTGAACGATGGGACGTAGCAGCACGTTGGGCGTGAACGCCTCGGGAGTCTTTTCGATCGCAGCGCGGAGCTCTTCCGGAGTAAAAGATGCATGTCCGGAATAAAACCTGCCGTTACGGCTTCGCAGCGCCTCCCGGCGTCCGTCCACGTTGTAAAAAAGCAGCGTTGATCCGGAACTCACTTTCACCTGCGCGTGAAACCCGGCGTGTTCCAGCTCTTTCGAACGCGCGATGAGCGCGTCGCGCAATGAGTCCGCATCCTCCAACGCGCGACGATAGATGCTTGCCGAAAAACGGTGCAGCCGCTGGTCCAGTGGATCTAGGAAAATAATCCCCCGCCCCGCCATCAACCGCGCCATCAGTTTTCCAAACGCCGACCCGTAGGTTTCCTCGGGCGTACAAGATTCCCGCAAGGCCCGCCCAATTTCTTCGGCGAATCCTCCCTGCAGACTTTCAGCCGCCTTCGCTACAAGCGCGGTGATGCCAGTCCCGAGTTTTACTTCCCCAACACGCCGTCCCGATTCTGTCGCTGTTTCGGGCAACTCGAATTGCGATAGACCCGTGTCTCCACCGGCGTTCCATGCCACGTGATTAACTTCCGCCAAGTCGTGATCTTCAGTCGCCAGCCAAAATACTGGAACAGCGTCGA
>JBAVQA010000075.1:0-1565 GCA_049693595.1 Candidatus Acidiferrales bacterium | reverse complement strand
GCTCCGGAAATTATCGGAATCGTGGTGAACGCGCAGGGACTCGAGCGCGCCCTTGCGACGCCCGGCGTAACCACCATCGGCTATCCCTATTCTGTCTCCGCGTATTTTCGCCGTGCCAATGCGAATATGTCGCGCGCGGAATCTCGCGAGTTGGTGGAAAGATTGCAGCGCGACACGAAAGCGGCAGGCAAAAACCTCGTGATTTATATTTCGATGGCCTTCGGGAATCCTTACGACGAGCCGTGGGGCGCGGAAATAATCGAAGAAACGCTCATTTGGCTGAAAAATGTCGGAGTGCGCACCGTTTCGCTCGCGGATACTGTGGGCACCGCCTCTCCCGAAGATGTGGCGCGGCTATATGGCGCGGTAAAGAATTCCGTGGCTGGAGTCGAAATCGGAGTGCATTTGCACAGCCGTCCCGAACACGCGCCCGAAAAAGTTCTCGCAGCTTACGAAGCGGGATGCCGACGTTTCGACGGCGCTCTCACCGGATTGGGCGGCTGCCCTTTCGCGGGCGATGAACTGATCGGCAATATTCCCACCGAAGCTATCTTGACGACTTTAGCCGCGCGCGGCGTTTCCACCGGCATCGACACGAAATCGCTCGCCGTTGCTTGCGCCATGACCGAAGAGTTGCGCGAAAAGTATGTGCATGTGCAGAAGACGATTCCCCCCATAACTTCGACGACGGTAAATTGAAATCGAGGCCCGTTTGGAATACAGCACTCTAAAATTCGAGCGCAATGGCGAAGTCGCGACGCTGACTCTGAATCGCCCGGAAAAGCGCAACGCCATTTCCACGCCGATGATTGAGGACCTTGTCGCCGCTCTCGGCGCCGCCGAAGCTGAGAACTCCGTTCGCGTTGTGATTCTCACCGGTGCCGGGAAAGCTTTCTGTTCCGGGATGGACCTCGAAACTCTGCAGGCGCTCGCGAAACAGACTCCCGAACAAAATCTGGCGGATTCGCGCCGCATGGCGAAAATGTTTCGTCTCGTTTACAGCTTCCCCAAACCTTTGATCACCGCCGTAAATGGCGCGGCGATTGCCGGCGGCTGCGGACTGGCCACCCTTTCAGACTTCACTATAGCCGTGCCCGCCGCGAAATTCGGATACACCGAAGTACGCATCGGATTTATTCCCGCCCTGGTCTCGGTGATGCTTCGCAGACAAATCGGCGAGAAACATGCCCGGGATCTTTTGCTGACCGGCCGCATTATCGACGCCGCCGAGGCCTTCCGCTTCGGCTTGGTTACCGAGATTGTCCCTCCGGACGATTTGATGAAGCGGGCGAGCGAAGTTGCGAACATGCTTCTTGAGGCCAGCCCGACAAGCCAGGCGCTGACCAAGCGTTTGCTCCTGCGTTACGACGAAGAACGATTGCGCGCGGAGATGGAGCTGGCCACTCAAGAGAACGCGAAGATTCGCGCGACCGAAGATTTTCGCGAAGGCCTGGCGTCGTTCCTCGAAAAGCGCCCGCCCAAATGGACCGGGCGCTAGCGCAGCCGATGCTCACGCTCTCTCCGGCACTCTGATACACTTTTCCGCCGATGCTTCCATACGCTGA
>JBAVQA010000074.1:0-17002 GCA_049693595.1 Candidatus Acidiferrales bacterium | reverse complement strand
GCTGGAGCCCCGGCGCCGCCGGCTGCTGCATCGGCGCTGCCGGCCGCGCTCGCATTTTCACCGACCGCGGAGATGCCGCCCGTCGTGGGAATATTGTCGTTGCTGAATACCCTGGCTGGCTTTGCGCCTGCCTGATCTTTCTTCTGCTCGCGCGCCTTGCGTGCAGCCGCCGCCAGCGAATCTTCCTGCCTCGGAGGACTCACAACCGTGGATTGCGAAGCAGGCGCCTGTGCCGTCGCGGCCGCTGAGGATGCGGGCGCTGCGGATTGCGTGTTCGAGGGAGCGGCCTGCTGAGCCTGCTGAGATTGTTGCGCCTGGTTCTGGCTAGGCTGCCCCTGGGCGCTCTGGCGCGCGAACGCGTCTCCCGATAACAGCAGAAATGCAGCCACAGCGGCGGACAATAAGTCTTTACGCATGGGTCAACGCCTCCTCGGAGGTCGGTGGAACGCCTGCTCTGAGTTTAGATGCGGGCAGCGCGGGTGGCAACCGTGGATGGTGTAGGGTCCTGCCGCAAAGGTAACCACAGCAAAAACTCAGCCCCGCCCCCCTGGCGGTTGCGGCCTTCAATGCTGCCGCCGTGCTGCAGGGCCACTTTCTGCACCACCGCCAGTCCCAGGCCAGTGCCTTCGGATTTGGTGGTGTAGAAGGGCAGGAAGATCTTCGGCAGGTCCGTCTCCGGAATTCCCGGGCCGTCGTCCGCGACGCAGATGCGCTGCCATTTGCGGCCGCCCAATTCCTCGATTGTTCCGGAAATCGTCACGCGCGGAGTCTTGCTTGCGGTCAGCGCGGATTCCGCGCCGTTGCGCGCCAGGTTGAGCAGAGCTTGCCGCAGCAATGCTTCGTCCCCAGGCAAATCCTGAAACGTGCCCTCGAACTCGACGGCGCACTGCGGAATGGTTTCGTGCAGTTCCTCCGCCACTTTTTCCACGACGGTCTGCATCGGCACCGTCTCGTAGCAAATTTCCAGCGGCTTCGCGAAGCGCAGAAATTCGGTGACCACATGAGTAAGCGCGCGTGTCTGCTCCAGAATGCGTTCGGAGGATTCGCGCACGTCGCCCGGAATCGTTTCGCCGCGAATCATCTGCGCGTAGCCGGAAATCGTGGCCAGGGAATTCTTGAATTCGTGCGCGATGCCCGCGGACATCTCGCCCAACGCCGCGAGATTTTCCTTCCAGCGAATCTGCTTTTGCAGTGCGGTCAATTCCGTCAGGTCGCTCATCAGGCACAGGGCGCCGCTGATTTTCATATCCTGCGCATGGGGGTCTTTGGCGTGAGTCAGGTTATCGGCCACGCCCGACTTGCCGGAAGCGCGCGCCGCGCGATAAATCGGCGAAATAGTCACGCCCAGATTGCGCACCGCGCCTTCGGAGGTGAGATGCTCGATTTCGCCGCGCTGGAACGTCTTGCCGTCGCGAATGCACGCGGTGAGCATCTGCGTCAGCTCGGATTCCGCGCCCAGGATTTCCTTGTAGGAACGGTAGCGCAAGGTGCGAATACCCAGCGCCGCCTCCGCCGCGGGGTTCGTCGAGCTGATGGCGCCGGTGGCGTTCACCAGCAGCAAGCCGGTGGGCATATTGCGCGTCACTTCTTCGGTAAGCCGCTCCGATTCCTGCGCGCGTTCCTGCGCCAGCAGGTGCAGGCGCGCCAGTTCCTTTTCCTGCGTGCGCAGTTTCTCGATCACCCCTTGCATGGAAGCGGCCATGAACGCCGAGGGATTCTCTACGTCGGTCTTCGGCGTGCTCCAATCTTCCTGGCCGGCGCGCTCCTGGTCGCGCATGAATTTGCGCAGCAAGAACGCCACCGCCACCATGCCCGCCAAGAGCACCACCACGAACGCGACGGCGAAGCCCATGTTGAAGGACAGGGCAGACACCGTATGCGCGTGCACGGGAGCGGTCATCGCAGATTCTCTTGGCTCGAGTTCCTAAAATTGAGCGGTTTCATCAACGCACCATCAGCAGCGATTGATACCAGTTCACCAGCGGCGTGCCGAAAAAAACCACCAGCAACGCTGCGGCTCCCAGAAAAGTGCCAAACGGCAATTCGTAATCCGCGTCCTTGCGGTGTGCCAGGATAATCGCGACGCCCAGCACGCTGCCGAGCAGCGAGCCCGCCAGAATGGTCAGTAGCGTGCGTTTCGCGCCGAGAAAGGCCCCGGCCATCAGCATCATCTTCACGTCGCCCAGGCCCATGCCTTCGCGCCCGCGCAATTTGAAATACGCTTCAGACACCAGCCACAACAAACCGCTGCCCACTGCCGCGCCTAGCAGCGCATCCACCAGCCCAAGCACTGGCGCCGGGGGAGGATAGTCGAACAAATGATTCGCAATCCACAGCGCCGTGCCGTCCATCGGCTTGGTGAACAAACTGAAAATCAGGCCGATCGCGAAGCCCGTGAAGTTCACCACGTCCGGCAAAATGCGTTCGCGCAGGTCGGTGAACACCAGCACCACCATAATCGCCGAAAACGCCGCCCACTTCGCCGCATCCACGCTGATGCCAAACGCGTAAAAGCAGCCCAGAAATAGCAGGCCGGTCAGCAATTCGACCAACGGGTACATCGGCGAAATCTTGGTCTTGCAGCCGCGGCATTTTCCGCCCAGCAGCAGAAAGCTGAGCACCGGAATATTGTCATATGCCCGAATCGGCTCGCCGCATTTCGGGCACGCCGACGCCGGCAGCACGATGGACTTGCCCGACGGGATGCGCAAAATGCACACGTTCAAGAAACTGCCGATGATCAGCCCAAACAGAAAGACAAAAATCCCGATGAAGGTAGATAACGCCACAACTCGATTGTGCCCCAACGCCGCGCGCCCCTCAAGCCGCCGCTGAGGCACCGTGCCCGACTGCTAACGCGGCCGGTGGCGGGGCGCGGACCCAACTCGGCGGCGCGCATACCTGCCCGTTCACGCCACATTCATGCCTCATTCACGCAGCCACGAGACGAGAAACTGACAAGCTCGGGACAATCATTTGATTTCGCTGTGACAAGCTCCGCCGCGCGCGCGCTTACCTTTGCCACTCGGGCTACGGCTTTCAATTCAACACCAGAGGAGCATCATGGACAAAATGAAGAGCTTGATGAATCGCACGGTAAATCGCCGGTCGCTATTGCAGAAGGGAGTGATGGCCGGGGCAGCTACGGTAGGCGCTGGGCTGTTGGGCGCGGGCAAGGCCGCATTCGGCCAGGGCAGCTCAAGCGGCCTGAACAAGGGAGACGTAGCCATCCTTCAATTCCTGGCTGCGGCCGAACTCATCGAATCGGATCTTTGGATACAGTATGCGGAACTGGGTGGCATCGGCGACAACCCGCCAGTCGAAGTTGATAACAGCGAAGTGTTGAACAACTACCAGATCGCCTTGTCGAATCTCGATGGCGATGGCCCGCAATACATCTCCAGCAACACCATTGACGAAATCAGCCACGCCGCCTTCCTCAACGGCTACTTGGAATCCAAAGGCGCGGACCCGGTCAATTTCGACGAGTTCCGCACACTCCAGGGCAGCACGGCGACGGGCGCGCAGAACATTGGCCGCCTGACCAACCTGATGCACCTCAACGTGGATACCAGCTGGTTCGTCCGCTACCGCAGCGCCACCAATCCCGACTTCGGCGCCACTTTCCCGCAGGCGCTCAAACTCCATAACGTCACCGCCATTCCCCGCACCAACAAGGATTTCGACGGCGCTACCAACCCTAACTTTTTGGGCAACGACCACATCCAGGCGATCGCCAACGTAGCGGGGTTTCACTTCGGGTACATCGAACAAGGTGGCTCGAGCCTCTACGGCGCGCTTAGCCAGAAGGTCAGCAGTCTGGAAGTCCTGAAGATCACGCTGGGCATCGGGGGCGACGAGATTGCGCACTTCCTCGAATGGGTGGATTTCGCTGGCAACGGAGTGCAGCAGCCGGTGGCGCCTTTTACGGATGCCATTTCCGGTCTGACGTTTCCGGATTTCTTCAACAACCCACCGTTGCAGCCGCCCAGCCGCGTTCAGCCCAGCCTGATCTTCCCCGTGCCCTGCGAATTCATCAGTGCAGACTTGCCTCACTGCGCGGTGATTCGTCCGAGCGACGACAAGTTTGCTGGCGCCGTGGCCACGATCGCTTCGTTCACCGCGGATGGACTATTCGTCGGTCAGCAACCGAAGTTCCTCCAGGTGCTGCAGCAAATGGCGGAAGCAGCGGACGCAGCCACGCGCGAGTGCTAATCAGCTAGGCACGAAAGCAGCACGAGATTGGTCCCGGCCTTCCTTACCGAGCAGCACGGCCGGGACCATTTCTCATTGAAGTTCTCTCAGGTGAATGGAACTACTCCTGACGCAAGGCCTGCGCGGGATCGATCCACAAAACGCGCGCGCCGGGAATGGCGCAAGCGATTGCTGCGACCGTCAGCAAGAATGTTGGCGCGCCCACGAACGTCAGCGGGTCAAGCGGGGAAATACCGTTCAGCATTCCCGCGGTGAATTTCTGCGCCGCCCACGCGCCACACAGCCCCATGGCTGCGCCAATAGCGGCCATTTTCAAACCGTGCTTCAACACCAGCCACAAGACATTCGCGTGGCTCGCACCCAACGCCATCCGCACCGCCATTTCCTGCTTGCGTTGCGCGACGAGAAAGGTGACTACGCCATAGATGCCCACAACTGCGAGCGTCAATCCTGCCACCGCGAAAGACACCAACAAAACGGTGGTGAAGCGCTGCCCGCCGGTCTGGCGTTCGACTAGTTCGTCAATCGTTTGTACCTCAGCGAAAGGCATGTCGGAATCCAAAGCACCAAGTTGACTTCGTATTCCGGACTCCACTGAACGCGGCTCCGAAGCGGTGCGAACCAGAACATCCTTGAACCCGCCATTCACCAGGGGGTTTTGGGAATACAGCACCGCAATCTGTGGTTGCGGCGCGAGGGCCAGACCAGCATTTTTGAAATCGCCAATGACGCCGATGATTGCGACGTCCACGTCGTCCGTTATGTTGTCTTCAACAGCGATTCCCGGTAATTGCGGAGGCCCGATGTGAATCTTCCGGCCGACGGGATCTTCTGTCGCGAAATACTGCCGCTTGAATTCCTCGCTAATCAGCGCCACCGGAGGGCTCGTGGCGCTGTCCGACTCCGCGAAATCCCTGCCGCGAATCAGCGGAATTCCCAAAGTTCGCAGGAAATGTTGGTCCACAACTCCAAACTGCGCCGACGGTATATCTTGAATTCGTGTGACAGGATGCTCCGGAATAACCAACATCTGAGTCCACCCGTTAATTGGCGGGTAGACGGTGGTTACCGTCGCGTCAATCACGCCTGGCAATGCCCGGACTCTGGTTGCAAAATCGTCGCAGAAGCGCGTTCTTACCCCGGGGTTTGTATAGCGGACAGGCGGCAAATAGATGCGGCCTCTCAATAAATGGTCCTGACGGATACCCAGATTCTGACCTTCCAAACGCATGATACTTCGAACCAGCAGGCTCGCTCCTACCAGAAGCATCAAACACATCGCCATTTCGGTTATCACGAGCAGGCTGCGCACACGCTGACTCGAACGTCCGGACGTCGTAGACCGCCCTCCTTGCTTCAGTGCATCCACCAGGTTCAGCCGAGTGCCCATGAACGCCGGCGCCAGTCCAAATAGCAAACTTGTGGCAAGAGATACCAATAAAGTGAACGTCAGCACTCGCCAATCGATTCCCACCGAATCAAGCTGGGGTAGGTTCTCCGGGTGCATCCTCGCGAGAGCTCTCAGTCCAATCTCCGCGCAAGCAAATCCCACCGCTCCGCCGATGAGCGACAGCAACAGCGTTTCCGCAAGCAACTGCCGGACAAGTCCGCCTCGTCCCGCACCCAAAGCCGCGCGCACGGCCAACTCTCGTTGACGCGCGGAGTTGCGCGCCAAGAGCAGATTAGCCAGATTCACGCAGGCTATCAGCAGGATCAGGCTCACGGCTCCCATTAACAAGTACAGCATCGGCCGCAGCGCCCCTACCCGGGAGTCAGCCAATCTCTTCACGGCTACACCGACACCTTGATCCGCCGGATGTTCTGCTGCGAGCGCAGCGGCGATCACCGAAAGATCTGCCTGAGCCTGTTCGAGCGACACTCCAGGCTTTAGCCGTGCCAATGCCGCGTACCCGCGCTCTCCTCTCCCACTTTCCGACCACATGTCGGGCGAATATGGAAAGGGAGTCCAAATTTCGCTGTGCCGCCCAGGCTCGACCCATGCCGGAATCACGTCCGGCATCACTGCCACAATGGTGTAGGCCTCCCCGTTGATGCGAATCTTGCGGCCCAGTACGGACGGGTCGCCATCGAACCGGTTTCTCCACAGCTGCGCGCTGATTGCAGCCACGTAGTTTTTGCCTTCCTGATTTTCATCCTCGGAGAAGAGCCGGCCGATGATCGGTCGAATATCCAGGATTTCGAAATACTCTCCTGGGACTAACCCGACTTCCATCTGCTCGGGTCGCCCCGCGGACTCACCGAAACTCACATTCTTTGCCCAGGTGTCATAAGCCACCATGTTCTGAAAGCTGCGGCTTCTCTGCGCAAAGTCTCGAACGTCCAGTGCCGAAGGTCCATCAGGATTGGCAAAGGTATTGAACATGCCTTTCTGAATGGAGTAGATACGCACGAGTTGGTCCGCAGCAGTGAAGGGCAGCGGCCGCAGCATGAGCGCATCAATGGCGCTGAAAATCGCGGTATTGGCGCCAATGCCCAACGCGAGCGTGAGAACGGCAACCGCGGCAAAACCGGGGCTTTTGCGTAGGGAGCGGCCGGCGTACTTCACGTCGCGCGCGAACCGTTCTAACCAACTGGCGTTCCAAATCGCGCGAACGTCCTCTCGCACAATCGCCGTGTTTCCAAAGGCTCGCCGGGCAGCAAAATGCGCCTCGTCCGGCTGCAATCCGGATTCCACTTGTTCTTCCGCTTCCAGTTCGAGATGCGCCTCCATCTCCCGGTCCAATTCGCTCTCCCGTTTGTGCCGTTCGCGGAACCGAATGCGTCGCGAGCGAAGCCAGTTCCAGAGATTCATGACCGCTCTCCCCGAACTGGCGCCATAACCGTCGCCACAGCGGCAGCCACTTGTTTCCACCTGGATTCTTCTCGAACAAGTTGTTTCCTGCCGGCAGGCGTAAGCCTGTAATACTTGAGTTCGCGATTCCGTTCCTTCGCCATCTCCCACTTTGCGATGATCCAACCCTTGTGCTCCATGCGATGCAGAGCCGGATACAGCGATCCGTGCTCCACCTGCAGCACGTCTTCCGTAGTGCGTTGTATGTGTTTTGCGATTTGATGGCCGTGAGCCGGCCCGAAGAGCAGCGTGCGCAGAATCAGCATATCGAGAGTGCCTTGCAACAGCTCGGTTCGGCTGGGCGAGTTCTTAGATGTCATGATAGTAGGCATTCTACCCTAATAAGGGTAGACGCACTACCCTCGCTCAAGTTAGCAGACGTCACGGTGCCGCTCCCTTTTAGGAGCGTAAAGATCTCGCTTGCAACTCGCCACAGCGAGCCTTCTGATCACACCTGAGTCACGGGCTTACCGGAAGTTATTCCGGTTCAGAAGTCCACTTCTAGGAAGTGTGCGTATACCGAACTTTCGCGGATTAGATTCCTGGGGCGTTCGGCTGGACTATGACCGCGATGCTGGCGCACACCTGATCTGCCGTCATAATCATGGAAGGTGTGAGCGAGTACCGATATCCTCGCAAGACTAGGTTCGATACGATAAGGCATGGCCAAACGTGAGCCGGTCTACACCATTTACGGCAGGAAGGAATTGCGCGCGCTCGCATCGTTCGCACGCCACGAGATTATCGATGTCCTGGCACAGATGGGAACGGTATCTGTGCCCGAGCTCGCCCAAGCTCTGGGCAGGCCAGCTGACACGCTCTACTATCACCTGCGAATACTGCACAAGGCGGGTCTGGTCGAGACCGTCGCATCGCGTATAAGGGACGGCAGGACAGAGGCGCTCTACCATGCTCGGAATCTGAATATCGATTACGAGGCATCCAGGCGCACGAACGAGAAGGAGCTCACAGGCATGGCAAGTTCCATGCTTCGACTCGGCATCCGCGACTTCAAAGACGCGGTTCGCGATAAAAAGATCGTTGTCGGAGGCGCTCAGCGCGAGCTTTGGTCCGCTCGAAAGACTGGGAGGCTCACCGAGAAAGATTTGGCGCGCGTGAATCGCCTCATTCAGAAATTGCTGGCGTCGGCTTCGCCCGGCTCGGAAAAGGGCCAGCTCTACGGCGTTACCGTGCTGCTGACTCCGGTGAATCGTCTACATCGAGGCCCGGAAGCCGGTATGCGCCGGAGGACTAGAAAGGCTCGCTAATTACCCGTCAAGCGAGATGAGGCGTCAGGCAGCCGGCTGGCATGATGCGTGAGCGCAAATCCATTTTGTGACCTGGACGCTCAGATCCTCGGCATAGGGTCCGTCGTTGTGCTGCGTTACCCGCTGTTCGTACGCGCGTTCTGGCGTTCCCATGATTTCAAGGTGGTGATCCATGCCTTGAATGAGTGTAACTTCTGCGGAGTTCGGGTGCTCTCCATTCACGATATTTACGATGCGGTCGTGTTCGGCCTCCGATGTAACGAAATCCGCCGTGCCGTAAATGGCCAGGACCGGCACGCTCAGCTTGCTCCAGCGTTCGGCAATGTTCAACGCCGCTACCTGCTGCATGTAGGGTGCGTCGACCGGGTACGAATTCCGTTTCTTGCATTCGGGCATCGTGCTCTCGATGGAGGCCTCGGGCTGACGCTCGATGAGAAGGCGATGCATGCAGACTTCCTTCGACCGAAGCAAGTCGTCAGTTTGGGCCGGGGAGTCGCCGCCCAGAACGGACTGCCGACGCAGATTTGCCAACTCATACTCGAACCAATTGATGCCGACGGCCTCAGCAACCACGACTCCAGCCACCGCAATCTTTGCCGCGAGTCGCGGGGCGATCACTGCTCCGATGCTGTGACCGAAAAGGAAAACCTTCGCGGGATCGACTTGCGGCGTCGTAAGCAAGGCTGCAAGCCCTGCCGCGTACATTTGAGATTCAGAATCGAAGTCTGTTTCAAAACACGGACTTCCTTGGCTGTCTCCAATTCCGGATTTCTCGATTCGCATAACGATCAGACCCGCGCGGCTCAAATCGTGTGACAAAGCTCTATACGGGTCATTGAGATCGGCCGGGTTATCTACGGAATAGCAGCCGATACCCCCGATGAGCAAAACGGCCGGGAGTCGGCCGGTTGCTCCCTTCGGTATGGTGATCAGCGTCCGGCGAAGCGACCCCGCCACCTCGATTGCAGAGTACAGGGTGTCTACTCTTGGGTCAGACTCTCGTGAGACTGGCACTAGCGCGACTAAAAGTTGTTCGGGCTTTCCTCCACGAAGGACGGAGACGGATAACGGCATCGATGCTGGAGCGGAGCGCGCTGACAGTACGAAGTCCGCTGGTGTGGAAATGGAGCGTGTTCCCATCATCGTAATCACATCGCCAACCTGAAGTCCAGCATTTGCAGCCGGAGAACCAGCAACAACTGCCGTTACCGAGGCTCCGTGCGCATCAGGCACGACCGCCGCGCCAAACGAATTGCGCCGAGGAAGCTCCTGAGCGCCCACAGCACAGGTAAAAAGTAGAAAAAGCAAGGTCCAGCAACGATTCATATCAACTCCCCATTCACACCAACGATTTCAACTGAAGTGTAGTTTGCAGCACGACTTGTTGACGTTTGATTTGGAGCTTCACTGGTGTTCCCGTGGGAAGCTTTGCGGTGCTCCCTCGAACAGTGACTCCAGGTGGTCATCGTCCGCAAACCACCCGTTTAGAAGTATTGACGAGCGAGCGCCCAAGTCGACGCCGAACAACCCGGCATGGCCATCGAGGCTGGCGGTGACAAGGGGAACATCCCGTCATGGGGAGTTAGAGCGAAGCTGCCGGGAACGGCGGAGGCCAGGTCTAGATCGGGCCGGTTGAAAAACATCCTCGCATGGCGAACGCAGTCCTCGGCCGTCTCTGCATCTTCCGTTGCCTTCCGGCCTGTCTCAGAAGCCAGGAGCCGGTAGACATCGTAGTGGTGGCGCGAGACGCGCTGCCCTCCTCCCCTCAGCTCACCACGGCGGTCCCACCATCGACGCAGGCCATGCAAGATAACAACCTTGTCCCAAAAGGTGCGGCTGGGGTCAACGGTGGTCACGTTGCCGACCGCCAGATCAAGGTTAGGAAGATCGTCCGCGATGGACGGCCTGACGACGACTGGAGCATGTGGGTCAAGGGCGGACTTCGCGCCCGATTCGATCTTGATGGCCCGACGGACGTACTCGTTTCCTCCTGCAGTTGTGGTGGGATACCAGAGAAGCAAGCTCTGACGGTCGGGGTCATCGGGATCGGCTTCCACGCGCGCCGGATCCGCGTTTAGATTTGCGGTCTGGAGCGTCTGCCGCAGCAACACGCTCAACTGCTCCAGCATCGGGCCTTGAATGTATTCCTGGCAGGCGGCTTTGATGGCCTCCAGACGGGCATTGCGTTTCTTGCCACTCAGAGCTTCCAACTCTTCGACGGTCGCGGGCTGGCCGATGTCCTCGCGAAAGACGGTGATGTCGATATCCTCGGAGAATCGCTCAATCAAGCCGTAGCCTTTGGAGAGCGAGGTTCCGCCTTTGAAGAGCAGGCGCGGCCCACCGGCCTCCAGCTCGTTGAAGAGCGCATCGAGCGTCCAGCAAACCCAGAAGTCCTTTTCGATGGAGCGCATCACAGATCTATCGCGTGACCCAGCGCTTGTTGTGAGTTGCTGATCCACACTCATGGCCGACCTCTCTCCGCTGCTCACACCCACCCGGCAAATCTTGTCTTGAAAGATCACGGTGTCCGCGTATAGAGTAGCCATACAAAGTTGTTTAGGGGTTCACCGGAGATGGCGAAGAACGATTTGCAAGGACAAGCGTCCTGCTTGCCGAGGTCGGCAAACAGCAGCTTGTTATGCCCGGTACGGCTGGGGCAGTCCACGCAGCTTCCGGCAGCGGCGACAAGCTCCGCGTTGCGCTTGTCGAACGGAGCGTCTTTCAGGAGCAAGAGGACATTCGTCTCAATCCAGAAGCGCAGATTTCGCACCGGCAACAGTATCCGCGCGGGCTTGTCTGCATTGTTGGTGTACACCTCTTTGAAACAGGCGGTCAGACCTTGCTCCTGCACGTCAGCGGGCAACTTCGCCAGCAGCAGCGCGTGGCCGACGCCCATGTCGCTGCGGTAGAACGCAGCGGCCACGGTATCGCAGAGGTCGGTGAGTTTCAGGCGAGCGGTTTATGTTGTCAATTTCCTTATGTGGAGATGCGGTCGGTCAAGAATTTGCCGACATCCGGGTTACACTTGAGTTCGATCTCGAACAGTGAGTTGGCGATAATGCATCCATTCGAAATGCGCTCCGCAGACGGTGGAAATTTTGCATTATTCCGTCCGCAAAGCCTGTATGGGATCGATCCTCGCTGCCCGTCGCGCCGGCAGCGCGCACGCCGCCAGCGCAACCCCGATAAGCACGATCGAAGCCGATCCCAGCGTCAACGGATCGAGCGCGGAAACCCCATAGAGCAGGCTCGTCAGACTCCGTGCCGCCAACGTCGTTCCCAAAAGTCCAACCGCAAGACCCGCCAGCGCCATCCGCGTACCTGGGACGCCACCATCCAGAGCACCGCACTTCGCGGGGCACCCAACGCGAGGCGGATCCCAATTTCCTGCGTTCGCTGCGCCACCAGATACGCGATGACGCCATAGATGCCCATGACTGCCAGCAGCAGCCCAAGGGCGGCAAAGCAGGAAAGGATCACGCTGGTGGATCTTTGGACAGTCGTCAGCTCGCCAAGGTAAGCGCTCATCGATTCCGCCTCCGACAGCGGAATCCGCGGGTCGAGGGCATGTAACTGCTGCTCGATGGAGCCTTCGAGAACCTCGGGCGCAATGTCCGACCGCACCAGCAAATCCTTGAATCCGGAATTCACCGGCAGCGGCATCTGCCGAAACAGCCCAATCAGCTGCGGAGCCACGGGCAGCGCGAGTCCCTGATCCGAGTTGTCGTGCATCACTCCGGCAATAGTCACCGTGACGCGCTCGGAACCCATCCACTCGTCGTCCGCAAGCAAATTTCTCGGCGCGCCCACCTCGATGCGCCGCCCAATCGGGTCCTCATCCGGGAAAAACTGTTTCACAAGAGCCTGGTTCACGATTGCTACCGGCAGCGTCTTCTCTCCATCCGATTCCGAAAAGTCCCGTCCGCGCACCAAGGCGATCCCTGCCGTGCGTAGATAGTTTGCATCGACCATGCCAAAAACGGTGCTTGGGATATCCCCGAGCCGCAATACCGGGCGCCCCTCAATTGAGAACATCTCCCGCCACCGGTCGGACGGCGGATAAATTTCTGTGATCGACACGGCCCGCACGCCGGGAACCGCGCGCAGCCGGTCCGTAAGGCGATCGGAAAATTCATCGATTGACTGCGCAGTCGGATATCGTGCCGGCGGCAGATAGACCTGACCATGCATCAGGTGATCGATGCGAAATCCGAGATCCTGGTGCTCGAGCCGCTGCAGCGTCTGGATCAGCAGGCCCGCGCCAACGAGGAGCATCAGCGATAGCGCGATCTGCGCCGTCACCAGCAGCTTGCGAAATCCCTGTCGCGAAGGCCCACTGCTCCCACGCCCGCCACCCTTCAGCACGCTGGCTGCTTTCACACGCGTGCTCATGAGCGCCGGCGCCGTGCCGAAAAGCAAGCACGTCGCCAGCCCCGACACCAGCGTAAATAGCACGACGCGCCAGTCGAGCGTCAGGTCCAGCAACTGCGGCAAATGCCCCGGATCGCTCAGCCGCAGCGCTCGCGTCGTTCCCCATGCCATCGTGAGGCCCAGCCCGCTTCCCATCACCGACAGCACCAGCATCTCCGCCAGCACTTGCCGCACCAGTGTCGTTCGGCCTGCGCCCAATGCCTTGCGCAAGGCAAACTCGCGCTGCCGCGCCGTGTTCCTCGCCAGCAGCAGGGCCGCCAGATTCGAGCATGCTATCAGCAGGATCAGCCCCACCGCTCCCATCAGTAGCAACAGCAGCGCTTTCAGATCGCCGCTACGCATGTTTGGAGCGGTATCACTTCGATATTCATGTCCTGATCGACCGGATAGGTTGCCGCGAGATTGTGAGCGATCCTCGCCAGATCCGCCTGAGCCTGTTCCACCGTCACGCCAGGCTTCAATTGCCCGATCGTCCCGTAGCCGCGCGCGCTTCGCGACTGCTCGCTCCACACGTCGGGACCCGGCAGAAATGGCTCCCACAAAGACAGCGGGCGCATCTGGTTGTAACTCGCGTTGATCCATCCCGGAATTACGTCGGGAACTACGCCGATGATCGAGTACGGCTGATCGTTGATGGTCAGCGTCCGACCCAGGATCTTCGGGTAGCGCTGAAAGCGGGTGCGCCAATAACTTTCCGTAATCAGGGTGACGTGATTCCGCCCCTGGAGCCCCTCTTCCGCGGTGAATAGCCGGCCCAGCAGCGGCTCCACGCCGAGAACCTCGAAGAGTTCCCGCGGCGCCAGACCGACCAGCAGTTCTTGCGGGTTTTCGCCCCCCGGCGAGGCGCTTACGGAGGGCGCCATCCGCCGAGGCTATACGGATCGCTCTCCGGTTCCTGTGCATCGAGCCAAAGAGCCGGTCCGCTTCATACCGTATATCTACTCACCGGAAGAGCTGAAGAGGCTGCTGGACGGAGTCACCAGTTATCAGAAGAAGTGGCTGAAGCTGGAGCCGGTCACGTTGCGGGCCATGCTGCTACTGCTCTACGGAGCGGGTCTTCGCACAAGCGAAGCGTTGCATCTGACGTGTGCGGACGTTGATGCGTCGCACCGCAGTCATCAACTAGATTCGTGGATTGCTGCTCGAACGAGGCCTTTGGGTTCAAAGACCAAAGAGCGCAGCTTAATCCAAAGGACGAAGATCACAAGCCCGAGATCGCCTCACAATATCGGATACGGTCACGGCATCAGCATGTGAACGAAACATTGCTGGCGACAAGCCGACTTCCCCAGACGAAGGTCTTCGTGAGGGCTTATCCTGAAGCTGCTCATGACTGTATTCTATTTTCATGGAGGGTAGTCGAGTGGAGGTTTGAAAATGAGCGGTTCGCATCAGTTTAGGACAGTGCATTTGATGCCCGCAGCGCGCAAGTTCATTCGTGCCGTCTTGTTGTCTCCCTGCCTACTCGTCATTGCCTCTGGATCGCTCTCAGCCCAGAACGCATCAACATGCAGCAGTTCCGATTGGTTTGCCGTGCAACAAATCGAACGCGGAGGTCGCAGTTTGTCGCCTCTTTGCAAGGGAGAACTGGATGCTGCTGAGGATCATCGTACTGCGGCCGAAGCCGAGCTAAATGCTCTAATCGCAAAGTCCCCTCAGAGCGCCGATGCCTATGCGGCACATTCCACGCTGACACACTTTTATCTTCGCCTTGGACGTTTCCACAGTGCCGAATCGCAGATCATGGCGATGCTGGCGCTTAAGCCCACCGCCTCGGACCTCCAGAACACGCAATCGCTCTTTGAGTTACTCGGGCGATATCCAGATCTCACGATATCCAGCAGCCATCCCGCCACCATCCGCAGCCACACTAACGACGGCAACATCTTTGCACCCGTCACTGTGAACGGTTCCGATGGGACATATATGTTGGATACAGGCATCAATCTCTCGATCATGAGCGAGTCGGAAGCCGCACGGCTGGGTATAAAACCGCAGTCCTCGATCACCCGGCTTTCCGACATTAGCGGTACGAAAAGTGCGGAACTCCAGGTGGTTGATGTTGACGACCTAATCGTGGGAGGAACTCACCTCAGGCACGTTCCATTTCTCGTCATGGCCGATACAAACGGTGCCTTTACCGGACTTCCTCCAGGCCATCGCGGAATTTTAGGGATTCAGCCGTTGCTCGCTTTGGGTACTCTCACTTTTCGGCCAGACGACACACTGGAGATAGACGGCAACGCTGAACCGGGCGCAACAATAACCCCCTTGCTGTTTGACGGCGCCATGCCTCTCACACAAATTAAATATCGAGGCAAGCCGCTCACTGTTACCTTCGATTGTGGCGCCACACAAACCACGCTCAATCCGCCATTCGCGACGCTTTACTCCCAACTCATCCGAAGTGGAACCCAGCAAAACCATGATATGAACGGTCTTGCCGGAACCACGGCCCGAAGCTCGGTTTCGTTGCCCCACCTTCCTTTGACCTTCGGACGCAAAGTTGACCTTGCGCCGGCAATCATTCTAATTGACCAAACGACCGGTACGAGCAGCTGGGCTGCCGCAAACTTCGGTTACGACCTGATGCAGCAGGCGAGGCCCTTCACGATTGACTTCCACCATATGCTCATCACCTTCCCGACAGAACACTAAACTCTGTTGCTTAAAACACTTCTGTCACACTGTGTGCGAACAAGTTCTCGGAAACGCTCTAATGGTGAGTTATGCGATTTCACGCATGATAGATAAAGGACATTAATCATGCATGAAAAGAAAGCTCCGATACCCGATGTGCCCACAAGAGCCATCATCCTTCACTACCCCCACTTCTCCCACAGGGCCACAACCGTACGCTTACTCTCAATCGAAAGGAAAGCGCAGCGTAGACTTGACGGGACCCGGCAACCGCTCCCTATTTTTGCAGGAGACTTTCCCCCACCTGCACCTCCCTTCATACCCAAGTGCCTCCTAAAAAACCCCTGCGCCTCGCGGACCATCATCCGCGCAAGCTAGACTTTCTGCATCATTGTAACTTATAGTGTTTTTACATCTATGCTCGTTAAGCAGCCGGATGTCAGGAGCGCCTTGTCGGAATCAGCGGCCGGGAAGGACGATGCAGAAAAGCGAATTCAAAAGACGAAGACTAGCCGGCATGATGTTGGTGTTGTGGTGGCTTGTTGCTGTTGCACCGGGCTCAGCACTCCCACAACGGAGCATGAGACGAGTGGACAGGCGAACCACGGTCGCGACGATTCCATTCGTGCTCGTGGATGGACGAATTCTGGTCGATGTCCGGCTGAACGGACATGGGCCTTTCCGGATGATTTTCGATTCCGGGGCGTCTGCCGTTGCTTCGCGAGAAGTGGCAGACCAGCTTGCGCTTCCTCTCTCACCCTCACATCCCGAGAGTGGTACCGGCAACCAGCCGTTGCAGGTCACAAATACCACGATACATACAGTAACGCTCGGCTCCGCTCATATCGCCGATGTTGCATGCGACGTTATGACAATGAGTGACATGCCACCTGTGTTTGGCAATGTCAAAATCGATGGCATCCTCGGCCGTCCCGTCTTCGACCGTTTCGTAGTGCAGGTGAACTACGACAAGCACGTTCTCATACTGTTTGAACCTCCGCTTTACCGGCCTGTGTCGGCCGATGTCCCTTTACCGTTCACTCGCGTTAGGGATGTTCCCCTTGTCACCGCCAGCCTCGATGGCCATGCCGGGTTGTTCGGCGTCGACTTGGGCGCTCGCTCGTCAATACTTCTAAACGGGTGGTTTGCGGACGATAACCACCTGGAGTCACTGTTCGAGGGAGCACCGGAAATTGTCTTGGGTTGGGGCCTTGGCGGACCCATTCGCGGCAAACTCGGCAGAGCCCGTGAGTTCAACCTCGGCGACATTCAGGTGGAGTCCCCGCTCGTAAGACTTTCGACACAGCGTTCAGGCCTGCTCAGCAGGAAAGACACAGCAGGATTGATCGGAGCTGACATCCTGCGTCAGTTCACGCTCACCTTCGATCCCGTAAGGCGGGTCGTATTCTTCCGGCGTTCGAACGCGTTCGGCGCGCGAACCGAGTTCGACAAGTCCGGCTTGTGGATCATTCAAAACGATGCCGGCTTCAAAGTGATTGACGTTGTAGCGGGAGGAGCCGCAGAAGGGGCGGGCATCCGGATCGATGACGCCATAATCGATGTCAACGGGAAGAACGTCTCCGGCATAAGCTTGCCT
>JBAVQA010000073.1:0-4851 GCA_049693595.1 Candidatus Acidiferrales bacterium | reverse complement strand
TCGAATACAACTATGTTGATTGGCGCCCGGCAGCCGCTGAACTCTTATCCACGCGGAGCAGAATGCCACTCCCCGCGCGAATCTTCAGGTTTGGCTTTGTTGATGTCAGAGTGATTTCGCCTTCGGGTGATGTGCTGCCCGCATGTTCGATTGTGACATCGGAATAACCGTAAACGCCGCAGGCATCAGTGGAGAATAGCCACAGCGATTGCTCGCGCGTAATGCCGGCGACTTCGCCTCGGCACTTTCCGTTCGCCTCAACCTGACCGACCGCCCCGCCGCTCCACACCCAGTGACCCACTACTTGCTCGCCGCGCATCAATGGTCCGCTTCCATAGAGGCCTTCGCCGCCTATTTGCACGGTGTTCCACCAGACGGCTGGCGTTCCACGGTCAGGTCCCGTCTCTGGCACCGAAGCACTGTCTATTTCCAAAGTTGAAGCGAGAACACGAAGATTGGTGGTGACGGCAAGCGAGCTGGATTTGGAATATTCGACCTTGTCAAAAGTGAGAGCAATCCGCGACGGGGTGCCGGGAGTCACGCGGATGATGTGGCCCAAGACTTTCGTGCCGCGTCGCAGCACCACACCATTCTCGAGCGAAACTTCTTGTGCGGTTCGTGCGGAAATGGCTTGGCCGGGTACGGCCTTGTCCAGTGAAATGGTTGAACTGAGTTGAACGGGCAAAATTGTGCCGTCCAGGATTCCGATTGAGTACGACTTTCCCTGATTTTGCGCGTGAAGTACGCTGACAGCCGCGAGGAAAACCGCCAAAAGTAATACGATCTTCTTCATATGTTCCCCCTCGAAGCGTTTCTTGGGAACGTAAGCTCGCTTTTCCGTTTGACGGCCATCCGTCAACAACGGAGGCGCGAGGGAGTGTTCCAATATGCTTGGATGCACGTTTCGAAAAGGTTGGTTGCCGTCATGACCGGCAGAAAAGTACGCGGACGAACTCGCAGCGTGAGTCAATTCCATCCTGGACACTCTGCGCGATTCACCCCAGCCCCTTTTCGGAACAATTTCTGAATTGCATCCGGCAGCTCAGAATTCCAGGCGCAATTGGAACGCGATCATCCGTGGCGTGCTATCGCCGCCCAATCCGACGCCTAGCAGGCCAGTCGGCGGAGAGGTTGTGTACGTAAGCGCTCCAAACCCTGTCTGTGTGCTGGGCTTCCCCGGGATGCCCGCCAGCACCAGGCTCGGCAGCGCAAAATTCGGATGATTCAAGACGTTGAATAACTGCGTGTCGAACCGCAGTTTCACGCTCTCGCTCAATGAAAACGATTTCGTAAGGTAGAAGTCGCCCCACGCAAAATCCGGCCCGCGTAGCGCGTTGCGGCCAAGACTCCCGAATTGACAGTGCGCCGCACTGTCGCCTCCCGCGCACATCCCCGTGCTCGGATCAACGGTTGAGACAAAGGCATCGGGATTAAGAAACTGGACCGTGCCCGGTTGCGTGACCCCAGGGACGGGATTGTGCTCGTAGAGCGGCACACCCGGCACGGCGCTGGCGAACTGCGGCCCGCTGCCGTTTACGATGCCGTTTCCATCTGCTGAATAAGGCGTGCTTAACACCGAGAACGGAATCCCGCTATGCCACAAAACCGTACCCGAAACTTGCCAGCCGTTCAACACATAGCCCAGACGTCGGTCCTGAACCTTCAGCGGCAATTGATAGACATACTGCGCATTGAGATTGTTCCGTATGTCGTAGTCGCACGGACCGTAGTCGCGCGCCAAATCTCCCGGTAGCGGCGACAGAATTCCTCCCGAGGAGAACTGCAAGAACCCGCCGTTGGAAACCGTATCCATGCAACGGCTGAAGGTATAGTTCACCTGTCCCGTCAGGCCGTGCCCCATGCGCTTGATCGCGGAAAGTTGCAAGCCGTTGTAGTGGCTGCTTGCCCCGGTGGAAAATTGCGTAACGGCCCCAAATCGAGGGTCGGTGGATTGCGCGTAGGGAAACGGCGCAAAACAACCCTGACACACCGTTTGATAGCCGTTCACCTGCGATTGATACGGTTGGTTAAGCGCGCGCGTGCCCACGTATTGCGCGTGGATGCTTCCCGTGGCGCCCAGCTGATGTTCCAGGCCCACACTCCACTCCATGAAATCTGGCGCATGGAGCTCACCATTCGGTACCGCCGTGATCGCCACCGCAGGCAGGCACGTTGCCGGATTTGCTTGCGCGGATGCACAGGAAAGTTGGCCCGTTGGAAATCCCAGGACGAAGGTCTTGTTGGCGGCCACGGCGGCGTCCACGGCGCTGTCGGGCACTCCGGGTGCGATGGCTGTGCCGCCGGCCGTCCCCAGTAGACCGCCCTGGAAAGTCTTGACGTAGGGCGGATTCACGCCCGCCACGTCGGCGATGCTGCCCGGCAAAATATCACTGAAAATTCCAAAGCCGGCACGCAGCACCGATTTCGGCTCAAACTGCCATGCGATGGCCGTGCGCGGTTGCAGAATCGCCAGGGGTGTGGAGGAAAATACATTGCCTAGTCCGGTTTGGATGGCGGCGTTCAAGGGCTGATTCACATTGTGGGAAATGGAATCGAAAGCGCCGCTCAGTCGAGCGATCTCCCGATGCGGATTCAATGGATTGGAATTCAGGGTGTCGCGAATGCCGAAAGTCCAGGTGAGCTTCTTGGTCACCTTCCAGGTGTCCTGCGCGTACAGGTCCAGATTCAGGAAGTTGAAAGGCTGGTTCGGTGAGGTTGGAAATGTTTCGCTTGCCGTGGACGCGACTCCATAAATGTACTGCGGCAGGTCGGTGTAGGTGACGGTTGGCACCGAACCTTCTCCGAAATCATAGTCGTTCAGCCGCAGGATGCGAGTATTGGTGCCAAAGCGCAGTTCGTGCGCGCCGTGGCTCCAAGCGAGGTTGTCGTTGATAAAAAAACGGGACGCCCGCCGTCCCTGCACCCAGGTGTTGTCCAATCCCCCCACCGGGGTAAAGGGCGCGTCCACACCGCTGCCTTGCAGCACAATCGGGAAGGCGGCGAGCGTTTTCTGAAGATCGTTCGGCCCAAACAAGCTCTCGTACCACGAGAACGCCGGATTGAAATAATTCACCAGGTTCTGCGAAAACACATGCGTGTATCCCGCCGCAAAGGAGTACAGCGGTTGCGGCGAAAAAGCGTCGAACAACGAATTGATCGGATCGGTGTAGGCAGCTTGCAGCCCGGTATCAGCCTGAAAACGATACCAGGTGGTGTTTTGCTCATTGATGTTGTAATCGATTCGAACCGTCTGGACCTGTTCACGGTCGTCGCTCGAATGCGAGACGCTCTGGCGATTGGCGCAGCCGTTTCCATCGTTCGCAATCGCCGCCGCTCCGCCTCCCGCATCGAATGGGCAGCCCAGCACCTTGAGCGGCGTGCCGTTCGTGTTCCCGTAGAGTGCGAACATCTTCTGATAGAACGGCACCGACTGCGGCGACGGTTGATACACCGACCCCGTGACGGAGTCGGTTCCACCCAGCGGAAGTTGCTGCAGCACGTAACTCTCCAGCGCCGCGGTTGGAACGGTCGTGGCGGTGACAATCGGCAGCGCAATCCGCACCCACTCGCTGTCGAAAAAGAAGAATACCTTGTTGCGAACCACCGGGCCTCCCACGCTTCCGCCGAAATGGTTCACCGTTGACCGCGGCTTGTGATTCCCCGCTGTCGCGTTTGTAAAATAGTCCGCCGCATTCAGGATCGAGCCGTTCCAGATTTCGTAAAGATTTCCGTGAAACTGGTTCGACCCCGACTTGGTAACGTAGTTCACCTGCGACGCTCCGTACCTCCCCTGGTCCACCGCGTAGGAAAGCGTGTTTACGGTCACTTCCGATATCGAGTTCAATCCCAGGACCAGGTTGGTCGAAAGCCCGCTGTTCAGGTTCGTCAGCGGGTCATTCGTTTCCAGCCCGTCAACGATATAGCCATTGGAGAGGGCGGGCAGCCCGTTGAACTCGACGTTGCCGTATCCGTTGGTTCCGCCGACGAAGTCGTTGCCGCTGCCCGCCGTGTTCACCAGCGCCCCGGCCGCGAACTGCAGAGGGTAAGTCAAATCACCGCCTGGATTGGGAAGGTTCTCCAGCGCCGGCGCATTCAGGTTCGTGGATGTGTTTGGGTTATCCGGGTTGATCAGCGGAGCCGCGCTGCTTACCTCGACGGTCTGATTGGATCGAGCCACTTGCAGCGTGAAATCTATGGTCTGCTTTTCCCCCAAACCCGAAACCACGGCGTCATTGTGCTGCGCAGCGAAGCCTGCTGCTTCCACCTTCACCGCATACGTGCCGGGTTGCAGCTGCGGGAAATTGAAGCGGCCCTCATTGTCCGTCTTGACGTTGCGTTGTAGCGCGGTCGCCCGGTTTGTCACCGCAACGGTGGCGCCCGGAATGGCCGCGCCGCTTCCGTCCCTCACCTGTCCGACGATCGCGCTGGTGGTCTCTCCCTGCCCGAGGATCTCCACCGGCAGGGCGAGCGCCACACTTAAGAGCAGCAACGCAGGTGCAATGATGCGCGACATGGCTTAACCTAGGATGATGTCACATGTTAACTCCAGTTAAGTACAAAAGTAAATCTGCATTTATAAGCGCGTGGCCGCGGCGGCGGCGCCTCGTGGCACGTTCCATGGCGCCACTCCAAGTTCCGCACTCTCGCCTGCAGCCTGCCCGCAGCAGGAGGGCAAGAGTGCGCCACAAGCAAGACCTTACTCCATGCGTTTGGGTCATGCGAAAGGGTGGGCCACCAGCCGTGGAGCAGTTACCGGTTCTACAAGTATGGGGAGAAGAATGTATGCACGCCGGATCGCGAACCGAGGTAGGAGTTGCACGCGACGAGTGTGCTGGCGCTGCGTCTAAACCC
>JBAVQA010000072.1:0-7888 GCA_049693595.1 Candidatus Acidiferrales bacterium | reverse complement strand
GCCTGGAGCTGCGGCAATTGTTTGATGGCGGTCCCATGAATCTCGAGACGGTCAACGGCTCTGTAGTGCTGGGATTGCCTTCCACGGCACGCGCGAATTTGAAAGTGCTGAGCATGAACGGCGATGTATTTTCAGAGTTGCCGGTGACGTCGACGGGTGGATCTCCGGGCGCTCGAGCGTTTCAAGCGAAGCTGGGGACCGGCGGGGGCCAGATTTCAGTTCGCACAATAAATGGCGGCATTCACCTGTTCTTGCAGCGGGCAGGCGTCTGAAGGGGCGTAACTTTCAAGTGAGGAGAAACGCATGAAGAATTTCGCGTGCTCGAACTTCGCGTTTGCGGGGGTGTTGCTGCTGGCTTTGGGTAGCACGCCCGGAACACTCTGCGGCCAATCCCCAACTCAAGACAAGACCCCAGGCGGTTCGCCTACTTCGCCGGCGCCTTCCGCGTCAGCGGACGCTTGCCCAGATTCGACAACTTTGACGGAACAATTGAGCAAGGCCACACGTACTACTGAACAGGAATTGCAGGCGCAGCTTGCAAACCTACAAGAGAAGATCCGCAAGGAGGTCGAGATGAGCGCACCGGAAATCGGGAAGCAGCAGAGCAACTCGGCCGAGCTTGCGGGCAGGGAATGGCTGGCCCGGGCGCAAGAGTTCGCGTCTCGCGCTGACGAGCTTTCGGCGCTGGCGCAGGAGAAGGCGGAGGTCTGGAGCCAGGAGCCGAGAGTTTTCAGCTCGATTGCGGAGGAAGGCGGCGGATGGCTGGGAGTGGAAATCGGGGAAGTGACCGCGGACAAAGCCAAGGATTTGAAACTTTCGGACGTGCGCGGCGTTGAGGTGCTGGACGTGGAACCGGACAGCCCGGGAGCGAAAGCGGGCTTGAAGGAACATGACGTTATTACGAAGTATGACGGACAGACCGTGGAAGGCACGGTGCAGTTCCGCCGACTGGTCCGGGAGACTCCCGCGGGCAGGAATATCCCGCTTGCGATTTCTCGAAATGGCGCGGCGCAAGACTTTTCCGTGGAAGTTGGCGATCGCAGCGCGCTGCTCGAAAAGAAAATGCGAGGAAAGATGCGGGATTTCGACGGCGCATACGCTTTGTCAGCGCCGAACTTCGATCTTCGTGTTGACGGGCCGGAGATTTTCGGCGGGACGGATGGACGCGCGCCGCAGTTGGGGATAAGCGCCGAAGAACTTTCCGGGCAGCTGGGAGCGTATTTTGGCGCACCGGAGAGCGGCGGGATCCTGGTGCGCGAAGTTCGCGCAGGGACGGCAGCGGACAAGGCGGGAGTAAAGGCCGGCGACGTCATCACCAAGATAGACAGCAAGCCGGTCAGTTCTCTCGGCGACCTGCGGCATCAATTACGCGACGAGAGCGACGAAAAGTCGGTAAATCTTGGGATCCTTCGCAAGGGTTCCGAAATAAACGTTTCGGTGACGATTGAGAAGCCGCAACCGATGGAATCGAGCCACGTTCAGCGTCGCGCGCAATTGTAGATTCGAATCGGCATCCACCTGTAAACCCACCCGAAGGCCCGGGCACGCTCCCGGGCCTTTTAATTTTGCGATGGATTTTTGGCGGTAGCGATCGCGGCCCGGCGGGCGGAATCCGGATACTATTCCCGGATTATTTCGGCGTTGGCGCTGGGAGCGAGAAGGCGCATCAGTTTCGGGCCATCGAAGAACGCATCGATTTCGTTGTCTTCCGTTTTCACGCGCAATTCTTCCAGGCTTGCGCCGCCGACGTCCTGCTTGCCCACTGACTCCACGGTGATGCTCCCGGGCGTTATTTCCTGGGGGACGAGAACCGAAAAGGTTTGCACACCTTTCTTATCCCAATCGTAGAGACGGAAAAGAATCGCGTACTGATGATAGAGATTATTATCGAGCACAACGATGCGAGGAGAACTGAAAGTGAATTGTTGGGTGTAAGGGCGCGCGCCATCGACGCGCAGCTCTACGTTCGCCACAACGCCGTTGAAGACAATCACGGAGGAGGCTTTTTTCGGGCCGTCCGTGGACCATTCATATCGCGCAGGCGTGCCATCGGGCTTCAAATTGAGCGTTCCAGTCACGTGGAACGAGCCTTTCGGGGCTTGAATTTCAGATGTGCCATGCGCTACCCAGTCGCTTCCGCTTGGGCCAATCTCGAATTCTTCCTTGCCGACCTGCTGCCCGTTGACCATGATGCGGAATTTTCCTTTGTCAGCTACAAAACCGGAGTCGGACACGGCAGATGCGGAGATGGGCGCCGGGCGGTGGTTCGCATGGGACGGCGCGGTGGCAACCAGGAGCAGGGCGGCCACAATCGCTGCTGGGATTAGAAATATGGCTTGCCTGGAAAGCGAAGAGTTCAGTTTCAGAATCATGCAGTCACCTTGGGGAAGATTCCCAACGCGAGAATTTGTTCCACCACGCGCAAAGGCTCGGTATTGGTTTCGACGCGGTAGTCGGCGAGTTCGTAAGACGGCAAGCGCTCGTCGTAGAGTTTCCGAAAGCTGGCCTCATCGCGAAACAGGGGACGATCGGTGATGTGAGCAGCGCGCTTAAGAAGGTCTGAAATAGGGCAGTGCAGCCAAACCAAAGCTGCGTTGTTCCGGCGTAGCAAGGCAACATTCTGCTGTTGGGCCGTGGTTCCGCCGCCCAACGAGATGATACGAGGTCTCTGTTGTTCGGCGGCTTCACCCAGAATGCGCGCGAGCTGAGCGTGTTCCGCACGACGGAATTCCTGCTCGCCAAGCCTCGCGAATATGTTCGGGATCGTCTGGCCCGTAGCTTCAACGATGCGCTTATCAAGATCCACATGCAGCCATCCGACCTGACGAGCAAGCAGCCGCGCAACCGTGGATTTGCCGGTGCCCATGAATCCGGTGAGGCAAACGAGCGTACGCGCGCGGGTTTCACTAATCATGGAGCAGAACACCGATAGCGGGCTGTTGTAATTGCGGAATGGAGCAATCAATCACGTTTAAGAATGTTGATTGTACCATCGAAGGAGGTCAATTCGACTTTGGCGCGGCCGGCATTGAAGGTGCCGAACAAACTGTTGCCGAACCGGTTGTAGAGATGTTGCTGGTGGGCTTTGGGCGTGAGGCTGGCTTCGTTGTTAACTTTGCCTTTCAGCGAAGTGGCGCTCAGGTCAAAAGAATCGGCCGGAGAAAATCGGACTTCGATAACGCCGCTGTAATTCTTCAGGCGATAGAGTCCGTTGGGAAGAAACTCGCCGGAGAAAAGGATATTGCCGGTGGAAGTCTGCGCGTGGACGTGATAGCTGTGAATGTCCGTGAGACGGAGGTTTCCGCTGATGGAAGAAATCTCAAGTTTTCCGGCGCAACGGGTGCACTGAAAAGAGCCGCCCACGGTCTTGATGGTTACATAACCGGCGGAGTCTTCCAGGTCAACAGCGGCGGCTACGGTCTCGACATTCATGTCGCCGAGGACGTTGGCGACGTTTACTTCTCCGGAGTCGTTGTGAATCTGAAGCTCGGCATCTTCCGGGACGTTAATCTGATAGTCGGCGCGCATATCTTCGGGGGCGACATTATCGGAAGTCGCATGAGCCGAAACGTCCACGCGGTTTCCCATTTGCTCGGCGTCCACTTCGACGTCATCGCTGGCGCGATTTGAAATCACCATCACTTCCGCTTTGGTCCAAGCCTTCACAGTGATCGTGCCGTTGGGATTGTGAATGGTAACGACCGGGTGAGTCTGAACCTTGAAATGCTGTTCCTGGCGGCGCGGTTGCGGTGCCGCGGCGGACGCAATGCCACAGATCAGGAGGCCGGGGACCAGTAGAGAGGCGGCTTTCAAACTTCTGTTGCATATCAATTGCGTACGAACAAAGTGAGAGGCGCTCATCGGTTGTTTTCTCCGCGTTCCGTCATCTGCGCCAGCAGATCCGCCTTCTGCTGATAGGCTTCGTAGAGATAATCCCGCGCCACTTCGTTCTGGGGTTCTTCTTGCACACTTTTTTCACATAAAGCGATGTAGTTGTCAACAATTGCCAGGTTCTTGTTGAGGGAAGCGGTGACAACAGGATTGGAATCGTTGAAAGATGCGAAGGAAGCCTGCTCGGCAGTAAGCTGCGCGTTTAGCGGCAACGTAGAATCCTGCGTGCCCTCGAGCCAGCGCGCTTCGTTGGCGCGCTTATTAGTGGGCCTGCTCAAGCCGAAGGCAACGGCTATCAATAAGACCAGGTAAGCTCCAGCCAGAGCCGGGCGCGGCAAGCCGGCAAACCAACCGCTGAATCCCCGCGAGCGAGGCAGTTCGCGCTCTACCTTGCGGTCATCACGAATTAGCCCTTCTTGTTCGAGTTGCAATCGCAACGAGGTCCAGACGCGCGCAGGCGGTTCGGCCTCTTCGGCGCTCCAGCTTCGCGCTACGGAGTGGATGGCGTTCAGATCATCGACGACGTTACGGCAACTTGGGCAATTGCGAAGATGCGCGTCTGCGTCCGGGTAAGGGCTGCCCTCCATCCGGAGCGACAGATGATTCAGGAAGGCTTTACAAGTGATCGGTGCCATTTCTTTCAGTCCTCGCCGCCAGAATCGGCACTGGCAGCTTTACGGTCCTCGCGAGCCTTGTCACGCGTGGCTTCGTGAAGGAGTTCGCGAAGCCGCATGCGGGCCTTGTGCAACTGCGATTTCGAATTTCCGATAGAGCAGTCCATGATTTCCGCAATTTCGTTATGTTCGTAACCCTGTACGTCGTGCAGCACGAACACTGCTTTGTAGCCCGGAGGAAGTTGCTCGACGGCGCGCTGTAAATGTACGCGGTCAATCGAGCCGCTAAGCCTCAGATCCGGGGCCCCGAAATCCCGCCGGGGGCCGCCGGATTCCTCGTCTGGTTCGGTAAGTTCATCCAACGAGGTTTCCGTTCCGGACTTCTTACGCAACTTCATCAAAACGACATTTACGGCCAGCCGATGCAGCCATGTGGAAAAAGCGGATTCGCCGCGGAAAGTAGCAATTTTCCGGAAGAGCTGGAGGAACGCTTCCTGCGTTAAGTCCTCGGCTCCGGCCGTATTGCCAACCATCCGCAAACAGAGCGAATACACCCGGCGATTGTGCAAATGGTACAAGCGCTCAAACGCCGCCGCATTGCCTTGTTGGGCGAGCCGGATGGCTTCCGCCTCCGGCATCTCGTCCGTATCGTTTCGTCTCGTTCGGGCCACGCTACCCGTCGGGACGCATCCCTAGCTGCGATGCGTCGGTCGCCTTAGAAGTTGCACCTATGGTTCTTACTGCGCAACAAATCTCGATCACTGGACAATTAGCGGCAATCAGGAGCAGCTAGAATTCCAGTTTATGTATAACAAATGCTTGCGGTACCCAGCTATTTTCTTCGGATTGCCCTGAAACGTCCAGTATCGTCGGGACTTGCGAAAGCTGCGACGGCCAGCCTATAGGGAACCCTGGGGCGAGTTAGGAGTTGCGACAAACCCACCGAGCAGATACTGGACAAATGAAATGACCGCTAAGCCGTTGCACGAGACATCTGCGGTCGCGCCCTGAGACGGCGCCGCACGCGGTCTTCTCCAGGAAGCGAATCTAACTCCGAGGCAAAAGCGGCGAGCTGCTCCGTGGGAAGCGCTCGCAGGAAAGACTTCAAAATAATCTCGGACTCGCATAGGCAAGTGTTGAAGTCATAATGCAGGCAATCGAGCTCCTTCCAGCAATTGGCGGGCTGGATAGCGAGGCCTTGCGAAAGCTCTTGCGCCGTCTCGTCGAACTCGCGAACGACACGTTCGACGGTATCCGAGAGAATGCGCAGCTTCTGGAAGAATCGCGAGCGTTCGGCAAACAGCACATGGTGCAGAAGCCCGTTCCAGTGGGCGGCATTCTGCGCAATTTCACCGCGAAAGTATTCCGTGTTCAATGGTTCCACTAGAGGAAGGTTGTTGAGGTGACGTCCGCGATTTGAAACGGCTCCACAAGCTACGACCAGGGTTGCTGCAAGGCGCACCAAAAGGTCAGCGGAGATGAAAACCTGCTGGCGCGCGCAAACGAGTTCGCCGCGAGAGCGAAGCGAAAGAGCCCCGTCGAGGGCCACGCTGGTCATGGCGTACGACGATTCCCACCCACGAACTACAGACTGGTAAAAATTCCCCTTTTCCCGCGGCAGCGCTGCGATCCAATCTTCAGAAACAGTCCGACGTGCGGCGGCCGCTTTCCGCCTATGTAGACCGAACACGTTCCCCCCAAGTAGAGGGCGGATTATACCACTGGTTTGAGCAAGAGGCGTTTTCTTGACGCTCGTGGAAGGCGACCGCTATACTGCGCGCGGCTGCTCGAGCGAGCGCAATTGCCGAAAGCCGGCTTACCAATTTACCAAAAGGATTGTGACCCATTGGAATTTGAACCGCTTGACCAGTTTCAGCAGCGCCGCAAGAAGCTAAGCGAAATTGAGGAGATGGGACATGCTGCCTATCCGCGGAAGTTCGCTTGGTCGCATACGGCTCGGCAAGTCGTTGAAGGATACGGAAATCGCACGGCGGAGGAACTCTCCAGCGAGCTCGTAAATGTCCGGGTGGCGGGACGAATTATCGCGCTTCGGCCTCACGGGAAAGCGGCCTTTGGGCACATCACAGGCGACGGCGCGCGGCTTCAAATTTACGTCAAACTGGATGCTGTGGGGGAGCAGGCATTCAAGCTTTTCCAGCTTCTGGATTTGGGCGACATCGTGGGAATTTCGGGACACCTTTTTCGTACCAAGACAAATGAGTTGACACTGTGGGTCGAGAAGCTTGAGTTGTTGAGCAAAGCATTGTTGCCGCTTCCTGAAAAGTGGCACGGGCTGGCGGACGTGGAACAGCGATTTCGCCGGCGATACCTCGATCTGATCGTGAACGAGCGCACGCGCGAGATATTTCTTCGCCGCGCCCGGATCATCCGCGAGATTCGGGAGTTTTTCGAATCGCGAGGCTACCTGGAGGTGGAGACGCCGATGATGCACCCGATCCTGGGTGGCGCAACGGCGCGTCCTTTCGTGACGCGGCACAACACATTTGACATGGAGTTATACCTGCGCATCGCGCCGGAACTATATCTGAAGCGGCTGGTGGTGGGCGGGCTCGATCGCGTTTTCGAGATCAATCGCAATTTTCGCAATGAAGGAATCGACGCGGTGCACCAGCCTGAGTTCACCATGCTCGAGTTTTACCAGGCTTATAGCGACTATCTGGAGCTGATGGATTTGACGGAAGAATTGTTTCGCGGGCTGGCAGAGCGCGTTTGCGGCAGCCACAAGGTCAGGTACGGCGAGGACGAGATTGATTTTGGCCGCTTCGAGCGCCTCACCATGCGAGAAGCGATTTGCAAGTTCTGGCCCCACGCCGCTGGACCGGCGCCGACTGAGTCTGAGCTCGCCGTACCAGGCGGACCGCGTATTCAGGCCGAGCGGTACAACATATTCGCGCAGGCGCGGGGTTTGGCGCCCCTCGCGAATGTTACGAAGCTTTCTGACGGGGAATTGACCGGAGAACTCTTCGAGCAAGTTGCCGAATCACATTTGATCCAACCGACTCTGATTTATGATTTTCCCACGGCCATTTCGCCGCTTTCGAAGCAAAAGCCGGATGACCCATCGTTAACCGAGCGATTCGAGCTTTTCATCGGCGGAATGGAGATTGCAAACGGTTTTTCGGAGCTGAATGACCCGATCGATCAGGAGCGGCGTTTTCGCGCACAAGTGGAAAAGGGCGGTTTGGAATCCCCTAAGGAAGTAGATATCGATTACATTCGGGCTTTGTCCCATGGATTGCCTCCGACTGCGGGAGAGGGCGTGGGGATAGATCGCCTGGTGATGTTATTGACCGATTCTCACGCGATTCGCGAAGTGGTCCTTTTTCCGCTGTTGCGAACCGAAGGCAGCGAAGCTGAAGAGC
>JBAVQA010000071.1:0-3468 GCA_049693595.1 Candidatus Acidiferrales bacterium | reverse complement strand
TCCATGCCGATGTGTCCGCTCTCGCCCCTGGCTATTTGAACGACATGCTGGTCGATCGCGATGGCCGCGCATGGGTTGGCAATTTCGGATTCGATCTAATGGCCGGCGCGCCGCCACGTACCACCGTGCTCGTTTGCGTTGAACCCGACGGCGCGGCCAATGTGGTGGCCGACGAGCTCGGCTTTCCCAACGGCATGGTGCTTACCGGCGACGGCCGCACGCTGATCGTAGCCGAGACAACGATGAACCGCCTCACTGCCTTCGACGTCTCCGCAGGTTCGTTGAGTAAGCGCCGGATTTGGGCTGCCTTTGGCAATCCCCCCAAAGCGACGAACGCCGATGAAGCGCTAAGTCAATCGGCTGTGGTGCCGGACGGGATTTGTCTCGATGCCGAAAGTCACGTGTGGGTGGCCGATGCCGCCCACGGCCGGCTGGTCCGCGTGGCCGAGGGCGGACGCATCGTGGAAGAACTCAAGACCAATGGATTAGGCGCATTCGCCTGCATGCTAGGCGGCCACGACGGCCGCACGCTATTCGCCTGCGCCGCGCCCACGTTCCACGCGGCGCAGGCATCCACAAACCATCAAGCCGCAATTTTGATGACGAAAGTCAAAGTCCCCCACGCCGGATTGCCCTAACAGTAGGCCGAATAATCGCACAAGTGACCGCGGCGTTTAGCTAAGAAACTGATCCCGCGAAGGAACCTGGCGATCAAGGAATGTTCTTCCACTTCAGCAAAACTTCACTATACTTCGCGCCATGAACCAGCCAAAAGTCATTCTGTACGCACGAAAGCGAAGATTCATTGCCGTCGCGATCGTCGGTGCGCTCGTCCTGTTCGGTTGGCATTTTTACGCCTACGGCCAGGACAAATCGCAATTCCCCGACGGCTATGACGCAGTCCAAACCGCGCCCGATACTCACAAAGTTATTTTCGAAAATGGATTCGTGCGCGTCCTGGAAGTCACAGTGCCGGCTCCCGGCGCCACCATACCGATGCATCACCACCGTTGGCCTAGTTTCTTTCTGGATTGGGACACCGGCGGCGCGACTCCGCACATTCGTTATCACCGCGCGGATGGCACCGTCACAGACCATCCAAGCAACGAAGAACCGACTCATCCAGGCGCTTGGAGCGTGCACTGGATGAAGCCCGAGCCCATGCACGCCATTGAAGTCGTGGACAAGCCCAAGACCGACGCCGCTCTACCCGGCGCTCCGCCCAGCCTCCGCATCGAAATCAAATGCCATCCATAGGAGTTGAAGAGTCGTCAGGGGAAGAAATAGAACGGCTGGTCCAGAACTTCAGGGCTTCACCATTATTCTTACCGCGACCAATGAAACACGAAGCCCGCTCCCACCAACAAGTTGTTTTGGTGGTCGTTCGTGGCATTCGCAAAGTTGGTCAGATAATAATCGATCTGAATCACTCGCACCGCGAACCGCGGACTCAGCGGCACATCGATCCCGCTCCCTTCCGCCGCCCAAACCTGCCAACTTCGGCGCCGCCCTCTGAGGACGCTACATTCAATTATTCAACTCGTCATTTCCCGTGTAGAATGCTGCCGCCGCCATCCGCGCGGCTTGCTCGCGCCAGAAGGGTCAAAAACGTATGCGTTTCGCGCTGCCCATCTCCATCCTCTTCATCATGGTGGTCGCTAATCCTACGTCCGCTCAAACGCGCCGCACGATCCCGCTGAGCGACGCCACAGACCGCGCCCTGCGCAAGTCGCAGCTGACGCTTCCAGGAAGTGCGCCTTTTCACATTAAGTTTTCGATTCGTGAAACCACCAATCCGCAATCCGACCGTCGCGCCGAAGTCGAGGAATACTGGGTCTCCCCAGAGAAATACCGCCGGACGATTCAGTCCCCTGCGTTCTCGCAAACGCTCATCGTAAATGGCGACGCCGTCTCCGAAACCAACACCGGCGACTATTATCCTTACTGGCTGTATCGAGTCGTCACGGCCGTGTTCGACCCGGTGCCGTTTGCAGCTGAGCTCGAGCAGACGAAACAAGAAATCGCCGAGCCATCCGGCGGAGCAAACGACCGCGTGTGCGGCGACCTTCACTTCAGGGTCGATCGGATCATTGTCTGTTTTGAGGGAAGCGGTCGCCTCCAATCCGTCTTCACCAAGAGTGGCTACGCAGAGTACAAGGATTATCAAAAGTTCGGGGACAAGCAGGTGGCACGGCGCGTCGTTACCGAGCCCGAATACAAGAGCGAAATTGAGGCTGCGGTCACCGCTCTCGATCACTTACCTCCATCCCAAGACGGCTGGAAGGACGTGACGGGCGAATCACTTTTCGAAGTGAAAACGCCCACGCCCGCCTCTGACCGTATCCAGGTCTTGCGCATCGGCGAAGACGCCATGCGCAGCCTCGTCATCGGCAGTTCCGATATCGCCTGGCCCGCTGTGGTCGGCGGTCAAGATTCTGGCGGATGCGGCGCATTCTTATCGGCGGACCGCAACGGGAATATTCGCGAGGAGTTCCCTGCGGGCTGCGACAATCCTAGTCTCGACGAGCCGTTGCACGAAGCCTTGCTCAAATGGAAATTGAAGAAGCCTGTTGTCAACGGCGTCCCTGTTCAAGTCACGGCACTGATGGGCTTTCCGTTCAAGGTGCACGTCGAGCCAGCGCCTCCAATAACCGAACTTTCGGACGAGGCAGCACGCAAGCTCGCCGCAAATAGGGTCGAGCCCGTTTTTCCGTCAGGCGCGCGGCGCGGAACAAGAGTTGAAGTAATGATTTCCGTGGATGATGACGGCACCTTCGTGGGCGCAGCCCCGGGGTCAAATAAAGATTCGATACTATTCTCCGCAGCCTACAACGCAGTTGCTCGCTGGAAGTTTTCTCCCTATGTTGAAGACGGCAAGCCCGTGCCTTTCAAAGCCACCCTGGTCTTCATAGTCCCCTAGATATTCGTCCCCGCTCCCAATCCCTCTCTTAAGATGCTTGTGTTCTATCACTTAGCGGCCTGTTCCGGCGTACCCTATACCGCGTTGGCCGCATCCTATATATGTGGGTGAAACGCTGCTACTCAGCCGGCCGCGTGCAAACGACGCTGGCGCCGAGACCCACTTAAAACTCTCGATTTCGAGGGAAGGGATCAGACGATGCGAAACTCAAACATGGAGAAAAGCTCGATAACGAAACACTCTCTGGCCTTGGGAGCAATGTTGGGCCTAATTCTCGGCGCGATCTCTTTGCCGACACCAGCCGCACCGCACAAGCCAAACCTTTCAACTACCGACGTGCCGGTGAAAATGGTCGTGACGGTGAAGGCGCGCCACGGCGCAGAAGTTCCCGCGGTAGCAAAAGCCGACGTGCAGGTGTATCAGCGCGAAAAGCAGGACATGGTCACGAGCTGGGTTCCGCTGCAGGGAGACCGTGCCGGATTGCAGCTCTTCATTCTGATAGACGACTCCGCGCGAGACGGCCTCGCCTTGCAATTCCCCAGCATCGC
>JBAVQA010000070.1:0-4447 GCA_049693595.1 Candidatus Acidiferrales bacterium | reverse complement strand
TGGTTCAGCCGCGCCACCACGCGTTCGTCGTCCTTGTTTCGCTCGACGAGCTCTTGCAACAGCGCTTCCGCGCGCGGAAAGTCTCCCGCGGCGGCATAGACGTCGGAAAGCTGGCCAAGCGCAGCGTTCAACCGGAAGGGGTCGCTTGTAGTTCGGGAAAAATCGACGAGCATTTCCAGCGGTTCGGCACTTCCAGGCAGGCGCTCGCTCGCCGTTGTCAGTGACTTCACGAACTTGTCCTGCTCGCCCGCTTCGATCATGGCGCCACGCAGCTCACGCAATAGAGGAAGCGCGGCATTCGGTTGTGCGCTCTCGATGAGCGTCTCGGCTACCTTGTAAAGCGGCCCAAAATGCGCATGTCCCCGGGCCAGCACTTGACGTCCACGCTCCGCGGCTTTCTGGATCTGTCCCAACTGCAGCTCATAGTCCAACAGCATGTTGGTGACATCGCCGCCCGCGTTCGCTTCCGGATGGGATTCCAGGATTGGAATTGCCTGGGCAGTCTTATTATTTGCGTTCAGCGTCTTCGCTTTCAGAAGCAGGGCGGAGGCGTTGGTGGGATCGACCTCCACGGCGCGCTCAATCAGTTTTTCGGCCTCATCGTTCTCGCCCCGATCGAATAACCTTTGCGCGTAATTCAGATAGGTTTGAGCCGCCTCTTTCTTCAGGCCCATGACGTTGTAAAGTTCAGCCAGCCGCATTTGCACGCGCAAATTTTCCGGCTCAACCTCCAACAAGCGATGCAGCACTTCCACGGCTTTCGGCGCTCGATTAGCTTTCAGGTGTGCTTCCGCGATTTGCAAAAACAGCGGACGGGCCTCACTCAAGATGCCTTGCTGAACGTAAAGATCGGCGAGGCGTTCGAGGGGGGGAAGCTCGTTGGGAGCCAATTTGCCGATTTTCTTGTAGATTGCGATGGCTTTGCTGTTGAAGCCATCATCCAGATAAACTTGCGCGAGCCGCTCAAAATACTCAATGGCATGACCCAGGTCGGCTTGGCGGGCGTACAAATCGCCGACGGTCATTAAGGTAGCTTGGTCCTTCGGGTCGTGACGCAGAATTTGCTGGTATTCGGCGATGGCCTGGGCAACTTTGCCCTGATTGAGGAACTTCAGCGCATTTTCCAGCGCTTTGCTTTTGTTGAAGGCCATGGGTAGTTTTCGCCAGCCTCGCCTTCACCTAAGGCGGGGCGGCGTGTTTGGGCCACACTTGTGGCTCAGGCCAGAAGGTTAGCATGCGCGAAAAACAAGGAGCAATGAACCGGGCGAAGCATGGTGCCATAGGCGATAACAGTGCCTTTTAAGCGCCTGGGCTGGATGTACTGGCATGGGCGAACGTCTGGGTAGATTTTGGGCTGAAAAGCCGCGGAGCGGCTGGGGTCTACGACTCCGAGAGCGTTGTGCTGTCTGCCTGACTGGCCAGGGCGTCTGTGGCGGGCGTAAGCGGTAACATGTCCTGTTTCGCACCGACCGCCCAACATCCCGCCTCTCGTACAGGAGCATACGAAAAGCGATGCAGAGGCGAGGGCCCGTGGCGCTGGAGGGCCTCTAAATGATCCGGCGTGCCGTAGCCTTTGTTCTGCGCCAGGCCATATTGGGGATAGAGCTGATCGTATTCCTGCATGCGTTGATCGCGTTCCACCTTGGCCAGGATGGAAGCTGCCGCAATCGAGACGGACCGCGCATCGCCGTGAATCAATGCTTTCTGTTCGATGGGCAAATCAATCTCAATGGCATCCAGTAAGAGATAATCCGGAAGGGGAAAGAGCTGCGAAACTGCAGCCATCATCGCCTGGCGGCTCGCCTGATAGATATTCCACGCATCGATCCGGCTGGCTTCTATTTCCGCTACGGCCCAAGCCAAAGCGTGCTCTCGAATGCGCGGAGCTAGTTCTTGTCGCCGGTCAGGAGTGAGCTTCTTGGAATCGTCAAGGCCGAAGATACGGCGGCGGGGATTCAAAATGACGGCTGCAGCTACTACGGGACCAAACAGCGACCCGCGTCCCGCCTCGTCCAGTCCGGCGATGCGCTGCCATCCGTGCTGGCGCGCGTCGCGCTCGTACCGCGTACAGCAGAGTCTGCCCATCGGCTACGGATTTTAGCACACGCCGAACCCGCAGTTTTCCACAAACCGTGAATGTTGCGCCCGTTGAGTGAGCCGAAAACGAAAAAGCCCGCCCCGATTTCTCTGAGCGGGCGAAATCAAAACGGTGCGGTTATTCTGCGGCTGTCGCTGTGGTTGCGGCCACTTTCTCAAACGTCTCAACGCGCTTGATGCGGGCGGCTTTGCCTTTGCGCTGGCGGAGATAATTCAGCTTGGCGCGACGAACGCGGCCTTGGCGCACAACGTCAATCGAGCTAATCATCGGCGAGTGCACGGGGAAAATGCGCTCCACGCCGATGCCGAAGCTCACGCGGCGAACGGTAAACGACTCGCCCAGAAGTTCGCCACGGCGGCTCATCACCACGCCTTCAAACGGCTGGATGCGTTCCTTGGCTTCCTCGCCTTCCTTCAACCGGACATTCACCCGGACTGTGTCACCCGGACGAAACACGGGATGATCCTTGCGGAGTTGGGACTGCTGTACTTTAGAAATTATCGGTTTCATGACTCATTTTCCGGGCAGACCCGCTCAGGTGGGGCCAGCACACTACGCACAATTTGCTATTATATCGAAACCCCCGCCCGCTGCCTATACGGAAATTAGGTCCGGGACCGATTCGCTTGACCTGCGTCAGGGCTTTACATTAGGCGCCGGATCCAGCAAATCGGGACGGTTGCGTTGGGTTTTCTCTAGCGCGCGGGCGCGGCGCCAGCGGAGAATTTCCGCGTGGTTTCCGCCTAGCAATACTTCTGGGACATTCCAACCGCGAAAGGAAGGCGGGCGTGTGTAGTGAGGATAATCGAGAATTCCGCGAGCCATGCTTCGCGACCCGAGCTCCGCGGCGCTTACGTTGCCGAATTCAGCAGGGCGTGGAGGAGAATTTGTTCGGAGCGGCGCCCCGCCATGCGTTGCGCTTTCCCGCTCGTCCTCGGTAGCGCTGAAAGACTCATTCACTATGGAATCTTCGTTGCCAAGCGCGCCGGGAATTAGGCGCGTGACCGCATCTAGAACCATTGATGCGGGCAGTTCGCCGCCAGAAAGCACGAAATCACCAATGGAGATTTCTTCCGTGGCAAGATGTTCCGCGACTCGCTCGTCCACCCCTTCATATCGTCCGCAAATCAGAACGATTCGTTCGAGCTTCGCAAAACGGCGCGCCATTTCTTGTGTGAAGAGTTTCCCTGCGGCGGAAAGCAACACAATAGCGGCGCGGGCAGGCGGCGCAGCAGAACAATCTTTACCCAGCAGTGACTCAACCGCTTCGAACAGCGGCTCGGCTTTCATCACCATACCCTCGCCGCCGCCAAACGGGCGGTCGTCCACCGTGCGATGGCGATCATGCGTGAAATCGCGCAAATCGTGAGTGTGCACGTCGATGAGTTTGGCCTCACGCGCGCGCCGCACGATCCCGTAATCGAGCGGCCCGGCGAAAAACTCCGGGAAAATTGTGATGATGTCAAAACGCATCGCTGTTTATGCTTTCCCTATGGAGTTCCCTGGGAAGATTGTCGCCCATCGACCCTGTTTTTCCTCAATAATTTGGAGGTGCAGACAGAAGAAAGCTGGATGATTCAGTTCAAATCGCGAAGGCCTTCGGGTAGAACCACTTCGATGCGGCGCGCTTTCAAGTCCACAGTCCCGCAAATTTCCTGTGCCAGTGGAATCAGCAGTTCTCCGCGCACTGAATCCACCACCAGGATCGGATTCCTGGCATCTCCCTCGCCCGTAAATTGCACGTCGCGAACGCGGCCGACCACCGCGCCATTTTTTTCGCACACCTCGCAGCCAATCAAATCCGTGACGTAATAACTAGCGTCAGGCAGAGGAGTGCGTTCGGCCAGCGGAATTTGCACTTCTAGACCCACCAGCTTTTCAGCGTCAGAAATCGAGTCGGAGTTCTCGAAGAGGAAAATGGCTTGGCCGCCGCGACTGTGCGAAAGCCAACACTTGCGAATAGCCGCTTTTCTTGCCGTTGCGGTCTTTTCGTTCCACAGCTCCGCAGATTTTAAGCGGGTAAGCCGTTCGGGGAAGTCAGTGAGGATTTCGGCGGCTACTTCTCCGCGGCGACCGTGAGCGCGCAGAATGCGCGCTAGGGTGACGCGATCGCCCTTTGGTGGTTGCTGCGTAGTCACTACTCGAGGATTTCCAGCGTAAAGCGCTTCTTCAGTTTCATTCCGGCGGCGCCGAGCAACGTACGAATGGATTTGGCCGTGCGGCCCTGCCGACCGATCACCTTCCCCAGATCGTCGGGATGGACGCGCAACTCCAGCACGGTGACTTGTTCACCCTCTACGGCGTTCACGGCAACATTTTCCGGATGATCGACAAGAGCTTTGGCAATCT
>JBAVQA010000069.1:0-2163 GCA_049693595.1 Candidatus Acidiferrales bacterium | reverse complement strand
TGTAGCATTGGCTAAGGCTCTTGGCCTCGAAAATGTCCGGCGCGGTTTTGTCATCTTCCATGTCGGCGAGTCGCCCACGTCGAATCCGATAGCGATCATCGTTGGCAGTGCGCGCGATCTCGCTGGTCAGGCGCTCGACCGCCACCTGCGTGAGGTGAAGCTCTTCCCGAAGTCCTCGAAGCCATTCTCCCGGACTCGTCATGACTACTACTCCGGCCGTAGAGCAGACTCGGTATTGGAAGTCTGCACTCGCTAGTCGATAAAACTGCGTTCTTCGGAAAGTGTCGCAGAAGGCCCCCTCGGGATGCCGCTTGGCATCAGCCCATCTGTGCGTCCTATTAGATAATGTCCAAGTCCACTACGTTACTTGTTTTGACCGCGCAATGCCCTTTCGCAAACTTTACTCGTACAACACGACACCTAGGAGAAAGTTTTTCTTTCATTCTGGTTCCCCATTATGAACAAAATACGGCGATCGATACTGTCAGCAGGTATGAATCCCCATTTTCGCCTGAGTATAACGGCAGGACCGCTCACGTCAACAAGAATCTTGGTTTTGTTCGGAAAGCAGAACAACGCGGGAGAGTAATAGGGATTGCTCGGCAATGCACTTGGGAACCGCAAAGTGGTGTTGAACGCTCCCTCGCTTCGAGTAACTACTCAAGTGTTATGACGTGGGCCCCGGCTTGGCTCCCGACGGCGCGAGGCTGCGTGCCTGCACGATTTCGTGCAGGCGATGCCCAGACTCAACGGGTCGCTGTGGGATCCCAATTGCAGGTCCGCGGCTGCCAACCGGCATTAGGTTTCATTGACTCTTCTCTTCAACTTCTTTCCTCTCATCACGTTCCCAACTTGCGCCACAAACCAGGCGCCTCGAGCCGATCATTGTCTGATCGAAGGACAAGCTGCACGATTTCATGCACGACAAAAAAGTTTTCGAAACGGGTTGGCTGTAGATGTACGGTGCACTCATCGCTTAACTCTAGATCTGGGGCTAGATCCCAAGTTCCCAAACTGCCACCTCAGTCGACCAGCACGTTCTGGAAGGTAGAGTATGCCTCCTGCAGTAGTCGCGCCCACGCCAACTGTGGTGGAACCCGTTACCGAGATTCTGCACGGTGTGGAGGTCACAGATCCCTATCGCTGGCTGGAAGATCAGAACTCGCCGCGAACGCGAGCATGGCTCGAAGAGCAGACAGCGTACACACACTCATATTTTGATGCAATTCCGAGGCGAGAGCAAATTAGAGAACGAGTTAGAGCACTCATGGCGTTCAAGGAAGTTATTTCCGAACCCTGGAACGTTGGCGACCGCTACTTTTTCGTCAAGCGTCAGGATGACAGAGAGCAGCCTGTCATCGTGATGCGTAACGGGTTATTCGGAGAAGAGACAGTCCTAGTCGACCCGGCACTGCGCGCAACCGGGACTTCGAGTGCCGTTTCTATTGTCGCGATTTCTCATGACGCTCGGTTCCTTGCCTACTCTGTGCGACAAGGCGGCACCGATCAGTCGGCCCTAGAGATTCTTGATATTGAGCGGAACACCGCACTCCCCGACTGTCTTCCAGAGGGCCACTGCACAGGGTTTGTTTTCGTGCCCGATGGCACAGGGTTCTACTACTCTCATCGCGCTATGCGCGACCCGCGGCCAAACTATAGAGCTGCTTTCTGGCATCGCTTCGGCAGCGAACGATCACAAGACATTGAAGTGTTTTTCGCGGGTGAAGAACCGAATCTCTTTCTCGGAATTCTCGATTCGCCCGAAGCCAATCTCTTGGCGTACGCGGTGTTTTCGACTGGCAAACATCCGACCACTTCCATCTACTTGCACAGTCTGGAGCCGGGAGCGGCTCCCCGGCTCCTAGTACGCGATATCGAAGGCTGCTTCGTGCCGTTCTTCGCGCATGGCCAACTGTTGGCCTACACCGACTTCGCCGCCCCGAACTTTCGGATTGTTGGTATCGAATTCGATGATCCGGATCCAACACATTGGCGAGATATTGTCCCCCAGTCCGATCGCCGCATCCAGCAGTTCACGGTTGCCGGTGACCGAATCTTCGTAACGCGTGTCGATCGTTTCTCAACTCAAATCGAAGCATTCGGCCTCAAGGATGGCGAGAGAAAAGATGTTCCGTTTTCTCCGCACGGGACTATCGACCTCCT
>JBAVQA010000068.1:0-6392 GCA_049693595.1 Candidatus Acidiferrales bacterium | reverse complement strand
TCAACCCGAAGATTTCGTGAATGATCAGCACGACCGGCCGCTTGTCCTTCGATTCCGGATAGACGACCAGCGTCTCCACGTTTCGGCCATCGTGCTTCACCGTCACCCATTCGCTATGACGCGGCGATGCCGCCATTCGCTCTCGCGCCCACGGCTGCGACCATTCCTGCGCGGCAATCGTTTGCGCTCCCAGCAAAATCCCCATCGCCGCCAGCATTATTCCTGCGAATCGCTTCATGGCTCACCTCGTCCCGGAATAGCGCCAGCCATAATAATTCCGCGCGGGAACTCCGGCAAGAGCTTTTGCTGTTGCAACAAGACGGACCTAAACAATGTCACAAGTGATATGCCGGGAGGCAGGCGTAACCGCCTCAGGCATCGAGCGAAACCCCACCAAAAAGCTGCTTTCCCGCAGTCGAAGTGTAAAACCCGAAAATGGCGAGAGCCAGGATGACGGAGAACGCGAAAATTGTCGATCCCGCGTACCAGGCCGAAAGATGTGTGGTCAGAGGAGAAACCTCCACAAGGTTATTTATGCCGAGCGCCACCATAACTGGGAGGAGCCCGAAGCGGATCAGAATCAGCAGCGCGATACCCCAAAGGACCACTTGGAAAGCTGCATTTAGCGCCGGATGATACTTATTGCCTGATACCGCGAATAAAGAAACGAGCAAGAGCGCAAACAGGACTGCCAGCCACTCCTTGCGCAGCACCAGCCGGATAAGGAAGAAAACGAAAAACCAAAAGAGTGATAGAGAAACAAAGATTCCAATATTAATTGGAATGCCGGCAACTATGAAGCGGAGTCCCAATAGCCCCCCATGATAGAAGTTGGGATCGGGCGACGTGGGCACCTTTCCCATCCAACCCGGTACCAAGATTTCCACTCTGTCCCCCACCGTCCAAAAAACTCCCGCAAGGATTCCCACCACCAGATCGCGGCCCACCACGGGATCTCGCATCTGCCCCGCCAACAACCGGCCCCAGGAAATCAGCGAATTCGGCCAGCGCCTCCGGACGTGAGGTTCGAGCGCGACGTACAGCACCCAAGAGGTTGCCGCAGCGATCAGCCCCCATGCGGTTGAAATCAAGACAGGGATGAATTCCGATAGCGCTGGAATATGGTGGACGATAAGAAGGTTCCCGACCCACATGGAGAGAAAGGCCAGCAAAGCCAACCTTGTCGCGCCACGTTGGTCGCCTCGCCCGGAGCGGATGTTGTTCCGCGCCATCACGATTCCCATCAGGGCGATCGAGCAAATTACTGTAAGAACGATCGCAGTTTGGATCGATTCCCATGTGCTGGTTTGTTCTTGCTGCATGCGGCCCGGCTTGGTCCAGGAGGAAATAAGATTGAAATACACCGGCCTCCCGCGATACCCGGCCGCCTCCACGCGCAACGGCAATTCCGGGTGCCCGGGCCAGGTTCCTTCCCATGCTGCCCGCGCGTCGCTTGTCACCAGTGGCGTCCATTGCGGCGGTACTGCCTTGAATCGGTTTTCGTCCAGCACCGCCGCTGTAAATAGCGCGGCCCAATTTGGCGGGGCTGCCGTCTCGGTCGATGTATCGAGCTGAGGCGGCACGGCTACGAATGTCACTAAATGTCCCTGCGTATCGAGAATTATCAGGCACGATCCCGAAATCGTATGCGGAGGGTCGTCCTGATCCATCACGCCATTAGAATCAAACGTGCCAGTCACCATGAATTGCGGACTCTCCCGGTACCAAAAGACCACAGTTGGAGGAACGCCGGAGGAAAGATTGTTCCAGCGCGTAAGACTACGGTCATTCTTTTCGAGGTAGCCGCGATACCCCGGGAACGAGTCGAATAAATAAAAAGTATCAACCGGCGCGGCCGTGTAGCCAAACTCGCGCGACATGTCCCGCGCTTTCGCTGCCAGCACTTCTGGCGGGTTGGGAAGCGGAACAAAGTTTAGCAATTCAGTTTTCTGAGATAGTACTGCCACCGCGGCCAGTCCGAGAACGATGAGCAGCAGGCAGCCCCAGGCGATCGCCGGCCGCAGACCTTCTGTTTCGCCTGCCGCCGCGACCATTTCGGGAGACGGCGTTTCCCCCGCTGCGAGAGCCGCTGCGAGCGGGTCGCCTCCCGGAAGCGCTGCCGCAACTTGCAGCGCCGAAGCAGGGCGCTTCGCAGGATCTTTCTGCAGGCACCCCAGAATGACGCGCTCGACGAGCGGGTCAATTTCTTTCAGGTGGGTCGAAGGCGCCGTTGGCGCGCTCTTGTCGCGCAGCCGCGCCATCTCTTCGAATGTTTTGGCGTCGTATGGTTTCTTGCCGGTGAAAATTTCGTACATCACCAGGCCCAGCGAAAACACGTCGCTCTTGGGAGTCACTTCGCCGCCGGAAAATTGTTCGGGTGACATGTACGCAGGCGTACCTGCTCGGGCGTCGTCGCCCTGAATTTCGGTGGAGATTCCGGCAAGGCCGAAATCGGTGATGCGCGCGCGGCCGCGTCCATCGAGCATGATGTTGGCAGGCTTCAGATCGCGATGGACGATGCCGTGCTCGTGCGCCGCTGCAAGGCCCGCGCAAACTTGCCGCGCTATTTCCAGAGCTTTGTCTGCTGGCAGGCGGCCGATGCGCCGCACCAACGAGGCAATATCTTCGCCATCCACGAACTCCATGGTCAGGAACGTCTGGCCGTCGGCCTCGCCGATGTCGAAGACGCGGCAGACGTTGGGATGGGATACCTGCCGCGCCAGCCTCACTTCACGCGTAAAACGCGCCAGCGCTTCTGCGTTGTGCGCCAAAGATTTCGGCAAAAATTTCAGTGCCACCGTCTGCCCGAGCTTCAAATCTTCGGCGCGATACACTTCTCCCATGCCGCCCTTGCCCAGCGGGGAAACGATGCGATAGCGGTCGGCTAGCGCGGTGCCAGGAACGTAGCGAGCTTCGTATCCAAAATTCGAAGTGTGCGATGGCGTGCGGTGCGAACCCGATTCGATGTGAGGAGGGGACGGCGGCGCACCGGCTGCGCGAACGGCATGCTCATCCAGACCAGCTCGCACAGCTCTTGCTGCAGGCGAGTCCACGCGAGTCACTGTCGGAGTCGAGCTGAAGTCCACAGGCGTGGCGCACGCCGGGCAAAACGCCGCCCCATCCGGCAGTTCACGCGCGCACGAAGAGCATTTCATCTGGAATTTCCTTTTCGGCTCCCTGGCTCGCGCATCGTACGCTTCTCACGCGCTGGACACAACGAATTCGCGACCGAGCCGGCTCCAGGGGAATCGCGGAGTTGCCCACCGGGTGACCGGCCGCGCAGTAGATTCAGATTTCTTAATTTCCGATTCTAGTGTGTGGCGGGTTCTGAAGCGGGATGCATACCGTGTTGAGGAACTTCGTGAACTCCGCGCAGTGGCTGTTCTTGGTGAAAACGAAAAAGCTGATTCAGCGGGCCCGCGCCTTTGCCGATCTGATAAGACTTCTCGATCGCCTTCGTAACGTACGCCTTCGCCAGGATCACAGCTTCGCGAAGCTGCTGCCCGCATGCAAGTTGCGCCAGGATCGCTGAGGAAAACGTGCATCCCGACCCGTGCGTGTTCGGGCTCTTCACATGATCCCCGCCAAAAGTCTCTACTTCGGTTCCAACGCAGAACACATCGATCGGTTTCTCCAGATGTCCGCCGGTGACCACCACTGCGCGCGCGCCCATTTCGATTAGCTTCTGTCCAGCAGCTTTCATGGTTGGAAGGTCCTTCACCTCCATGCCGGTCAGAAATTCCGCTTCGGGCAGGTTTGGCGTAATCACGCTTACGCGTTTCAGCAGTTCGTCGCGTACAAATTTCAGGCCGGACGTATCCAGCAACTCTGCATCCCCGGCCGTCGGCCGGAAAACAGGATCGAGCACGACGTGCGCGAACTTATGCTTGTCGAGAAATTCAGTGACGGCGCAAGCGTTTCCGCGATTCGTAAGCATGCCTATCTTCACGCCTGCAATCGCCACATCCTCTACCAGTGCGTCGAGCTGCGCGCGCAGAGTCGCCGAAGGCGTCGGGTGCACCGATACAACTCCCTGTGTGGATTGCACTGTGAGTGCCGTCACCGCTGCCACGCCGTAGCAATTGTGCGCGGCAAAAGTTTTCAGGTCGGCAGCTACTCCCGCTCCGCAGGAAGGGTCAAACCCGGCAATCGTCAGCAGAATTGGTGGAGTGTGGTTCGCGTGGTTGTTCAATTCTTAGGGTTCCTCGCAGACATCGCGCAGACAAATATGCCGGCGCTGCCCTTTTTCGCGTGAGCGCACCGGCTAAATCAAAATGTACGCGTGTTATCCTTCGCTGCGCAAGCGGAAATTTTGCGATGAAGTAAAAAGTTGAAAGCAGTGTGGAACCAGCGCGCGTCCGGCGGTTTACGGGAAGAGGCCGCGAATCAGCGTAGCATCCGCCACGCGCCCGACAGCCAGAACGTAAGCGCCGGTGCGCATATGTGTGCGATGTTTGCGCGCCATCTCGTGCACTTCGTGAAACGCGCGCCGCATCACCAGTTCGAGTTTCGCATTCACTTCGTCCTCTGACCAGAAAAAGCTCTGTAGATCCTGCACCCATTCGAAGTAACTTACGGTCACGCCGCCGGCATTCGCCAGAATATCCGGAATCATAGTGATGCCCTTGCGCGCGAGAACTTCGTCCGCATGAGGAGTGGTGGGCCCGTTAGCCGCCTCGGCAACAATTTTCGCCTTGATTTGATCGGCGTTATTCAGAGTGATCACGTTTTCCAGCGCCGCCGGAATCAGAATGTCGCATTTCATGGTAAGCAGATCGTCATTCGAAATACGCGAGGTTCCAGGCATGCCCACAACGGTTCCGGAGCGTTCTTTGTAACGCGCAGCTTTCAATGGATCGATTCCCCGCGAATTGAAAACGCCGCCGCGAGAGTCGCTGATCGCGATTACGCGCGCTTTCTTTTCGGAGAACAATCGCGCGGCAATCGAGCCGGCGTTTCCGAACCCCTGGATCGCCACGGTCGAGCCGCGCAGGGACATTTTTTTCGTCTTGCAGGCCTCTTCGACTGCGACCAAGCAGCCGCGAGCCGTCGCTTCGTTGCGCCCCTCCGATCCGCCAATCGAGATCGGTTTGCCGGTGACCACGCCGAGCGAAGTGCGCCCTTTGGTCATGGAATACGTGTCCATAATCCACGCCATCGTTTGAGAATCGGTATAAACGTCCGGCGCCGGAATATCCTGATCCGGTCCGATGATGGGAAAAATCTCAGACGCGAATCGCCGCGTCATGCGCTCGAGCTCGGATTTGCTCATCCGCTTCGGATCGCAAATCACTCCGCCCTTGCCGCCGCCGTACGGAATGTTCACCGTCGCCGTCTTCCACGTCATCCAGGTGGCCAGCGCTTTCACTTCGTCCAGCGTTACCGCCGGATGATAGCGGATGCCGCCCTTCGCCGGCCCGCGCGCGATATTGTGCTGCACGCGAAATCCCGTAAAAACTTTAATCTGTCCATTGTCCATCTTAGTAGGCACGGACACTTCCAGCACGCGCTTCGGCGTCCGCAATATTTGGCGCAGGCCCGGATCAAGCTTCAAATATTCCGCTGCGATATCAAACTGGATTTGCGCGATGCGGTATGGATTCAGATCCTCCCGCGGAGCAATTCGCGGGATCGGCTGCGGTGCCGCTTTGGCGACGGTGGCCATCGTGCCTTCCTTCCTCTGGTAGCTTCCTGGCGCAGCGAGTCGTCACTTTCTTCGCCCGCCCGAAGGTTGTTCGATTAATTGATGCCGTAAGTCCTAGGCGAGTCGAAGTTTAGCCAAGCCGCCAAGGATGTCAATGGAAACCACTGACAAATTACGCACTGGCTCGTGCCGCACGCAGCCCTTTTCCGAGCCTTGTGCCCCGTTGCATGTCCATATCTAGCTCTATCTACAAGGTTTAGTGTTCTTAAGCTTTGCTTTCCGCCACCGTTTGGCGCAAGCAACTACCCTCCGGAAATACACCGGAGAAGCTAGTTGACGCTCTAGTTCCCGCAAGTTAGGCTGCGCGTGTCGGTTCGTACCCCGGCGAAGCTGGCGCGCAACCCCGGACGGGTTTCCGGCTCGGCTGAAAACATCCGGACGGCTTTCTTGCGCGTACTTTAAATAATGGAGTCGCCAGAAACTGGTGAGCGGAAATACGGGAACAGAGCTGAGCACCTCGGACGCGGCGCTCATCCAAAAAATTGTTCAGCGGGACGAGTCGGCGCTTGCAGCGCTGTACGACCGCTACGCTGGTCTACTCTCGTCCGTCCTGAACCGCATTCTCCGCGACACGCAAGCGGCCGAAGAGATTTTGCAGGATGTCTTTTTCCAGCTTTGGCGCAACGCCGCGCAATTTGATCCGGGACGCGGTTCGCTGCCGGGATGGCTGGTGGTGATCGCGCGCAAC
>JBAVQA010000067.1:0-5504 GCA_049693595.1 Candidatus Acidiferrales bacterium | reverse complement strand
GCGGGGTTTTGCATGTAGGTGACCACCGTGCTGTCGCTGCCGATGCCGAGAATATTTCGCAGAGAACGAAGCGTTAACCCTTCGATGTGACCGCCGCGGACCACTTCTTCGCGGCCATCCGCGACGTACACGCGATATACCATCAGCGGCATGCGCTCCCAGCTGGAAAGTCCGCCGGCGATGGAGCCGATGAAGTCGTTAAAATCTTCCTGGCGGATCGAAGAGAGTGCGGGATTGTCCATGCGCTTCACTTCCAGACACCATTCGTGGCCGTCATCGTGGCAGGCACTGAGGAATTTCTTTCTTAGTGCTGCTGCGTCCAGCGAATCGCTGGCCTGGAAAACAAGATTACTGGAGAGCGGCAGCGTGTCGGAGAGCGTGGACGAGCGCGCGTGGCCGTTCGACTTCTGAAAATCCGGGCCCGGGCGGCGCGACATTAGAAAGTCTCTGAGAACTCCGTTATCCACCAAAGTGACGCGCTCGGCTTTCACGCCTTCATCGTCTATGGCGTAACTTCCGAGCAGCGGCTTTCCTTGAAATTCATTCAGCGTGGGATCGTCAACGAGAGTTACATTTGCCGGAAGCACTCGCGTGCCAATGCGTCCCGACCATTCGCTACGGCCGCCGAAGCGCTCCATGATTGCATCGAAGGATGAGCCCAGGGAAAGAGGCGGCCGCGCGCCGGACAACGACGGCGAAAGCACCTGCGCGAGAACGGAGCCAGCCGCGGGCGCGTCGAAGAGCACCGGGCCGGTGTAATCCGGGACCAGCGGGCTCGCTCGCAGCGCGATCAGGTCGGTTCCAGTTTGCGCCAGGGATTTCGCCACGGCTTCGGAGTCCGGAAGATCCGCGGGGCGGGCGACATATAGTGAATAAAAATTGTGCAGCGGCATGCCATCATCGGCTTGCGTGTCGACCGCTGCCTCGATGGCGGCAAGGCTGCGCGAAGTTCGCAGCGTAGTGCCCTCGCTGTTCATCAGGTAGTACGTCACATACACCATGTAATAATTCACGCGCGAACCGTTGAGCTGAGGAAAGTTCTTCAAAACTTCAGAAGCTTTGCGTGCTTCTTCTTCCCAATTGCGCGAGGTCCAGTCGGGGTCCATGCGCGGATCGATCTGCTGGGTGGGAGGCGCCTGCCAGAAGTCGTCAATCTCAGGCGGCTTGGTCAGGCTGCGCAGAAACGCCTGCTTGAGCGACATCTGGGTAACGGCTTGCTTGTAAGCCTGGTCGGTGGCCAGCCACAAATCCTGGCGAAGCGAATTGTAGTCGCGGTCAATTCCCACCTGGCCGGTGGAGCCGAGAAAGCCCTGAAACCCATCCTCGCTGATGAAATTCGAGCTGTCGAGGTGATAATCGCCGACGCGCACGTCCACACTCATGAAGCGGTTGCGCGTGGTGGAACTATTGATCAACGAGCCGAAGGACGCGGTGACAGCGCGGACATCCACGTCCGCCAAGCGGTACTCGAAGTAAAAAGGCTTATCCACGCCGGGAAGCTGCAGACGTGTGCGCGCGCGCTCCATTTCGTCATGCATGGCGTGAAGCGTCTGATCGCTTTCGCTGGATGGCACGGCGGCTTGCGCGCCGACGGCGGCCGGAGATGCTGCGTGCGTGGCGCGAGCGGGCACGCCTGCGGACAGAGGAGTTGCAAACGCCGCAATCAAAGCAAACGCTGAAAATTTCTTCACGGCTGTTGTCCCTTTGCCTGCGAGTTATTTTCCGCGGTATTATTTTGGCCCGGATAATGCCCGTCGGGATCGTGCGCCGGGGGCGGAAGGATGGGCGGTTTGTCCGTGGAAGTTTCCTTCTTCTGTACTTCCATTTCCGAAATTAAAATTGCGGGCGCCACGGCGGAAACCGGCACGGAGCCGGATTCGGCGCCGCAATAGCCGTTGAAAATATCGGGCGTGTCGCCGGTGGCCACGATTTTCGTCAATGAAACGAGCGGCGTTCCGACGATATCCACTCCGCGAACGAGCTGATCCGGGCGGCCGTCGGGGAAAACCTTGTAAACGACCAGCGGCAGCACTTGAAACGCTTGCGGCTGGGCGCGGCCGGTGAAGGTAAAGCCTCCGGCAATGTCGTCAATCAACAAGCCGAAAGGCTTGCCCTGAGCCTTTACCAATTCGATCAGCTTCTGACGCAATTGCGCATCGGTCACCGTGCGCGAACTTGAGACGATCAAATTTCCCTGCCGCGCAACGGGTACGTATCCAAGCTGACGGCGTCCGTGACCGTTCGATTCCGGAATGGTTACCAGCGGCGAACGCGACATCAGGAAAGTTTTTAGCACGCCGTGATCCACCAGCGAAACGTTCTCGCCCGGGACACCTTCGTCGTCAAACGCATAATTGCCAAGCAACATCTGGCCGCGGAACGACGCTTCCGTCGGGTCATCCTTGATGGAAATAAATTCGGGCAGAATCTGTTCGCCCACTTTGCTGGTGAAAGTTTGGCCTTCGTTAATGTCCTTCTGGCGGAAACCCTCGGCGCGATGGCCGAAAACTTCGTGAAAGAAAACAGCAGCGGCGCGGCCGGTCAGTAGAGCAGGGCCGGCGTAGGGGTCCACCAACGGTGCTTTATCCAACGCTTCGGTCTCCGCAATCATGGTCTGGATGCGGTCAAAAACCACTTTGTCCGTCGGGGCGTCTTTGGGAGTGAGCCAATCGAAATTGGCGTAGCGGTTGATGTCCATGCCATCGGGAGCTTTGCTCTGAACGTAAAGTTCGAGCCGGTAATGTACCTGGCCGAACGAAAGCTTGGTGCCTTCCGTATTCACTTGATATTGATTCATGCCGAGCGCGGTGAACGTGGCGATGGAATTCAGCACTGCGGGTGATTTGCTGAACGCGGCGGTATATTTTCGCACGCGCTCTTCCCAGGGCTTGCGGTCAACGGTGATATCCACGCGCGGGCCAATCGAGACGTGCGGCTTCTCGCGCGAAAAATCCGGAGCATTTCCTTCCGCCGTTTGCACTTGAACCTGCTGGCTGGTCTGGACCTTAATCAGCGCCTCCGTGGCGGCGCGGTACTGCCGGTCAGTCTCGCGCCAGATTTCGCGGCGTAATACTGGAATATCGCTGTCGAGAGCCATGGTGGTCCCGGGACTGGTCCAGCTCGGCTGGCGGTCGCCCAGCTTGTGCGTGTCGTCGAGTTGGTAAGTTCCCACCCTGGTTTGCACTTCCAGCCAGCGCGCACGATTGTCCCCGCTCGATAGCAGGGCGCCATTCGAGCCAGACACCTCGGAAAACTGGCGGTCCGCGACGGTATAGCTGATGAAATAGTCCGGAGGCTCAGACTTCGAAATACCCGCCATCGAGCGGTCAAGCTCTTCCTGCATGGCGGTTAGCACCGGAGGAGTCGCCGTCTGCGGCGGACGGTCGCCCGCCACGCAAGCCCAGGCCACTATAAGGATGGCAGTGCCGACAAACAAACTTCTGGTTTTCAGTTTAGTTTTCATGGTTGCACAAAGCCTTACAGTCTAAGATAGGACGGCCCGAATCCAAAATGAAAAGCCGGGGAAAGAGCAGAGTCCCAGCGCGGAGACGGCACAAGGAGAGTTAGATGCGCGCTATGGTCGTAAGGAAGTATGGCGCCCCGCAAGTTTTTGAAGCGCGCGAAGTCCTGGATCCGCAGCCTAAAGCGGGCGAAGCGCTGATCCGCGTGAAGACCATCGGCGTAAACTTTGCCGACCTTTTGCAGCGCATGGGAATTTACCCCGGAACGCCCAAGCCTCCCTTCGTTCCGGGGCTGGAGATTGCAGGCGTCGTCGAGAAGATTTCCGATACTGGCGGAAAGCCGGCGGAAGGCGAGCCGTTGAGAGTTGGCGAAGCGGTTGTTGCTTTCACGCAATTCAACGCCTACGCCGCTTGGGCGGCCGTGCCGGTGCGCCAAGTTTATCGCCTGCCCGCGGGCATGCCCTTCGACGATGCCGCCGCGATTCCGGTAAATTATCTGACAGCGTATCACTCGATGTTTACCATGGGAAACCTGCAGCCCGGAGATAGGATTCTGATCCACGGGGCGGCTGGTGGCGTGGGAATTGCAGCCGTGCAGCTTGCGCGAGCTCGCGGCCTGGTGATTTTCGGCACGGCCGGTCCCACGAAGCAGGAATATCTGCGCAAGATCGGCGTGGACCACGCGATTGACTATGAGAAAAGCGATTTCGTCGAGGTGGTGCGCAAGTTCGCGCCGGACGGAATCGAAATGGTGATGGATCCCATCGGGGGGAAAAGCTTTTCGCGGAGTTACAAGTGCCTCGGTCCCACCGGCCGGCTTGTGGTGTACGGTCTCTCCGCCGCTGCGGGACCTGACGGAAAGCGGAGCTTGACCCGGGGACTCAAAACCCTGGCCCAGATCCCCCGGTTTCATCCCATGAAGCTGATGAGCGATAACATTTCCGTGATCGGGGTACATCTCGGACGCTTGCTGTCACGCGGAGCGCTGCTGCGCGGCGAACTGGACGAACTTTTTCGCATGTACGCTACGGGTAAGATCAAGCCGGTGATTGGCAAATCGTTTCCGCTAGTGGAAGCCGCAGCGGCGCACAGATATATTCAGGAGCGCAAGAATATCGGCAAAGTGATCCTGACCGTGAAATAGACCAACATGATTGGGAAGCCGCGGCCGTGCCATCCAGGACCCTCGGGTAGAGCTATGCATTCGCCTTCATTGCTCGGATGGAACAAACGTCCCCCCGCAAAACCTTGTAGAGCGCATACCTGCCGTAAAATCGATTGATGAGGTGCGCATGAAAGGCATGCTTGGAATTCTGGTCGTGGCGCTCATTTCGCTCCTGGCCTACAAATATTACTTTGCGAATGGTCACTCCGACGGCACTGGAACACCGGCGCAAACCATCAATATTGTCGGCGTGAAGAATGATCTGATTGCTCTGGCCCAAGCCGAGCGCGGTTACCAGGCCGAGCATGGAGGATTTGCTTCGCTGGATGATTTGACCTCAAGCGGCGCGCTGGCCATGCAGAACAGAAGCCGCCAGGGATACACCTACGACATCGAGAATACATCCAACGGTTTCCGCGCGATCGCCCACTGTCCCGCTGCGACGAATCCAGGCTGCACGGATTACTTTGTGGATCAGACCATGGAAGTCCAGGCCGCTCCGAAATAACTCGCATCTTCGAAAAATATCCTCAGCAAGATTCAGCTCATCGCACAAAAATCTCGCCGGGCATTTCGCAGACATTTAAGGAACATCTCAAGGCCCGCCTGCGTACCTCTGTCTGAAGTTCAAGAAGCTGACAAAACATAGGAGAGATCCCATGGACCCAATCGGATTCGCTGCGGTAGTACTTGCATTTGCGGTTCCGCTGGCTGGTATTTATGCCTGGTACCGCGTTCGAAAACTGCGAACGGAAGAGCGCTTGGCAGCCATCGCCAAGGGCGTTTCTGTTCCCATCGCGGAGGAATTGCCGCCGCACGCGCGTTCGCGGAAAGCAGCAATTTTGCTTATCGCCGGCGGATTGGGATATACGTTGACG
>JBAVQA010000066.1:0-3911 GCA_049693595.1 Candidatus Acidiferrales bacterium | reverse complement strand
GAAGGGCGCCCACACCTTCACGCCATCGTACGATTTCGCCACGCTCTTGATTTCCAGAGGATGCTTGCCGGAAGCCTGGTCCATATTGAAGCGAACGTATGGACGCGCAATATTCGAGCGCGCGAGTTCCGTAGTTTGCAGCCGCTCGACTTCTTTTTTGCGCGACGTCGCTTGCGCGGAACGCGTGCCGGCCGAAAAGCGCGCGATGAATTCATTCAATTGCGCAATTTTCTTTTCGCGCTGCGCATTTTCCGATTCGATGCGCGAACGAATCGAAGTTTTCGCGACGACCATGTCGTCGTACCCGCCGTTGTACATGATCACGGTCTCGTAATCGATGTCCGCGGTGTGCGTGCAGACGCTATTCAAGAAGTGGCGATCGTGCGAAATCACGATCAGCACGCCTTCGTACTCGCACAAATAATCCTGCAGCCAGTGGACTGAATCCAAATCCAAATGGTTCGTCGGTTCGTCCAGCAGCAATGCCGGGGGGCTTCCAAATAACGCCTGCGCCAGCAGCACGCGAACTTTCTGTCCGCCCTGCAGCTCGCCCATTTTTCGCTCATGCAGCGAATCTTCCACGTCCAGCCCATCGAGCAACACTCCCGCGTCCGCTTCCGCCGTGTAGCCGCCCTCTTCGCCGACGATTCCTTCCAGTTCCGCCAACCGCATTCCATCTTTATCCGTCAGCTGATCGTGCGGCTTCTCGTACAGCGCATCTCTCTCTTGCAATGCCTTCCACAGCGCCTTATTCCCCATGATCACGGTATCGATCACGCGGAATTCATCGAACGCGAACTGGTCCTGGCTCAAAACGCCCAGTTTCTTCGGCCGGGTAACGTCGCCCTTGGAAGGTTCCAGCTCGCCCGTGAGGATTTTCATCAGGGTAGTCTTCCCCGCGCCGTTCGGCCCGCTGATGGCATAGCGCCGCCCGGTAAGAAACGCGCACGAAACGTCCTCGAACAGTATTCGGGGACCAAAGCGCATCGAGATGTTGTTAACGGAGAGCAAAGGAAGCTAATTATACCACAGCCGCGGCGCTCGTTCAGCCCGGCCCCAGCCGCCGTCCGGCACTTCGAATTTGTAGCGGCCGCCTTCAGGCGGGCAGGTTTATCTTCAGGCTTTCACTTCAACGAGACATCACCCCACTAAATGTTTGCGTCTTTTTGGTTGGCTGCCACGTATACCAAAGAGCATTTCCAGGCTCTTTAGAAACCGTTGCACCGCGTACCTCAGCGACAGTTTGAGGGGAGGGAACGATGAAGCTAAGAACGATCTACCTCATCCTCTGCTTTCTCGGCCTGATCCTGACCTATTGGCAGTTCCTACCCTGGGTCGCCCAAAACGGCCTGAACATGCCTCTGTTCTTCCACCTGCTCTTCGCCAATCGCATCAGCGCCTTTTTTGGCATGGACGTCTTCGTCTCCGCCGCCGCTCTTTTGGTTTTTATGCGGACGGAAGGCCCTAAGCTCCAGATTTCGCTCCGCTGGTTGCCGGTCGCGGCTCTGATACTCGTAGGCGTTTCGCTCGCCCTGCCTCTGTTTCTCTATTTACGCGAGCGCAAACTCGACCACCCCAATCCAATCCCAGCGATAGAAGCGCCGCGCTAGGCTCACTCTGCGCGCTCATTCTTCAAAATCTACAGCGATTACAGTATGGCGGCTGCCTTCCCTAGGTTGCAAAATAGCGCCTTCTATTTGGACTCAAATATCAAGAAAGCCCGGTGAAAAAACTGATGACGGCCCCTTATCAAATTTTCAAGAAGCTCCCGGATAACAAGTTTATCTGGATCGAAAACATCGACGAACTTCAGGAAGCTCGTGCGCGTCTCGATTTCCTTAGCACTGTCTCTGACGCCGACTACATCCTTTTCGATCCGCGCGATCGAATCGTCGTCCCCCAACTCCCCAGGTCCATACAACCTTAGGCATCCGCCGTTGCGCCAGGCCGGTACAATCTTTCTGGGTCGTGGCTTTAGCTGTTCGGTCTCGCCGCTTTGGAAGGGCCGGGCTTCAGTTTACTCTGAGCGCAGCGAATGGCCCGGTCGTAAGCTTCATCCCCGGGACCGCCAATCTCCCGATTGGCGCCTTCCCTCGTCGCGGGCCGATTACCTGGGCGCTTCCTGATCCGCGTCATACACGTACTGTATATAGACCTGCGGCGCCGACTTCGCTCCACCGTATGCAATCGCATCGATCCGCACCGTTTCGTAAAGCTGCTGCCCATTAGGCGCCAAGTCGAACGTCCGCGAAAATTTCCCGCCATGCGGAGTTTTCTCATCCGTCACCAGACTCCTTCCATCCCACTTCGCCGCGATCTGCTGGTATGTGTCGTCGCTTGATTTTTCTATTTTTCGCCCGTCCGTAAAAAAAACTTTCTTGCGCGCGGTGTCATCCGTCAAATCCACCTCCGCGCCTTTCGGATCTTTCTGCGCGATGCTCAGCGTCTCCGGCGGATCGGTCAATTCCCGCAACGTTCCGGCGTCCATGTCACTCGGCTGGTTCGACCCACCGCGACGCGCCCCGCCCCCATTTCCTCCACCGCCCTGCCCTGGATACGGGTTTCCCCCGCCCTGGCCCGGAAAAGGATTTCCTCCGCCTCCCACGCGCGGGTTGCCCCCGTTTCCTCCATTGCCGCTATTTCCTTGGCTCTTCGACTGCGCTTGCTGCATCTTCTTGCGTCCATCATCGCTGTCGTCAGTGTTCAGCTTCCAAGCCCCCGCAATACTCGTTCGGGGAGGGATCGGCTTGCTGCTAGCGGACACCTCCGGCGAACGCGACGCCTCAGGCTCCAGCGGTTCCAGCTGCGGTGGCGCAGCAGGCAACGGCCCCGGCGTCTCTTGCGCCCGTAACAATCCCGGCGCAGCCACCGCAAAGAAGCAAGCCAAACCCACCGCCATCCTCACTCTTCTTTTCATGATCATCCTCATCGCACGCATCCTGGTGCCGTATTTTTTCGATGCCGAAAATCCCCAGCAAGATGCAAGCCGAACGGCTCGACATCATGGTCAATTTGACTTGCCTCAGCCGGCAACTTAAGATTACACGCGCATGGCGAACACTCAGCCCTTCATTGGCCGCACAGTCTCTCATTATCGCATTGTAGAAAAGCTCGGTGGCGGCGGCATGGGAGTGGTGTATAAGGCGGAAGACACGCGCCTGGGCCGCAGCGTTGCGCTCAAATTTCTGCCCGATAATATGGTCGAGGACCGCTCCACGCTGGAGCGGTTTCAACGCGAAGCGCGCGCCGCATCTGCCTTGAATCATCCCAATATTTGCACCATCTACGATATTGGGGAGCATGAAGGGCGCCCTTTCATCTGCATGGAACTGCTCGAGGGCGTGACTCTGAAACATCGCATTAATAATAAGCCCATGGAAATTGAGGAATTGCTGGAGCTGGCCATCCAGATCTCCGATGCCCTAGAAGTCGCCCACACTAAGCGCATCGTGCATCGCGACATCAAGCCCGCGAACATCTTCATCACCCAGTCAGGACGCGCAAAGATCCTCGATTTCGGCTTGGCCAAGCAGGGCCCGCAGCAACGCCAGGGGGGCGAGACGGGAGAAGTGACCGCAGGACACTCCAGTGACGATCTCACAATTCCCGGCTCAGCCATCGGCACCATCGCCTACATGTCACCCGAACAGGCCCGCGGCTCGGAGCTCGATCATCGCACCGATCTTTTTTCCTTCGGCACGGTGCTCTATGAAATGGCCACCGGACGCCAGACATTTTCAGGCAATACTTCGGCCGTGATTTTCGACGCGATTCTGAACCGCACTCCCACTCCGCCAGCGCGTCTCAATCCGCGTCTTCCGGCGGAACTCTCTGCGATCATCCTCAAGGCCATGGAAAAGAATCCCGAAGGCCGGTACCAGACCGCTGCCGGTATGCGCATCGACCTTACG
>JBAVQA010000065.1:0-8277 GCA_049693595.1 Candidatus Acidiferrales bacterium | reverse complement strand
GATGGGCAAAAGCTCGGGGAGGCGGCCGCGGTCGGATTGGCGCAGGACTTCGATGGGATCGGGGCGGCCTGCGGGAGGGGTCCACTTGGCGTGGGAACCGCGGGAGACTCTTTTGCGCAGAGCTTTTCCTGCGCGCATGCGGGATTGAATGCTTGGGCCCATGAGAGTCGAGTCTTCGCGGCGGATGCTGTGGATATTGGCGCGTTGGGTGGTGATCATGTGTTGGGTTTTATGGGAGCGCTTGGCGCGAGACGATTCGTTTTGGACCGCGATACATGGTAGCGCGGCGAGTTGGGGCAAGTCATGGGGATTATTTTACGGGCGGGTAGGACAGGCTGTGCGGAGGCGGATCTTAGAATCGCAGAGTGCGAATTGGTGGCATAAATGATGGATGCGACGGATTTCACTAACAGTAACAAGTGGCGAGGGTTGAAACCAATTGGTGCGCGGGAGCGTCCAATGTAATAGAATCATAGTATTGGTAATGGTCCGTCATGGTATTTAGCGCGGCGGAGGGTGCCAAAATGACGCAGTCAGCCCAGCAGTCCACAGCGATCGCGCAGTCCGCGGCAATCAGGTCGATCCTCTTGAAGAGCTTACTCGGAATATCGTTTGCGGCGGTGCTGGCATTGGCACCGGCTCCTGCGTTTGCACAACACGGTGGCGGAGGCGGAGGCGGTGGATCGCACGGTGGCGGAGGCGGTGGTGGGTCGCACGGAAGCAGCGGCGGCGGGCACACTAGCAGCGGCAGCGGGTCGCACGCGGTTTCTAATGGAAGTTCTTCTGGGAGTTCGGCCGGGCATTGGTGGAATCCGTTCCATGGCAGCGGCGCGAACGGTGGGACGGCGGGGAAGGCTGGTGGCGCGGGAGCGAATGCTGCAAGCGCCAACGCGACTACGCGTTTCGCGGCAGGGAATAACACCTGGCAAGAACCGCCGGCGAATACGCACACAAATACGCAGTCTCATTTTTATGCGAACTCGAATTCCGGAGCGGCGATTTCCGACAGCCGGACACTGCACCGAACCACGAACAATGGAGCGTTTGCGTCAGCCAGTATTTCGCAGAACGGTTTCCGGCGGCGTCCGATCATTTTTTTCCCGTTCAATCCCTTCGGTTTTGGATTTGGATTTGGTTCGCCATTCGGATTTGGCTTCGGCTTTGGATGCGATCCGCTCTGGGACTTCAACTGTCCTCTGGGCTACGGCTTTGGTTATGGCGGAGGCTTCGGATACGGCGGCAACTTTGGCTATTACGGCGGCGCGACAGGCCTGGGATACGCTGGCGGATCGGACATAAATTTCGAGCTCAACGGCACCGATGCTGCTGCGGGCGAGGATATGTCTTCTCCCGTAGGGAACGCAGGGGACTGGCAGAATGCGCCTGAAAACAGTTCGCAGAGTGATGTTGCGAACGCGCAGCCGTACGTGGTGGTCTTCTTGGGCGACGGCTCGAGCTACGCGGTGAGCGATTACTGGCTAGCGAGCGGGAAGCTGCACTACGTGACGTCTTACGGCGGGGAAAATTCCGTGGACGCGAATCAGCTTGACCTGCAACGTACAGTGAACGAAAACGCGTCGCATGGAATTACTTTTACGCTGCGTCCGGCGCCCGGGACGGGCTCTTCTAACGGCGCTCCGCAGAATTTGCAACCAGCGGCATCCAACGATAGCCAAGCGCCGGCGCAAAATCCTCAGTAGTTTCACTCTGCAAATCGGGGAGCTTCAGGGGCTAAAGCCCCTGGGGATGAACTGCGGTAATGTCGCCCCTAAAGGGGCGACCCGCAAAGATTTCTCCGGGTACAGGGCGATGCTAATTCCGCAGCTTGTTAACTCCGCAGCTTGGCAACTCCGCAGTTTGCTAACACTAACGACGGTGTCGATAGGCGTACATGCATCGTGGTAATCTTGAAATGCGATGGGGAAAGTGAGGATATTGGTCGCGGACGATTTCGAGACGGTCCGCAAAGGCGTCTGTGCGATTCTTTCGTCGCGCGAAGACATCGAGGTGTGCGGCGAAGCGGCCAACGGCGAGGAAGCGGTGCGGAAGGCGAAGGAATTGAAGCCGGACATCGTGATCATGGATTTCTCCATGCCGGTGATGGACGGGCTGGAAGCGTCCAAGAAAATTCTGCAAGCGTTTCCCGATTTGCCGATACTGATGTTTTCGATGCACAAGATGGAGGCTTTGACTCAGGCGGCCAAGAACGCGGGCGTGAGCGGGTTCGTCACAAAAGGGGAATCGGCGCAGAACCTGCTGCGGGCGGTGGACAGCGTGTGGCGGAAAGAGCCTTTCTTCGTACTGGAATCGTAGGCTTCTCCGTGGCGCTGAGCATCGAGAAGTCGAAGACCTCGGGCCTAAAGACCCGTTCCTGCGTCAGGGTAAACCCGAGCTACATTTTTGCGGATCGGTTTGGAGTTTTTTCCCGGGCGGGTAAGGAGAAAGTTGCGCGAAACATTGAGTAAATCAACAGGCGATAAATTATTCAACGGTTTGGTGTTGGCGATAGTGGCTTTAATGGCAAGCATGAAGCGCTTGGGCAGGGTTACAGCGGGCGCAGCATGCTGCGCCCCTACGGGTGGGTACGGCAATACGCGCCCGGGAGTAGAAAGCGGGATCAAGCTCCCGCACTGCATAGAACTGCGGCGGGGCTCCATTTGGAGCGCAGCGGCTTGCCGCCGTTTACGCGGGCGGTGCGGCGGCCGAGTCATCGGTATGGACGCGCTCGGGGCGAAAACCGATGCCGACTACGTAAGCTGGAATTCTGCGCAAGACGGGGAAGTGGGTCAGGAGTTTGATGACCCAGGGGACCGAGAGTTGTTTTTGGCTCGCGAGGACGCGGCCGATCACGCGATTCTGAATCAACACCTGCATTCGTTGGGTCATGCGCGTGGGAAATTCACGTCGGCGCTGAACGCGGGCGAGATCGTCCTCAATGACGGTGCTTTCCGCGGACGATGGCGGAGACGCGGCCCGATTGTCCGCCGCTGTTATGCGGCGGGCCACTTTTCCATCGGGCGCGGCGGCGCCCCGGTTCAAATCGTTGCGCAAAAAAGACGAAGCGATATACGCGCTTGGCGCGCCGGCCGGTGCGGGCCTCAATTCCATGGCAATCGCCTCGGGAAGAGCGCTGTCTCCTGGGGACATTTCGGAATTTAGGTCGTCCATCAGGAGAACTGCGCCGGGTATGGAGCTGCGCCGAAAAGCTGGCGCGAGAATATTGGCCGCGGCTACGGCGTCTTGTATCGCGAGGTTGATGCCGACGCCGCCGATCGGCGACATGGCGTGCGCGGCGTCTCCGATACAGAGCAATCCCTGGCGATACCACTGCTTCAAGCGATCGACCGTCACGGTCAGCAGCTTGATATCGTCCCAGCTTTTTAATTCAGCGACACGATCGCGCAAATAAGGCGAGAGTCTGGCGATTTCTTCGCAGAAGGCGGGCAAGCCGCGCTCGCACATGGCGTCGAACCCTCCTTTTGGAATCACGAAAGCGCACTGCCAGTAATCTCCGCGCTGGATCTGCACGAGGATGCGGCCGGAATCAATGTGACCCAGCGTTTGGACGGGATCGCTCGGCTTGCGCGAAATGCGCATCCACAACACGTCGATGGGCGAGCCGAGATTTTCCACTTGCAGGCCGGCTTGTTCGCGAACGACGGAACGGCGGCCGTCCGCGCCAATCACAAGTTCAGCACGCACTTCGAGCGGGCCGAATTGAGTTTTCGCGCGCACTCCGGCAACGCGGTCGCCATCGAGAATCAGGCCGGTGACTTCGGATTGCATGCGCAGATTGAATTCGGGATAGCGTTTGGCGTGGTCGGCTATGAAATTCAGGAAATCCCATTGCGGCATCAGGGCGATAAATCTGCAGTGTGTGGGGAGATGAGTGAAATCAGCGACGGTCGATTGGACGTCGCCAATTTGCACGCCGATATCACGAAGCTCATCGTGAGGAAGCTTCAGGAATTCATCGAGGAGGCCAAGGTCATGCAAGACTTCGAGCGTGGAGGGATGGATGGTGTCGCCTCGAAAATCGCGCAGAGAATCGGCGTGTTTTTCGAGAACCAGCACTTCGACGCCGGCGCGGGCGAGCAGATAGGCGAGCACCATTCCCGCCGGGCCGCCGCCGGTGATGCAGCAGCGCACGGTGAGTTTTTGAACGGCAGCATCTTGCGGCATGGTCGACGACAGAGGTCCCTTTTTTCAGCGCGGGAGACGTGGGGCTCCGCGGACGGTGAAGACAGGGAGATTGTACTTCAAGTAGCGGGGTCTAATCACGGCGGCCGCGGCTAAGTGGCCTGTTTCTATAGAGAGAGGGTCGACGCTGATGAATTTGACTTGAACCACAGCGAACGAGGCGTGCTTGGCAAAATTATTTTCAGGGTAAAAATTGCGTGTAACTTATTGGAAGACATTTAGTTGCGCCTTGGACGAGTTATGCTCACACACACAAGGACTTGCATTATTTTTTGAATTCGCGTAGAACTTTTCTTGTTACTGTCGAAATCCGCGCAGAGCAGACCGCAGTTCGCTACTTCCGAAACGCAAATACAAAATCGTCGGCATAAGCATTGCCAGGTACTAATGGCGGGCGCAGCCCCGCGACGACGTTCGGGACGCAAAGATCGCGCATGCTACCGCGCCCCTACGGGTTCCTGGCATTAGCGGACGCGCCCGCAGAGTCGAGCGAGAAAGTCAAAGGAGCCGGCGGGACGCCGGCGCTACGAAAACCGAGCCCGGTATTGGCCGACGTCGAGGCTCCAAGGTCGGCGTCCGGCGCGCCAATCGGGAGATTGGCGTTCCCGGCTGTTTCAACCACATGCATTCCTGAAGTTGTTCACATTTTGCAACGCACGTAAATCTGCTCCGGAGGACGCATGCCGAATTACAACGCGCAAGTTCCGCCATATTCAATTTTTCCAGGCGATGTGGCGCTCGCCTTCAACAACGAATCGCCCGCCGCGGGGCAGGCCAGCCAGCAGTTCGCCCTGCCCAGCTACGCTGGTCATCCCGAGAACGGCCGCACAATTCGCTGGCAGATCAGCTTCGGCACGGCACCCACGGCGGTCAGCATCCAATTGCAGACTGCGATGAACGATGTGGATGCGCAGTACGCCGTACCCACCGGGGCCGCCAATATGAGTTCCACGCTTACTACGGGCGACAATCTGGTGGCCACGGGGGTTCGCGCAAATTTTGTGCGCGCGAAAGTTATTTCGATTACGGGCGGGTCCGGCGTGACCGTACAGATCCTGAGTTAAGCTACCATTCGCAGCGTGCATGGCTCTCTGATCGCAAGGATTGCTCGAGAAACGGGCTTCCAACGAGGGCGCGTGGAGTGTTACCGTGATGGTCGAGTCGGGCTAGGGACACTTTAACTGCCCGAGGAAGTTAACTCGATTCGGTGGCAGGCGTGCTCACGATCAAACGGTTAGGTCATGGCAAGAAGATATTTGCGGCATTTTTCGCGATTGGCGGCACGATCATCGCGTTGATGCCTGCGCACTTGGCTGCGCAGGCTTCCGGCAAATTGACACCACCGGCGCCGAGTCAATCTACGGTCCAAGTTCCTACGCAGCCGGCCTCAGCGACGCAAACGCCTGAAGCGCCGTCGCAAGTGGTTCAGCGCACGGTCAGTGTGACGTTCGATTACGATTTTTCGGCTTTTCCGCCGTGCTCCGCGAAGGTGACCAAGAAATGCATCCAGCAATTCAATGTGTGGGAAGTTTCCGCGCCTACGCCCATTTTTCTTTTTAGTATTCCTATTTCGCCTGACGCAAAGGGATTGGTGAAGGGAATTACCGGGACCGCACCGAAGAAACGAGCGCTATTCACGGGGCCTCACAGATTTGGAGTGTCGGCGAAAATGGCTCCGCCGGGCGGCGAGTCGAACCCGTATCAATGCATGGTCTTCGCGCAAGTGCTGCCTGACAATCCGGCAGCGCCCACACAGGCACCGGGCAGTTCATCTCCGCAAAAATAAAATAGCTTCGCACGCCTGCCTTTACGACGCCGGGCTTTCAAGCCGGCGTTTTTTGCTTTTCACCCATGTGGGACACGTCCGCGCCAGCGGAAAAATCGACGCCTGCGGGACTCGAACCGGCTTGGCGGAGGGCGTGTCCCGCTACCCATTCGAAGAACAACTGAAGGGCACGGTTTTGCGGTGCTTTCTTCGCGGATCGGAAAACCGCCGGCGAGACGCCGGCGCTACGAAAGGCGGAAAATGGCGATGGCTGCAAACACGACGACGCAGCGGGTCAAATCGACAAAACGCGTTGACGCGAAACAAAAGGTCGGCGGGCTGGCACAGGCGCTGCGCGAAGAAGGGATTGACGAACGCGCGATTGCGCAGGGGTTTGCGAGTTTGCATAGCAAACTCAGCGGCAGCGAGGACAAGGGCGATCTGAAACTTTTCTTCGACGTGCTGAAGGAAAATCATCGCACGCTTGAGCCGCCGAGCTCGTCCGATCGCAGCAGCGCCGACGATGGTCCTGTCACCATAATTCTGAAGCACAACGTTCCGCGGCCAGCGCGCTAGTGGAGATTCCGCCGGCGGAAAGTCGGCGCCTGCGCCTCAGCGGGCGCAGCATGCTGCGCCCCTACGGATTTGTTGGCGACATTCTATGAATGCGACGCTAGCTATGAATTGCGTCGGTTAGGTAATCAGCATGTCAACAAAAGTCAAAGGAGCCGGCCCTTCGCAAAGGACTCTGGGTGAATCCCTTTGGGATTCACGAGACGGGCCCGGCGCTACGAAAACCGAATCGAGGCTAGCACAATTTGTCCCGGCCACGCGTCAGCGGGCGCAGCATGCTGCGCCCCTACAAATGCGAGCGGGGATGCGTTCTTGGACTACCAATGATCTACCTCGGACTTTATGCTAAGCGTCACATCCGGGATGGAGCGTTTTGCAAGCGACGAAGCAGGACGCATGCTGGTCGACCTGCGCTATGAGCCGTTTCCTAAGCAGAAGGAATTTCACGCTTCGCCTGCGAAGTACAGGCTTTTTGGCGGGGCGGCGGGGCCGGGGAAATCGAAGGCGCTGCTGATGGAAGCGGCTCTTCAGGCGCACGAGCATCCGGGGGTGAACACGCTTTTGTTGCGGCGGACGTTTTCGGAGATGGAGCAATCGCTGCTGCTTTATTTCAGGCGCGACATTCCTCGCGAGCTTTACAAAAGTTATAACGAATCAAAACACGTGGTGACCTGGTGGAACGATTCCACCACGCGGTTCGGGTATTGCCAGAGCGAAGCGGACGTTTACCAGTATCAGGGCGCCGAATTTCTTTTTATCGGAATTGACGAGCTTACCCTCTTTACCCTCCGCCAGTGGCAGTTCCTCACGTTATGTAACAGGTGTCCCGTGCCGGGCGCGTTCGCCTGCATGGCCGGTGCTACCAACCCCGGAAACATCGGCCATGCGTGGGTGAAGTCGCTGTGGATCGATAAACAACCCGCGTCCGGCATGGAACATCCCGAAGAGTTTGACGCAAGCGATTACGATTTCATTCCTGCGCGCGTTTCGGACAATCCGATTTACGCGGGCGACGAGAATTATTTGAAGACGCTGCGCTCGTTGCCATCGCATTTGAAGCGAGCGTTTCTTGACGGCGACTGGGACGTTTTCGCCGGGCAATATTTTGACCGGTTCGATTGCTCGCGGCACGTGGTGCGGGCCGAGCAGGTTGATTGGAAGCCGTGGTGGGCGCGCTGGATTTCGATTGATTGGGGATTCGAGCATCCGGCGGCGGTTTATTGGCACGCGCAGACGCCGGTGGGGGCGGCACAGGCTCTTCGAGCGGCTTCCGCTGCGGGTGCGTTGGGTGGCGTGGTGTCAGCGGGCGCAGCATGCTGCGCCCCTACGGGGGCTTCGACAATTGCGCGGAACGCGGTTGATGAAACGCTGCCGACTGACGATGCTCGAAGGATTGTTACGTATCGCGAGTTTGTGACACATCGGACTTCGCCGCGGGATTTGGCGCGGGAGATTGTTGAGCGGAGCATAGGCAGGGACAACAGACTGACCGGAAAGTCTGATGTAGCGCTGGATCTAAACAGCCGGCGGGACGCTGGCGCTACGAAAGGCAACTACGGACGCGAGAAGATTGATGCGATTTATCTTTCGCCGGACGCGTTTGCGCGGCGGACGGACGAAGCTTCCATCGCGGATCAAATGGGAGATGTCTTCGTGGCGGCGGGGTTTCCGCGTCCTGTTCCGGCGGATAACGATCGAGTGGGCGGGTGGATGTTGATGTACCAAATGCTGGACGCGGG
>JBAVQA010000064.1:0-17012 GCA_049693595.1 Candidatus Acidiferrales bacterium | reverse complement strand
AGCCAAATCGCTATTGCCATAATTTTCGAGAGTGTAGTCCGCGCGTACGCGCAGCTCGGGAGTCTGACCGGAGACGAATTGCACTTCGCGCGATTCCTTGATGATTCGATAGGCGGGCGCCACTGAGACCGTGCAGCTCGCACCGTACAAAATGAGATAAACCAGGAGCGTGGCATTTAGAAATGGATGCAGAGCCAGGTGCTTCGGCGAACAGCTAATTGGGCGACTCAAGATGAAAAGACTCTACCGAGAAAGGGCGAGCGGGAAAAGGCAGAAATAACGCAGCAGGTGTCGAACGATACGAAAATGAGATCTTGGCTCAAGCGGCGGGATAGCGGCGGGATAGCGGCGCAGAATATCTGCATCGCTGGCGCCGTGACGATGCAATCCGATAATCACACGGGACTCGGAATCGGGAACGCCTCGGCGTACAAGTTCAAGCAGTGTGGATTCGCGCATGCCGGCGTTTCTCATGTTCGAAAGCGCGGCTCCGGAAAAAACGGGCTTACCCATTGCCTCATGACTAGCCACCTCGAGAACCATGGAATCAGAAAAGCCGGCGAGACGGATCAATTCCAAACCGCCGGCGTTAATACCCAGCTCATCGAGCCTCGCTAACTGGAGAATCGTGTCTTCGCGCAGATGAGCCTTAACAAGGCCGGCGACAGTGTCACCGGCGTTGAATGGAAGCTTACGGCCGTGATATATCCGCACCATCTCAACGCAACCGTCGTCCGGAAATCCTGCAGCACGAGCTTTGACAACTTCGGTAAGCTCAGCGCTCGTGATATCCAGCGCTTGCAACTGCTTAATCGACGCGTAATTCATCCCCGCATTGTCGAGAGGTTTGGTATCCAGCGGCATCATGCGCTCACAGCCGGCGACCGAAAATACCAGCGAGAAGAATAGAACCGCAGAAGTGCGGGAGAATGCCTGACGCACGCCAGGAGAAGCCACGCTTGTAGATCCATAGCTCCGAACTCTCGCCATGGATCTCATTCTACATACGTCACGAGAAACAAGAGTCGAGCCGTGCTGAATTGTCGCCCACTGATTAACCGTTTTCGCCCAAGCGGACGGCTGTGCGAGGTGTGCGGGTCAGACGTTATAAACGCGTTCGATGTCAAAGACCCCTGGAATCCGTTTGACGCCATTCAAAATTCGCTCGAGCTGTTTGCGATCGTGCACATCGAGCCCCACGTCGATGCGGGCGCGTAAGTCTTTGCCCCCGCTTTCAAAAGTGCGGATATTGGCGCCCGAGTCGCTGATCACCGCGGTGATGCCCGCCAGTATTCCGGGGCGGTCTTCCGTGAAAATTCGCAAGCGAACTGGGAAGGTAGCTTTTGTCTCTCCGGCCCATTCCACAGGAATTCTGCGCTCCGCTTCATAGAGCAAATTCTGCACATTGGGGCAGCTCTTACTGTGCACCGCGATGCCACGGCCGCGAGTGACGTAGCCCACGATGTCGTCACCAGGAATCGGAGTGCAGCATTTGGAGCGAAAGACCATGAGGCCGTCATTCCCATGGACGAGAATCGCCGAGTCGTCCATTCCGAGCATGCGCTTAACGGTGGAGACGAGCTTCGGCTGCTTTTCTTCCGTGGGTTCAGCGAGCAGCTGTCCCGTGGCTTTGGCGAGAACCTGGCGCGCGGACCATTTTCCATAACCGAGGTCGGCGTAGAGATCCTCAACACGGCTGCAACCATAGTCGGACGCAACGCGTGCCCAGTCGTCATCCGATATTTTTTTCAGGGTTATTCCTGCCTGGCGAGCCTCTTTCTCAAGCAACCGGCGCCCTACGTCCGTGGCTTGCTCACGCTCGTGAAGATTGATCCACTGGCGGATTTTGCTTCGCGCACGCGAAGTTTGAATGGATGAAAGCCAGTCGCGCGAAGGCTCGTGTCCTTTTTGGGTGACGATCTCCACGACATCTCCATTGGCGAGCGCGTGACGCAATGGGACGATCGCGCCGTTCACTCTTGCCCCGACGCACTGATGCCCCACTTCGGTGTGGATGGCATAGGCGAAATCAATGGGAGTGGCGCCGCGCGGAAGCACTACGACCCGGCCTTTCGGCGAGAACGTGTAAACTTCTTCGGGATAGAGATCTACGCGAAGCGTCGAGAGAAACTCGCTGGGCTCCTGCATTTCCTGCACCCATTCGATCAACTGGCGCATCCACACGATTCGCTGATCGTCGGATTCCGAAACTTCGCGCCCGTCTTTATATTTCCAGTGAGCGGCCACGCCTTGCTCGGCTATGCGATGCATATCCTGCGTGCGAAGCTGGACTTCAAAAGGCTGGCTTCCGTGAATCACCGTGGTATGCAGTGATTGATAGAGGTTGGGCCGCGGCATGGCGATGTAGTCTTTGAAGCGACCCGGAACAGGCGGCCAGATTTGGTGTATCACGCCAAGCGCCGCATAACAGTTTTTCACGGTGTCGGTGATCACGCGCACGGCTAAGAGGTCGAAGACCTGGTCGAAAGTGCGCTGCTGCTTTTGGATCTTCAAGTGAAGGGAGTAAAAGCGTTTCACCCGGGCCTGGACTTCGGCGGGAATGCCGTTCTCGACTAGTTTGTCGCGGATCGAGTTTTGAACTTCCTGCAGAAATTTGTCGAAAACTTTCTGTTTCGAAGCAAGCTTTTTTTGCACTTCAAAAAAAGATTCCGGTTCCAAATAACGAAAAGCAAGGTCTTCGAGTTCGCCGCGAATCAAACCCATACCGAGGCGATTGGCAACGGGCGCATAGATATCGAGGGTTTCGCGGGCGATGCGCTGCTGACGCTCGCTATCGAGATACTCCAGCGTGCGCATGTTGTGCAAGCGGTCGGCGAGCTTTATGACCACGACCCGTACGTCGTTCACCATAGCCAGAAGCATCTTGCGGACGTTTTCGGCCTGGCGAGCTTCCGGCGCCAGCAAATCGAGGCGGCTGATCTTGGTTGTGCCTTCGACGAGTTGCGCCACGTCGGGGCCAAAATGGTCCGAAATTTGGCTAAGCGGGATTTTAGTGTCTTCGACAACATCGTGAAGAAGAGCAGCGCAAAGGGAGGTTACATCGAGTTTCATGCCCGCGAGAATGTGCGCTACTTCGACCGGATGCGATAGGAACGGTTCGCCCGACAGGCGTGTCTGCGTTTTATGCTGTTCAGCCGCAAAATCGTAAGCTCGCCGCAGAAGTTCAAGATCGTCCCCGGGGCGGTTGCGGCGCAACTTGTCCATCAGCTCGACAAAGCGCAGATCGACCGCGCGCCTCGCGGCCTGCGAAATGGCTGGTTTGCCTGCCGGTTCCATGCAAGCGCCATTCTAGCCCTTCGGTCAGCGGGCTGCGAGTTTTCTGTGATTGCGGGTTGGCACGCGTTTAACGGCTGAACGCCGGTGGTACCGTCTTTCACAATATGGGCATCCACTGAAACTGGAATTGGTCAGTTGTCTCGCGGGAAAATGCTAAATGCAAAAAAAACGCCGGCAGCCTTGATCGGCTTGCCGGCGTGAGAAGAAGATAATTCGAGAAGCGAACTTAAGAACTTGGCTCCGGATTATCCATTTTCCGCTGCTTGATGGCCTTGACCTTATCGACCAAGTCGTCCGCCAGTTTGATGTCGGCGTCGCGCGCATCGGGTGTGGCCTCCATATCGGCTTTCTGACGATAAAGGAGGTTCAGGTAAGCCATTGCGTCGTCATAATCCGGGCGCAATTCCATGGCTTTCTGAAGATCCGCGAGGCCTTCTTCCACAGTGGCGCCATACTTTTGCTGAAACTGAGCAGCGAGCGCGGGCGGCATGGGATCGGTATCCTTGATGGTCTTCCTGGCGGTCTTGTTGTACTCCTCGCGCATGTCCTTGTTTCCGCGAAACGAAAGCGACCAATCAATCACGCCGATCCAGTAATACGGTTCCGGGTCGGTAGGTTTAATCTGAATATGCTTCTCATGGTAGCTCTTCGATTCCTCCATCTTCTTGGGATCGAAGGGCGCGGTGGACATGCTATAGAGAATTGAGCCGATGCCGTCAATGGCATTCAGATTGGTTGGATCCTTATCCAGGACTTCTTGCCATTCCTGCATGGCTTGTTGACCCATGCGAATATTGTCATCGGAGGGGGCACCCGGGATGTACTGAGCCGCGTACGCGGTGGCTAGATATAGACGCGCATTTGTCAGCGAAGGATCAAAGTCCTTCGCTTCTTTAAAGTCTTCAATCGCGCGGTCGGTCTGGTTAGCCTTGTAGGCCTGTACACCCTTGTTGAGCTTGTCGCGTGCACGAAGTTTATCGCAACCGGCTCCAGCGGCCAATGACACTAGAACTATCGCAAGAATAAAAAATGTGTGGGGCTTCGGCTGCATCCCTTGCTCTCCTTGATGAAGGCTGCGCCGGCCATTTGCCCTTCGCCTAAACCGGTGAGCCCAATGCGTCCTATCGAGGCATTCCTTACTGACCCGCTTCCACCTTGGCAGTAATCAAGCCGACGCTATCGATGCCCGCTCCGCGCATGATGTCAATCGCACGAGCGACTTGGCCGAAGTCAACGGCGTCGTCGCCTTTGACGAAAGCCACTTTTTCTGCACGCAGCTTAAAGATATCGTCCAAGCGAGTACCCAGATCGTCCCAAGTAACTTCATCCTGATTGATCAATACCTTCCCGCTCGCAGTGACCTGGACCACAATCGTCTTGGCCAGCAGTTCCTTGTTTTCCGGTTGGTTAGGCGGAGATGGCTGCGGCACGAGCGTGTCCAGCCCTTGCGGTGTCGTGGGAGTGATCACCATAAAAATAATGATTAGGACGAGCAGCACATCAATAAGCGGAACGATGTTCGGTTCCGACATCGATCCTTTATTTCCTCCAACTGCCATTCCCATGGAAAGACTCCTTTAACGCTTCACGATGGTTCGGCCGCCGCTAGTCTGCAGGGGGCGGCGTCGGAGCTGCGGGAGCACCTGTCTTCGACCGGTTCTTTTCGGTGAGCAAACCGATCTTGTCCACACCCGCGGACCGAACTTCGTCAACCGCCTTAACTACTTCGCCGTACTTTGCGCGTTGGTCGGAACGTACGAAAACCGTCTTGTCGATACGGTTGGCAAGCAGGTCCTTTACTCTCGTCGTGATATCGCCCAAGCCCACCTTCGTGCTGCCCAGGAAGTAATCGCCGCTTCGGGTGACTGCCACGATGATCGCATCGTCCTTATCGGCGTCCTGCATGTCCTGAGCGTTATTGGCCTTGGCCATATCCACCGACACGCCCTTCTGCAACATAGGCGTGACGACCATGAAAATAATCAACAGCACCAACATGATGTCCGCCATGGGAATCACGTTTGGTGAAGCCATCACTGCCGGTGCCTTGGGTTTATATGCCATGATTTACTTCTTTCCGCCCCTGCGGGTGATGAAGTAGTTGATCAACTCCATCGAGGAATTGTCCATCTCCACGTCGAATGCTTCCACTTTGTTGGTGAAGTAGTTGAAGGTCCACACGGCAGGCACGGCGACGAGAAGACCGAGCGCCGTGGTAACCAGGGCTTCCGCGATACCGCCGGCCACTGCCGACAGTCCGGTCGCCTTGGACGCCGAAATACCTTTGAACGCGTTGATGATGCCCATGACCGTTCCGAACAGTCCGACGAAGGGAGCCGTTGAACCGATCGTGGCGAGCCCGGAAAGGCCGCGCTTCATCTCAGCATGAACGATGGCGACCGAACGCTCGAGTCCGCGCTTGGCTGCCTCGATCACTTCTTCGTCGCCTACTTGCGCCGAAGCCGCTTGGAATTCAGAGAGGCCCGTTGCCACTACCTTGGCAATGTGGCTCTTCTTGTTCCGCTCGGCGATCGAAATTGCTTCGTCAAGCTTGTTGTCTTTCAGCGCGCCCGCGACCTGCTGCACGAAAACGCGGGACTGCTTCCGCGCTGCGCTGTACATCAGCGCCCGGTCGATCATGATGCCCACGGACCATGCGGACATGACGAAAAGAATGAAGACGACCGTTTTTGCCGGGTAGCCCATGTTGTGCCACATCGTAAGTAAATCCCAGCCAACTTCCTGCTGCTGAAACATCACCAGACTGGCCAAAAGAAAATTCGAAAGCATAGAGTTTGCTCCTCCGTTCGTGCGAAACGATCACGGCAGCAATATTCTGCCGGTCGGCATTAACTTCAAGTCAGCCCAGACCCCCCAAAAGGCGCCCGAACCGTGTCCTTCTTAACCGCCCAAGGTAAACACAACAGAAATCGTGGTATCCACATCGACCGCATCACCATTGAGAAGTGTCGGTTTATAGCGCCACTGCCTCACAGCGTCCATCGCGTTCTGCATTAACAAAGGTGGGCCTGAAATATATGTAAGGTTCTGCACCGTGCCGTCCTTCCCGATAATCGCATGAAGGAGCACCGTTCCCTGAATGTGCGCGGTCTTCGCGATCGCTGGATATGTCGGCTTTACCTCGTGAATCAAGTTTGCTTGCGCCACATTGCCGCCGACGCGAATCGACTTAGGAGTGGCCTTCGGAGGAGGCGGCAACCCTGCGCCGGTACCGCCAATGATTCCACCGAGAACTCCTCCGGCCTGTCCGCCAGGAACTCCCCCCGGCACGCCACCGGTCACTCCGACAGCGCCCACATCGGGCGGCAATTCCTCTTCTTTAATCATCTCGACTTTTTTCGGGATTACGGTTGGAGCCATCATCTGCCCGTTATGAATTAACCGCGCCACTGGCTTCACAATTCTCTGTATCGCTGCCGCAGGAGGAGGAGGCGGGGGAGGCGGAGGAGGCGCAACAAGGAATGTAGTAAGCAATTGCTTGGGCAGCGCTTCGGTGTAGATCAGCGGGATCAGAATCATCACGACCACGATCACGATCTGAACCATGAACGACAACGCTACGGTCCAAGGCTTGTTCGTCTTTTTCGGGTTCGCACTCGAAATGACTAAATCGTCAAACATAGCTACCTCCTTGCAGCTGCCGTCACGCGCTTGTCGGCTGCGGATCCGGCGCGTGCGGCAGTTCCTTGTCCCCCGTACTTGTTCCACAGCACCACAATCGGCGCCGCAATTCCGAAACTGGAGTATGTACCTACCACAACTCCTACTACCATGGCAAAAGAGAACGCTCGAAGAACCTCTCCGCCCATCAAGAACAAAACCAAGACGGTCAAAAAGGTGAGTCCGCTGGTCAAAATTGTTCGCGACAGAGTCTGATTAATGGCCTTGTTGACCACCTGTGCGAACGGTTCGCGCCGCATCAGCCTTAGGTCTTCTCGCACGCGATCGAAGATGACGATCGTATCGTTCATTGAGTAGCCGACCAGAGTCAACAGCGCTGCAATTACCGTCAGCGAAATCTCAAAATGAAAGATCGAGAAGAAGCCCAGCGTGATCAGCACGTCGTGAAAAACAGCGATAACGGCCGCCGCGCCGTAGACCCATTCGAACCGGAAGGCAATATATAACAACATGCCCGCCAGAGCATAGAGGGTTGCAAGAATCGCCTGGCGCCGCAGTTGTGCGCCCACTTTAGGTCCGACAACCTCCACGTCCCGTATCGTAAAATTATCCAAAGCGAAACCGTCTTCCAACGCAGCCACAACGCCGGGCGTGGCGCCCTCTACATTTTTCAAATCATCGAAGTTGGTAACAATGCCGCCGTGCAGTTTGTCGCGCGCGTCGGTCAGCCGTTGGGCCAACTGGTTGTAACGATCGCCGGCGTTCGTGCTAAGTGAAAGCGGATCCTTCTGTGTCAAATAAGCGGCCAGGCTCGAAGGTGTGATTGAGTTGAAGTCCTGCTTGCCAGCCGCGTTCGCCGTGCCAAAAGTCGCGTGCAGAACATCCAGGATCGTTTGTTTGCTGGCGTCCAGCGCTTCGTCGCCTTCGCCCTTCTTCTCGATGCCGATCACCACATCGTTCTGCGAATTGCCGTTTAGCACGTTGTCGCTGATACTTTGAATGGAACTGTTGGCAAGGCCGGCAGCCTGCAGCCCCTTGCGAATCTGATCGACGGGAGCGGGTCCCGAGAACCGCACATAAACCAGCGTGCCTCCTCGAAAATCAATTCCGTAGCGCAACCCGCCATTCCGCAGAATTGAAACCCAGCCGACGGCCAGAAGGATTAGGGAAAGCGAAACGAAATATTTCGCCTTTCCCATCCAATCGACGTTCACGTTGCGAAAGAATTCCATCGAGTCCTATCCGCCTTTATTTGACACCGCTACATCCCGGATTGTTCCCAAAACTAGATACTTAGCTCAGCTTGCCTACCCATGCGAGACAGGTTCCAATCGAAAATGGCCCGCGAGACATAAATCGAAGTAAACACGTTAGAGAGCAACCCAATAACCAACGTTATGGCAAATCCTCGCACCGGTGTACCGGCTCCGAACAAAAACAGGAAAACCGCTGAAACGATGGTAGTTACGTGCGTATCAATGATAGTCAGGAATGCCCGGTCAAACCCCACAGCCACCGCCGAGGCCGGAGCTTTTCCACTCCGCAACTCTTCCCTAATGCGCTCAAATACCAGAACGTTGGAGTCCACACCCATGCCGATGGTCAATATAACGCCGGCTATGCCCGGTAGCGTAAGCACCGCTCCCGCATAAGCCATAAACGCCAATAGAATTAGGAGGTTCATGGTGAGAGCCACTACTGCATTTACGCCACTTAGACGGTAGTAGATCACAAGAAATATCATCACAACGATGATGCTTCCGATGGATGCTCGGACACCTTCGCGGATGGAATCGGCTCCTAAAGATGGCCCAACCGTGCGCTCTTCAAGGTATTTGATAGATGCCGGCAAGGCTCCGGCCCGCAGCACGAGTGACAGATCCTGCGCCGATTCCTGGCTGAAATTTCCTTCAATAATTCCGGAATCCTCGATACGGCCGTTAATCACGGGGGCGGTGTAGACCCTATGATCCAGGACAATGGCCATTCGGTGGCCAATATTCGCTTCCGTGAAGGGACCGAAACGCGCGGCTGCCGCTGTGGAAAGTTGAAAACGAACTTCGTACTGGCCCGGGCTGTTCGAACTGGGGGCCGGAACCGCGCCGCGCAAGTCTTGGCCGGTGATAATGGGCGCGCGATCCAGGATGTAATAAACCGGCTGCGGCGACTGGCCCGCTTGAGCGCTCTCGGATTTGCCTACGACGATTTCAGTGCCAGGAGGCAAAATTCCGCCATGGCTCGCTTGAGCGGCGCTTTCCGAAGGGAATGTTTGTTCATCGGCGACGCGCTTGAGTTCAAGCTGTCCGCCGGCTTGAATTACGGATTTGGCGCGAGTGGGATCGCCCTCCCCAGGAAGTTCGACAAGGATTTCATTCTCGCCGCGGCCCGTGAAAGCGATAGTTGGCTCCGTAAGGCCAAGTGCATTAATACGCCGAGTGATGGTCTCGAGTGCCTGGTCCATCGTGTCGCGCCGAATGTCCGCAACAATCGACGGCTTCATCGCGATCACGTAACCATTCTGTTCGCCTGCGGCCGGCGCCAAGGTCCAGTCCGTGAATTGATTGTTAATCAGGTCGCGGAACGCGCCCGACGTGTTGGGATCAACGTTGCGTACGAGTATGTGCGTGTCGTCGACTCGGCTAATTTCACCGACGGTGATGTTCTTCTCGTGGACTTGCTTCGTTATCTGATCGACAGCCTGGTCGCAGCGCTGCCCGATGGCTTCGTCAACCTGTACCTGAAGCACTAAGTGGCTGCCGCCCTTTAAATCCAAGCCCAGCTTGATACGGTCCGCTAGGTTCTGCTTTACCTGGCCCCCAGAGGTGGGGAATGTCGGTACGCCTATAAGCCCATAAATGCAAAGGAGTATGACCGCAGCGATAAAAATAAATTTCCATCTGAGCTGGGAATTCATGCGGCTTTCTAGCTCTCCTTCGGAGGTTCTGCTTGGGGCCCTGCGATCGCGCTGCGGGCTACTTTCATCTTCACTTGCTCGGCGACGCGCAATTGCACCGCTTCATCTTCCAAGCCGACGATGGTTCCGTAGATTCCGCCGTTGGTAATCACCTTGTCGCCGGTCTTCAGAGCTTTAAGCATTTCAGTGACTTTTTTCTGGCGTCGCTGCGCGGGCAGGATCATCAGGAAATAAAAAATGACCATGATCAGGATTAGCGGAAGAAAGAGCGCGATCCCGCTAGGAGCTGCCTGCATAAATGCCGACGCTAGTAGATCAGAACTCGTTAGATTCAATGTCACGATACTTACGCCTTTCCCGCTGAAGCGGGCACGCCGGTCAGGGTTGGCAGACTAAAAGCCGCGCTCCGAAGACTCTGCTCCGCCTTTTACGGCGCCCAACATCTGCTTAGGTTTGCCTATGTGAGGCGGGCCTGAAGGTCAGAGCGGAATCTTTCGAGCTTCCCAAAACGAATAGCCTCGCGAATTCCACGCATTATGTCAAGGTAAAAGTAGATGTTGTGGTGGGTGTTTAAGATGGCTGCAAGAGTTTCGTTCGCCAAATAAAGGTGTCTCAGATAGGCGCGGGAATAGCGAAGGCAGACGTCACACCCGCATTTCTCGTCAATCGGCCGCGGATCTTTTGCGTATTGGGCATTCTTAATCAGCAGGCGTCCTTGTGAAGTATAAAGACAGCCGTGGCGGGCGCTGCGCGTGGGCAACACACAATCCATCATGTCTATGCCCACAGCGACGTAGTCCGGAAGCTGCTGGGGCTGACCTACTCCCATTAAGTAGCGCGGCCGGTCGGCGGGAAGGCGTGAAGCGGCTGCTCGCGTCATTTCGCAGGTTACGGTATGCGATTCACCCACGGCGAGACCTCCAATTGCGTGGCCGGGAAAATTCAGCTCTACGAGCGCATCGGCGTTTTCGCGCCTCAGCTCCGGATAAGTCCCGCCTTGAACGATGCCAAAGAGCATCTGCCGCGCGGAATCACCGTATTTCGCGAAATAATCTCGCGAGCGTCGCGCCCAGTCGAGTGTACGGGCGGCAGCTTCCCGCGTGCGCTGTTCGGTGGATGGCGCTTCGATGCATTCGTCCAGCACCATGATGATGTCTGCACCGAGCGCGATCTCGATCTCGAGCGCCTTCTCAGGTGAAAGCAAATGCGTGGAACCGTCCAGATGCGAACGAAACGTCACGCCTTCGTCTGTCACTTTGCGCAATTCGCTTAGACTGAAGACCTGGTAGCCTCCCGAATCAGTAAGAATTGCTCTGGGCCAGGACATGAACCTGTGCAAGCCGCCCATGTCGCGAATGAGTTCGTGGCCTGGACGGAGATACAAATGGTAGGTATTGGATAGAAGAATCTGAACGCCGAGCGATTCCAGGTCCGCCTGTGTCTGAGCCTTCACTGTCGCTGCCGTGCCCACAGGCATGAACGCCGGCGTGTCGATCACTCCATGCGGCGTCGCCAACCGGCCCAGCCGCGCGCCCGTCGGGTCGGTTGCAACTACTTCAAACTGAAATCCCATCCGTACAATTGTATCAGGCGAAGGCCGCCGCCAGACCCACACCTACAATCACGAAGAAAAGATACAAGCCCACTACGACGCCGATCGCAGTGCCCATTTTAATCTTCTTAGGATTCGCGGCGCAGAAACCAATCGCTGCCAGAGCCATTCCCCAGTAAGTGAAGATGTCGATCGAAATCCCTAGCGACAGTAACCAAGTCGGAGCATCCGTGCCTACGAACGCGCCTACGTTAGAGGCGACAATATTCAATGGATTGATGGTACTCGGGTCTTTAAGCAACAGAATGACAATTCCCAGGATTTCCTTGATTCCAAGAGGCACGAGGGTATAGACCACGATGGAGAACGCGGTCTTGAATTTCAGGCTCGCGCCCGCCACAAGATTGAAAGCTGCTAGATACAGGGCAGCCAGGATAACGGCAAGTGTCACGTCTCCCACAGCGCCGCGGATATAGTAAGAGTATTTCTGGCCCGTGGCCGTTTGCGTAATTACCTGATCAAGCTTTTCCGGTGGAATATTATTGGTTTTTCCGCTCTTCTCAAGCATCTCCTGAGCGAATGTTCTCCAATCAACTTTGTTAACGAGCACGATGTCCATGGCCAAACTGATGAGGGTGAGCAGAATTAGCGGCAAAATCCATGTGGGCCGTTGCACGATCGATTCAAACGTCGGCTTGGGGCTGAAAATCGCGCCAAAAATTCGACCGATTGAGCTAACGGATGGCGCGGCTTCCGGCGAAGGGGTCATTGGGCTGGCCATGTTCTTTTCCTCCGGCTGTCAAGGGTAGAAGCGCTTGGTTCCTAGTTCGAGTACGCTTGAACGCAACGAAAAGTTACAGGCGGGCAGAGTGTATCGCAATTCATGCGCATTGAGGAGCATCGTCGGCGTGAAAAGGACACTCGGAGTCTGTTCGCGAGGCGCGGAACGAAAGGTTGTTACGTCACGCAGGAATCTGCGGCACGGCAGCGATTAGAGCTTTCGTATAAGCGTCCTTCGGAGCGCCGAGCACCTGAGCGGCTGCCCCGATTTCGACGATTCGTCCGCTCTGCATCACTGCAACTCGCGTGGCGAGTTGCGCGACCACGGGAAGACTGTGAGAGATAAGAATCAACGTGAGAGAGAATTCGCGCTGGAGCCGAGCCAGTAATTCCAGAATTTGCGCCCCGACCGAAACATCCAGCGCCGATACCGGTTCGTCTGCGATCACCAGCTCCGGCCTTAGAATCAAGGCTCGCGCGATTCCGATTCGCTGGCGCTGGCCTCCGGAAAATTCATGCGGATAACGATTCATCGATTCCACGTCCACGCCCACTGCTACCAGAATTTCCGCCACGCGCTCGCGGCGCTTCGTTCGAGACAGGTCCGGCTCATGGACGGCCAGCGGCTCGCCGATAATCGCTCCCACGCGCATCCGAGGATTCAGCGACGCGACCGGATCCTGAAACACCATTTGCATTCTGCGCCGCAGCGCTCGCAGCTCCGCACCGCGCGCGCCGAGCCAATTCTGCCCGCGAAAACGGATTTCACCCGAGTCCGGCTCGATCAGCCGCAATAGCATTCGCGCCATCGTCGTTTTGCCGCAACCCGATTCGCCGACAACTCCTAGTGTTTCCCCGCGTTCGAGCGCGAAGCTCACATCGTCCACGGCGACGGTCTGGCGTTCCGATTTCGTGAACGCGCTTGTCGAAACGGAATAAGACTTCCTGAGATTGCGCGCCTCGAGAAGCGTTTCGGCTTGCATTCTAAATTTTCTCGGCGGCGATGCAGATTCCCGTGTTGACCATGTAGATCTCTGGCTCGTCACCGGGCTTTACTACCTCGGCAGGTTCGAATCTCGGATGAAAATCAGCGACATCATCCGCCATCGAAGATTCCATTAGTCGGCGAGCTTCTATGTATTCGCGGTCAGTCTTTTTCCATCCGGCAACGTGCATCCAATGATCGAACGTTCGTGGATGCCCGTGTACTTCGGTCGCAAGGATACGCAGACCTGCAGCGGCAAAAATTCGTTCGAAGTCACTTCGCGCCAGCGAGCGAGAGTGCGAGTGGTCGCGTATGTACTCGATTCGATGGTTCAACTCGCGAATCTCTGGATCTTCCGGGACCACAATGTCCAGCACACCCACGCGGCCACCGGGTTTTACTACACGGGCCATTTCTTTCACCACCTTCGCTGGATCCGAAATGTGGTGCAAGCTGTAGCTGGTGACGGCGATGTCGAGCGAGGCGTCCCCCAACGGCAAAGCCTGCGCATCGCCGAGGGCGCAAACAAGATTCGCGAGTCCATCCTTTTTTGCGTTGTTGCGTGCGAGTGCGAGAATCGCGGGAGTAAGGTCGAGCGCGCAGATCCATCGCACGTGGCGCGCAAAACGCAGCGCAAGAGTTCCAGGGCCGCAGGCCAGATCGACCGCGCGGTCGTTCGGACCCGCTGACACCATGCGCGCCAGCCGCTCCGCTTCGGTCACACGATGCGCGACGGCATAGTCGCCGAAAACTTCGGCTGTGCGCGTGAATCGTTCGCGCACGAGCGCTTTCAGTTCGCTATCGTTGGCTGCGCACATGGGACAAGAATACACCTCGCGCTATGATTTCTACTTGCCGGCCGAAGCTCCGGCATCGCGGCGTCACACTCAGCCACATGGAAGGGACACCGCGGTGCGAAGGCGCAGCCCGGTGGTAACGCGTTCAGTGCCGGAACCGTGCCGGGGATCGGAATCAGATTGCCGCGCTCGAGACGAGGGGCAGCCCGCAGCAGGCCTTCCGTATACGGATGGCGCGGCCGGCGCAGCACTTCCATCGTCGGGCCATCCTCCACAATCCGGCCCGCATACATCACGATAATCCTGTCGGCGACCTGCGCAACCACTCCGAGGTCATGGGTAATAAAAAGCAGCGAAAGCTGAAGCTCCTTGCGCAACTTGTCCAGCAATTCAAGAATTTGTTTTTGCACCGTGACGTCGAGCGCAGTCGCGGGCTCGTCGGCGATTAAAATTCCGGGACCGGCGGCCAAGGCCATCGCTATCATCACACGCTGCCGCAGGCCGCCCGAAAGTTGATGCGGATATTGCCGCGCGCGAAGTTCCGGCCCGGATAACGCGGCCTGTTCGAGCGCTCGCATTGCGCGGCGGTGAATCTCGACTTTATTTGCGCCGTTTTCGTGGACGCTAATCGCTTCTTCGATCTGCGCGCCTACGCGCATCACGGGATTGAGCGCCGTCATCGGCTCCTGAAAAATCATTGCCATTTCGCGGCCGCGCAGTGCGCGCATTTCATCAGGCAGCGCAGTCAGAAGATTGATTCCGCGCGCATCCGCAGCGCCGTCGCGTTCGTGCAGCCATGCTTCGCCTTTCCGCCGCGCTCCCGCGGGTTCCAGGCCCATCAGAGCCAGCGAAAGCATGGTCTTGCCCGAGCCCGATTCCCCGACGATGCCCAATGTTTCACCTTCGCCGAGTGCGAAAGACACCTCGTTCACCGGCCGCACCCAGCCAGTCTGAGTCGGCAATTCCACCGTCAACTTGCGAACGTCCAGCCTAAGCGTCATAGGAACATGATAAGGCGCTGCGGGAGCGAAGTAGCGGAAATTTCCCCTTCGTATTCCTCGTAGCAATGCTGGAATAGCGCACGGACCGCGATCTAATCCGCCCATGGAGAGACTTGCTGGAACGAAGTGCTTAGCGTTTGGCCAGAGGAATCACAAAGCGGAGGGCAGTGTGGGTGTCCGAGAAGCGGCAAACTTTGTTGTCGGTGAGCCCGGCGGATTTCCCGGCGTTGATTACATCGATTTCGCGGATGTGTTTTTGGCCCCTCGGATACACAACCCAGATGCCACCCGACTTGCAAATCGAACCAGAGAGAGATTTTAACTGCGAGAGGTCTTGCTGAGCTTCCGCCGAGAAGAAAATCAGATCCGCATTAGCGATGCGATTCCCGCGTGAATATTCCGGAACTCTGTCCGCTAGATCTTTCAGGAATTCTGTATCCTCCACGCCCAGGATTGCGATGCGCTGGCCCGCCTTCACTCCGAGCTTATCAATCAGGGCGCGGTACGAGTAATCTCGCTCAGGAAGCCGTATTTTGGATAGCGGTTTCGGCGCCATCGCCTAGTTTTCCAGGGTCGTCTTTTCGCCGAACTTCTCGCCTAACGCGTTGAGATACTCTTCCATCGTTTTCGTGTATCCCATGAAAAAGCGAGATACGAAACGAAAGAACACATTGCGAATCTCGCCATTTTCAGTGATGCGTAGCACTGTGCTGCCATTCGCCTGCGGAGTGATCTCGTATGTCCAGGTCCCTCCAAAGGGCAAGTCCGGATCGGCAATTCGCGTGGTGAGATGCTGCGGAGGCGTCGATTCAACAACCTCGTAAGGAATGGAGTGATCGTACTTGTCGAATTCGCGCCACGATGGTTTGCCGTTTACCGCAGGCAGCGTTTCTACGCCCCTCACGCTCTTACGCCATTCGGGAAACTTCGAGGAATCGGTGATGGCGCTCCAGATTGCTTCCGGCGGCTGATGAAATAGCGCCGCGCGCGTAGCGGTGTGCTCCTTCGGCAGCAACGAACCAATGATAGCGACGACCCCGACCAGCGCCACGAGAACGCAGAGCAGTAGAACAAAGCGTTTCATCTTATAAAGCTCCTTCAGGGCCCGATCGCGGCGAATCATACACCTATTTACCTAACGCGGATGCTGACACATAATGCGCTCTCAAATAGCGGTTCTAACGAAGCAGGAGGTACCGCTCGATGCTTCCGGGTCTAAAAGCAGCGCTGAACTATCACCCAATATTCGTGCATTTTCCCATCGTCTTTTGGTTCGGCGCGCTGTTGTTTGAATTGCTCGCTGTTTGGCGCGCGAGTGACGAAATGCAGCGCACCGCCTCTAGGATGCTCTACCTCGGCACGCTGGCTGCGGTTGTGGCGGCCTTGACGGGCCTCGCTGCGGAAAACTCTGTTCCTCCGGGAGTTGCCCAGCGCGTGGTGGGAATCCATCAGGCATTGATGCTCGTGTCGACAAGTCTCGGGCTCGCCCTTTGCATTTTTGCTTTTTCGGTACGGCAGAACTTTACCGATCAATTGAGAAAAATTATGCTGCTCGGCCTGAGCATCCTCGCAGTATTAGTTATATTCGGAGCCGACCGCGGCGCTCAGCTCATTTATGAATACGGCTCCGCGGTGAATTGGTCCACGGCAGAGCAGCAAAAATAGAATCGGGTTCTGGACTTGAGTTTTTTGAGGACTGAAGAGATAAATGAGAAGGAGATCGTTGCGATGAGAAAACCGCGGGAATCAAAGCGGATGAGCGACGAAGCGGTGAAAGACAGAACCGGCAAAACCTGGGCCGAGTGGTTCAAAATCTTGGACCAAGCTGGCGCGAAAAAATGGCCACACAAGGAAATTTCCGCTTACCTTCGCGACGAGCAAAAAGTAGGGCCTTGGTGGTGCCAGATGGTCGCAGTCGATTACGAGCACGCGCGCGGCATCCGCGAAAAATTCCAGAAGTGCGACGGCGAATTTGCAGCATCCGGAAGCCGCACGCTAAGCGTGCCTATGACCAAGCTCTACGAAGCCTGGACGGACGAAAAAC
>JBAVQA010000063.1:0-5079 GCA_049693595.1 Candidatus Acidiferrales bacterium | reverse complement strand
GCCAAGGACCGCGGGGTCGGGTGTATAAATCCGGACTATGTACTGCGGCACCACCAGAAAAACGATGGTCATGATTCCCATGAAGCCGGTGCCGAGTACCATCGCGGTCCATCCCGCGCGACTCGCGCCGTGCGGGTCGCCGCGCCCTAGCGCTTGTCCCACCCGGACTGCGGCGGCCGCGCTGAGTCCGAGCGGAACCATATACGTAAAACTCACTGTGTTCAGAGCAACCTGATGGCTCGCGAGTGGTACCGGGCCCAGCTTGGCGATCATCGCTGTAGCCACCGCGAAAACTCCCACTTCCATCCCGAATTGCGTGGCGGCCGGCAAGCCTAATTGTACGAGGCGCCAGATACGGAAAAAATCCGGAGATCGGCGAGTATCGCGCAAACCGGTTTTGTAGCGGCGATCGTAATAGACGCAATACACGAGCAGCACGCCCATCATATAAATCCGCGCGATGCATGTGGACCATCCGGAACCCACCGTGCCCATGGCCCGCAACCCCAGATGGCCATAAATCAACATCCAGTTTCCTGCCAGATTTACCAGGTTCGCCGAGACCAGCGCGAACATCACCGGCTTGGCCTGATCCATTCCTTGCAGGTAGCGTCGAAACACAAAATAAAGCAGCAGCGGAAGCGTGGACCAATTCAGGGCGTGCAGATACGGAACCGCCTGATTCAGGACGCTGCTTTGAATGTTGAGCGAGCGCATAATCGGTCCGAACAACATGACGAGACCCATCAGAACAGGAGATATTCCCAAGCTAAGATACACACCGTTCACCAGCACGCGATGGCACTCTTCCAGATCACCGGCGCCGTAAGCGTGCGACACCAGCGTGTCCAGACCCAGCATCAAACCGGTGCCGAAAATCGCGATAGCGATGTAGAGAATACCTCCCAGGCTGACCGCGCCGATCGCCACCGCGCTGTTCGCCTGGCGCCCCACCATCATCGTGTCCACGATGCCCATGGTCATCCAGCCCAGTTCGGCGCAGACCAATGGCATGGCCAGGCGCAACATAGGCCGAGCTTCTTCCGCAATGTAGTGGACGAACAGGCGCTTCAGCATAATTTCGCGTCCCGCAATGACTTTGCCGGATCGGCCCGGAAAGAAAAAACTTGCCGAATGAAATCGATAGCTGGAAGTTTATCGGGATTAGGCCGAGGAACAAACCGCAAAAGAATGTTGCCCCCGATCTCTTGCATGCAACAGAGGTCGCAAGGAAATTTCATCTAACGCGGCAAGCTCTTCGAGGCGCGAGTATAATTGCCCTCAGACTGCCGTCCCGCCGCCCACCTCCGGGGAACAGCCGCCAAAAATTAGGTACTAATCGCAGGGATTCGTACGGCTTTTTACCAGAGTGCACTTGCTACCGCAAAGTGATATATCATCGCGTACTGTACCATGCGGTAATAGCCTTAAGAGCTTCACGGAGGATGTTATGGAAAATCAAGAGAAATGCGTCGAATTAAAAAATAGCGCTCGTGCTGAAATGCCGGGCGCGCACAACGTCGGACCTGCGGACCCAAACCAGCGAATCGAGGTAACCGTTATTCTTCGCCGTGCTTCCGCACCATCCGCGTTTCCTTCGATGGACCGTTTAGGGGCCACTCCCCCGAGCAATCGTGTCCACCTCTCTCGCGAAGCGTTTACTGCTGCGCACGGGGCGAGTGCGGACGACATCGCTAAGATTCGCGCGTTTGCGACACGCTACGGTCTCGAAGTCGTTTCCGAACGCGCGGACCGCCGTTCTGTGTTCCTGGCCGGCACCGCACAAGCGCTAAGCAAAGCATTCGGCGTGCAACTCAACCGTTATCAATCCGAAAAGGTGACCTATCGCGGCCGCACCGGCACAATTCAAATTCCTGCCGACCTCGATGGCATTATCGAAGGTGTCTTCGGCCTCGACAACCGCCCACAGGCTCAGCCCCACTTCCGTCGTCGCAAGGATGCGACGGGCGGCGTGCGCGCTCACTCCGTGGGCGCTTCCTATTCCGCGCTCGAAGTGGCGCAGGCTTACAATTTTCCCGCGGGAACGGACGGAACGGGCCAATGCGTGGCCATCCTGGAATTAGGCGGAGGATATAAACCCGCGGACCTCACCCAATATTTTAGCGGCCTCAAAATTTCTCCGCCGAAGATTACGGCTATTCCCGTCGATGGCGGCGCGAACTCTCCGACCGGCGATCCGGATGGCCCGGACGGCGAGGTTGAACTCGATATCGAGGTTGTCGGAGCCGTGGCTCCCGCAGCGCAACTCGCCGTATATTTCACCACCAATACCGACAAGGGCTTCCTGGACGCTCTCACCACCGCCGTCCATGACGCCACCAATCGCCCTTCGATCATCTCCATCAGTTGGGGCGGTCCGGAAAGTTCATGGACCCAGCAAGCCATGAATTCTTTCAGCGCGGCTTGCCAGGACGCCGCTACCATGGGCGTAACTGTCCTCGCCGCTTCCGGAGACAACGGCTCGACAGATGGTTCCGCGAACAACCAACCCACAGTCGATTTCCCTTCGTCGAGCCCGTACGTCCTTGGTTGTGGCGGCACCATGCTGACTTTATCCGGCACCAAGATCTCCGGCGAAGTAGTGTGGAATGAACTTGCCAGCGGAGAAGGCGCAACCGGCGGCGGAGTCAGCGGATTCTTCGCCATTCCAACGTATCAGCAGCAGGCCAACGTCCCGAAATCGCCAACTGGTTTTGTTGGCCGCGGCGTGCCGGACGTTTCAGGCGACGCAGATCCGCGCACTGGCTACAACGTCGTCGTCGATGGAAGCGCAACCGTCATCGGCGGAACGAGCGCTGTGGCGCCACTGTGGGCTGGATTGCTGGCGAGGATCAATCAGTCGCTCGGCAAAAATGTAGGCTTTATCAATCCGATGTTATACGCGGCGAAAAGCGCGGCGACGTTTCACGACATCACCAGCGGCAGCAATGGCACGTACTCCGCTGGTCCAGGCTGGGATGGTTGCACCGGCCTCGGCACTCCCGATGGAACGGCTCTGCTCCAATCCCTCGGCGCCAGCTCGACTGCAGGAAACGACTGACGCGCCGTAGCCACCGTAGCCGAAGATCCGTTTAGGCCTCCGCCGGGCGGCAGACGCTCCGCCGCCCGGTGCGCTTTCAACGAAAATACTACCTCGGCCTGCCGCCAGACGAATGCGGAGCGGCCGATTGCCTCTGCTGCATTTGCTGCGTCTGCTGCGTGTGCCTTTGCTGCAATTGCTGAGTCTGCTGCGAGTGCTTCTCCTCCAGCTGCTGCGTTCTGGCGTTATCTGCCTTCTGTTTCGTCAACTGCTCGTGTTCCTTGTCCTGCCGCTTCTGCAGATTGTCCCGCTCTTTTTGCTGATTTGCTGCCAACTTGTCCTGTTCTTTCTGGTATTTCTGATCCCGCTTTGCGTCTCCCGTGTTCGGAGCCGCCGGGCGTTGTACTGCCGGCAGATCCTTCGGATGAACCGCCGATCGACCGCCGCCGTTTTCCTCGCGGCCCTCTTCTCCGCCTCTCACCACGCCATTGCCCTTGAAATCTCCAGGCCGAGCGGTTGCCATTACTCCCGGCCGGCCGTGGTTGAACGATGCGCGCTGCTGTGGGTCTGAGCGAGCAGCTTCCATATGCTGCGTCTGAGCCGCCACCGGCCCAACGTGACGTCCGCGCGCGGCAGCTTCTTCTTCCCGCGTCGGACGCGCGTCGATTCCGCCGTGCCCGTTGAAGCTCACGTGCGAATCGTTCCTTATGTCCACATGCTCGTTGTAAACGTTGTGAAAGCCGCCGCCCACATGCCAAACCGACGTGTTGTAGAAGAAATGCCCGCCTTCCCAACGTCCGCCATAGAAGCCGTAGCCGAAATATCCGAAGCCGTAGTTAATCCCGCCATAAAAACCAATCGTCGGCCCCCAAAATCCGGCGGTGAAAACGAAAGCGCCGTCGTTCCAGCCCCACCAGCCCGGTGTCCACAGGAAGCCCACTTCCGGCGGTTCTACCCACGTGCCGGGCACCCAATAATAGTCGGAAGCATCGTAGTCATAATCCCAGTACCCGGGAGTCCAGAAGTAGCCGTCGCCGGGACAAATTGGCTGCTCGTAAACCGGTATCGCAGGCGGCCCGACCCTGATCGCCACGCGGACCTGCGCCTGCAGCGCCCCCGACACGGACAGCACTCCGATCAATAGTATTGCCACCAGCATCGAACGAACCACTAAAGCAAAACGCATTGCTCACCCTCCTGGCCGACGATCCTTCGCTTGCCCGCTCCAGCTTTGCTGCTGCAGGCTTCGCGGACCGAGCGGCTCAATACCGCGCAATTCACCGCGCTCTGAAAGCCGGGCCTGGTTAAGAAACCCGGCGCGACGCGGATAGTAGCAGACCATGCCCACCCTCCCCGAATCCATACATCAATCCGTGTATTCCAGCACAGGACGCGACTGATTCTAAAAGTGGTTGTGAGACTCAAGGCCCGAACGAATTCCTTTAGGCCACGCCCCGGCGTGCAAGCAGCTTCACACGCGCAGAGTCTTCGCCGTTCCACCTTTCGCGCTGGTTCACCCGCGCGATGTCTTCGTTTGTGCGTGCCCATTGTAGAAACGCGCGTTCGCGTTTCTACCTTTTGCGCTGTTTTATCTGCGCAAGCAGTTGGTTCAAAGTTCTCGATTAGAACGGGTCTCTGTCTTTTGTTTTCAGTGAGTTGGAGCATGTTCTAATTCCACGTGTTCTCGATTAGAAACGGGTAGATCTGAGGCACAACTTATTGAGGCGACGGACACGGCAGGGAATTTTTCAGAGCTTGCGCCAAAGGGCACCGCACAACCCGCGGTGATGGTAGCGACAGGCTGGAGGCCGCCTGTCGCGTTTACAGGATCGGAATTTTTACGGGCTTCCGCCGATGGCGCCGCAGAGTGCGCGGCGGAGGTAACGGGCAACGGCAAGCCATCCTTCTGAGGTACGGGAGCCGGAGTAGAGGCGAGATCGGTGCTGCGCTGGTCTACGTAACGGTGTTCGACGATGTGGCGGCGGACGGGAGGGGTCCACTGGCCTTGGTCGTTGATTTGGGCGTAGAGGCGGACGGCG
>JBAVQA010000062.1:0-8838 GCA_049693595.1 Candidatus Acidiferrales bacterium | reverse complement strand
TTCCCGCAACCCGCCGCGGAGCCGGGCACGCCTGCAATGCAGGGCAGCCCGACGGGTGACCACGCGACGGCCGCTTACGGAAAGCCGGTGAAGTGAACATGGCAGCTGCGAAAATTATTGTGATTGGGGGCGGGCTTGCGGGGCTTTCGGCGGTGATCAAGATTGCCGAGATGGGCGCCAGCGTCGATCTGTTTTCGATTGTGCCGGTGAAGCGTTCGCATTCGGTGTGCGCGCAGGGCGGAATCAACGCGGCGAAGAATCTGAAGGGCGAAGGCGATTCCACCTGGCAACACTTTGACGACACGGTTTACGGCGGAGATTTTCTGGCGAATCAGCCTCCGGTGAAAGATATGTGCGAGGCGGCGCCGGGAATTATCGATCTGCTGGACCGCATGGGTGTTACCTTCAATCGCACTCCGGAGGGTTTGCTGGATTTCCGGCGTTTCGGTGGGACTTTGTACAACCGCACTGCATTTGCCGGTGCCACGACCGGACAGCAACTTCTCTATGCGCTCGATGAGCAGGTGCGGCGGTATGAATCCGAGGGCAAGGTAAAGAAGTACGAGCACTGGGAATTTCTATCGGCGGTGCTCGATGGAAACCGCGTGTGCCGCGGGATTTGCGCGATGGATTTGCGCAGTATGGAAGTTAAAACCTTTCCGGCCGATGCCATCATTATTGCGACCGGCGGCATGGGAGCAATTTTTGGCAAGTCGACCAATTCGGTGGTGTGTACGGGATCGGCGCAGTCGGCCTTGTATCAGCAAGGTTGCTATTACGCGAACGGGGAATTTATTCAGGTGCATCCCACTTCGATTCCGGGTAATGACAAGCTGCGGTTGATGTCGGAATCGGCGCGTGGCGAGGGCGGACGCGTATGGGTTCCGAAGAAGGCGGGCGACAGTCGCGATCCGAAATCGATTCCTGAGAGTGAGCGCTGGTATTTTCTGGAAGAGTGGTATCCGAAGTACGGCAATCTGGTGCCGCGCGACGTGGCCACCCGCGCAATTCACAAAATTGTTTTCGAAATGAAAATGGGGCTCGTTGGCGAGCCGGCGGTTTATCTCGACGTCACCCACATTCCCCGCGAAACGCTGGACCGCAAACTCGAAGGCATTCTTGAGATTTATGAAAAATTTGTGGGAGTCGATCCCCGCGAAGAGCCCATGAAAGTCTTTCCCGCGATGCACTACACTATGGGCGGTTTGTGGGTGGACAATGAAAATCAAGCCACCAACGTTGACGGAATTTACGCTGCGGGGGAATGCGAGTATCAGTATCACGGCGCGAACAGGCTGGGCGCGAATTCGCTGGTCTCCTGTATTTACGGTGGCATGCTTGCGGGGCCCGCGGCGGTCCGTTATTCGCATGGCCTTGAGAGCGGCTGCGAGAACACTTCGCCGGCGGTTTTTGAGCGCGAACGCGTCCGGCAGCAAGACATCACGGATGCCCTGCTGAATCAGCACAAGGGAACCGAAAATCCGCTGACGATATGGCGCGAGATGGGCGACATTATGACCGAGCACGTCACGGTTATCCGCTACAACGCCAATTTAGAAAAAACCCTTGCGAAGCTCGACGAGCTTAGCGCCCGCTTTACGCGCATCAATTTGCAAGACCGCACACAGTGGGCCAACCAAACACTGAATTTTGTCCGCGAGCTGGGCAACATGTTGATCCTTGCCCGCGTAATCACCATGGGCGCGCTCGCGCGCAACGAAACTCGCGGCGCGCATTACAAGCCCGATTTTCCGGAACGCGATGATGCCAACTGGCTGAAAACCACGAAGGCCAGCTATAACGACGGCAACATCCAGCTCGAATACGAGCCGATTGACACTTCGCTGCTGCCGTTGCGCGAGCGCAAGTACACGGCGAAGGCGTAGCGAGGTTTTAACGAGGCACTATGCCAGACAAAACTTTTATCGTTCGTATCAAGCGCCAGCAGCGCCCGGACGAATCCGTGCGCTGGGAAGAATACGAATTGCGCTACCGTCCGCACATGAACGTGATCATCTGCTTGCGCGACATCGCCGAAAAGCCGTTCACGCGAAGCGGCGTCGAGTCCACTCCTGTCAGCTACGATGCTAACTGTCTGGAAGAAGTCTGCGGCGCTTGCGCTATGCTCATCAACGGGACTGCGCGGCAGGCTTGCACCGCTCTGGTGGACGAACTCGAAAAGCCGATTCGCTTGGAGCCGCTCACAAAATTTCCGCTGGTGCGCGACCTCGTGGTTGACCGTTCGAAAATGTTCGAAGACCTGAAGCGCACGCACTGCTGGATTCCGATCGATGGCACATACGATATAGGTGAAGGCCCGCGCATGGCCCCCGCGGTTCAGGAAAAAGGCTATCCGCTTTCGCGTTGCATCACTTGCGGAAATTGTCTAGAGGTTTGTCCTAAGGTTAACCAGCGCGATCCATTCGTTGGCGCCGCTATCGTCAGCCAGGTTCGCCTCTTCAACATGCACCCGACCGGTGCGATGCATTCCGCAGAACGCCTCGACGCGCTCATGTTGCCCGGCGGCATCGCCGATTGCGACAACGCGCAGAATTGCGTGAAGGCTTGCCCCAAAGGAATTCCCCTCACTGAATCGCTTGCCGCGGTGAATGGCCAAGTATTGGTGCACGCAGTGAAGTCCTGGTTGCGGGGTTCGTAGCGCCGGTTTATCCTGAGCGAAACCGAAGGGCGTCTCGCCGGCTCTTTTGTTTTTGCTCTTGTACCGTGCTGTGAATCAAACACATCGAGTCGAATCTCCGTTCCGTTTCTCAACAGCGTGTCGTAGAATCCGAAGCTGAACTGAGGAGTCAAATGGCTCGTTTCGGTTTGTTCTTATTCTGCTTCTCGCTTGGAGGTATTCTGCCATTGCTCGCTGTTCAGCCACAATCGCAACCCATCTCACAGAAGGCGCGCGACCTGCATTTCGGCTCGATCGTTGTGGACACACACGACGACACCACGCAGCGCCTGCTCGACCCCAAATTCGATCTCGGCGCGCGCCACACGGACGGCAGCATCGACATTCCGCGCATGCGCGAAGGCGGCCTCGACGCGATCTTTTTCTCCATCTACATACCCGGGAGCGTGACCGGGCCCACAGCGGTTCAGCGCGCGCTGGAACAAATTGAAGCGGTTCGCCGTCAGATCGGTCTGCATCCGAATGACCTGATGCTTGCCACCACTGCGGCGGAAGTCCGCAGCGCCTTTGCCGCGCACAAGATCGCGGTGCTGATGGGCGTCGAGGGCGGGCACATGATCAACGACGACCTGAAAAATGTGGACAAATTTGCCACGCTCGGCGTTCGCTATATGACGCTCACGCACATGGTCAACACCAACTGGGCGGATTCTTCCACGGACAAGCCGGCGCACAACGGACTCACCGATTTCGGCAAGCAGGTTGTGCTGGAGATGAATCGCGTCGGCATGATGGTGGACGTTTCGCACATAGCGGACAAAACTTTTTACGACGTGCTGGCCACCAGCCAGGCGCCGGTGCTCGCTTCGCATTCGTCGTGCCGGGCGCTCGATGACATGCCGCGCAATATGACCGACGACATGATCAAGGCGCTGGCCGCAAAAGGCGGAGTGATCCAGATCAATTACCACGTCGGATTCCTCAGTCAGGATTATGCGACCGCAGCAAAGGCCAACCCCGAGATCTTCAAGGCCGTCGAAGTGGAAACAAAAAAACGTTGCGGGGATGACGAAGCCTGCCAGTTAATCGAGGCGGATAAGCTGGTGCGAGAGTATGTGGCGCAGGGGAGATTGCCGCGCGTGGATTGGACGAAAATAATCGACCACATCGATCATGCTGTTAAACTCGTGGGCGCGGATCACGTGGGGCTCGGCTCTGATTTTGATGGCGCCGACATGCCTTACGGGATGGAAGACGCTTCGCACCTGCCGCAAATCACGAACGCATTGTTGGAGAAAGGTTACTCCGAAAGCGACATTAAGAAAATCCTGGGTGGCAACACGCTTCGCGTGATGCAGGAAGTGGAAGCCGCCTCGAAAAAAATGGGAGAAAAGCGGTGAAACATTTTGCTTCGTGGTTTAGCGTTTGCTTGCTCGCTTGTTTGATTGCCTGTTTTGCTCCGCGGCCGCTCGCGGCCCAAGGTCAATCTGCAGCGCCAAAGCCCGCTGCGCACTCCGCTGCAGATCCTGGGCTGTTGCACCCGGCAACACTCAATGCCAAAGCGCCGGACGTTTACGAAGCCACATTTACGACCACCAAAGGCGATTTCGTCGTGCAGGTCACGCGGTCGTGGGCTCCGAATGAAGCTGACCGTTTTTACAATCTCGTCAAGCACGGATACTTCAGTGGCGTAGAATTTTTTCGCGTTGTTCCCGGCTTCGTAGTCCAGTTCGGACTGACTGGGAGCCCGGCTGTCAATAAAGCGTGGGAGAGCGCCAACATCAAGGACGATCCGAATACGCAGACCAACGCTGAGGGCACGATTACGTTCGCTCAAACGGGAAGTCCGAACTCGCGCTCGACGCAGGTTTTCATCAACCTGGGCAACAATGCCGGACTCGACCACAGCGGTCAGGGCTTCGCTCCATTTGGACAGATCACCTCTGGGATGGACGTCGTCAAGAACCTCTACGGTGGCTACGCTGACGCGCCCACCGGCCATCAAGACGAAATCACGAATCGGGGCAACGCCTATCTCGAAAAGAATTTCCCGAAGCTTGACAGCATCAAGTCGGCGAAGATTACGTCGCCGGTTCCTGCTCCGAGCGCGACTCATAAGGCAGCGCCTCCTGCGCAGTAGCGGGTTCTCGCGTCCATAGGCTTACGCGGCGCTCGTTGAACTTGCCGCGAACGTAGCGAATGGCGCCGGGGCAAGTTATACTCGTTCCGCGAAAAATCCAAGAAACAGTTGAACCAGCTTTTCACAGGTTTCATTTAACAAAGGCCCCGGGGACAAAACTAATGACCACGAATCCAGGTTTGCTGAAGCCCGAAACACTAAATGAAAAAGCGCCGGAATTGTACGACGTGACGTTTACCACCACGAAAGGCGATTTCGTCGTGCGTGTGAATCGCGCGTGGGCGCCGATCGGTTCGGACCGTTTTTATAATCTGGTGAAGGCCGGATATTATGACGATGCGAGTTTCTTCCGCGTGATACCGGGCTTCGTGGTCCAATTCGGCCTCGGCGCCGATCCGACCGTCAACAAAGCATGGAGAGATGCGAAGATCAACGACGATCCCGTGACGCAAAGCAATCGCCCGGGGTATCTCACGTTCGCGACCGCGGGAAAAAACACGCGGACGACTCAGCTTTTCATCAACCTCGGCAACAACGGGCAACTGGATTCCATGGGATTCTCTCCGTTTGGTCAAGTAACCAAGGGCATGGACGTGGTTCAGAAAATTCACAGCGGGTACGGCGAATCTCCGGACCAGGGGCAAATCACGAACCAGGGCAAAGCCTACCTGGATAAGAATTTTCCGAAGCTCGACAGCATCAAGTCCGCTACAATTTCTACCCCCGCTTAATTTATTGCCGGGGAGCAGTCCGCACTTAGCAGATGACTTCACTGGAAGGCGCCGGTTCCGCAATCGACCGCGTGATGGCGCGTGAATCTGCGCGCGCTAGCATCGTCCTGCTGTTATCCCTCGCGCTTGCCAAGCTGCTGATTCAATTCGCGGGCATCAATCATTACGGCTTTTTCCGCGACGAGCTGTATTACATGGCTTGCGGCGAGCATTTGGCGTGGGGCTATATTGACCAACCGCCGCTTATCGCGTTGATCGCGTGGTTCGCACGCCACGCGTTCGGCAATTCGCTTTTTGCGGTTCGTCTTCTGCCTGCACTGGCCGGGGCTGCTGTGGTTTTCCTCACTGGTTGGATCGCGTGTGAACTCGGCGGCGGATTGTTCGCGCAATTCGTCGCCGCTCTGGCAATCCTGTTTGCGCCCGCGTATCTCGCATTCGACAGCTTTCTTTCGATGAACGCGTTCGAGCCGCTGTTTTGGGTTTTGTGCGCGTGGATTGCGATTCGCATCGTGAAGGGAGCGTCTCCGAAGCTGTGGCTTGCGGTTGGCGCGATCGCCGGCCTCGGCCTGGAAAACAAACACACCATGCTCGTTTTCGGTTTCGCGCTCGTGGCCGGGCTTTTAGTCTCCGGCAAAGGACACCTGTTCCGTTCGGGATGGGTTTGGATTGGCGGAGCTATCGCGCTCGCCATGTTTCTTCCCAATCTCATCTGGGAGGCGCGCAACGGCTGGCCGCAAATTCTTGTGGTGCGCAACGCGCAAGAATTTAAGAACGTGGAGATCGGGCCTCTGCGATTTTTCGCCGACCAGGTACTGTTTCTGCAGCCGATTGAATTGCCGGTATGGTTCGCCGGGCTCGTGTGGTTTTTCGCCGCGCCAGAAGGTAAGCGGTTTCGTTTTCTCGGCTGGGCATATTTCATCGTGATGATTGTTTTTATTGTCCTGCACGGAAAGTCTTATTACGCATTGCCGATTTATCCGATTCTGATGGCGTCCGGAGGCGTCGCGCTGGAACAACTCTTTTTCGGCGCGCAGCGGCGGCGATGGCTGGCATCGGCATATTGCGCGGTGATTGTGATTGCGGGATTGATCACGCTGCCGTTCGGGGTACCGCTGTTGCCGGTGAATACTTTTATCCACTACTCCGAGGTATTGCCGTATGCCCGCGGCGTGAAGACCGAGCGAGACCCCACCGTGGCGCTGCCGCAGCTTTATGGAGATATGTTCGGGTGGGAGAACATGGCTTCGTCCGTCGCCCGGATTTATCACGGGCTGCCGGCGCAGGAGCAATCCGGCTGCGCCATTCTGGCAGGGAACTACGGGGAGGCGGGCGCGATTGATTACTACGGGACCGCGCTTGGATTGCCGAAGGCGATCAGCGGGCACAATAATTATTTTCTGTGGGGACCGCGAAACTATTCGGGCGAGTGCGTGATTGTTTTTGGAGAAAACTCGGATCGGTATGCGCGGCTGTTTGGGGAGGCCCAGTTGGTGGCGACGATTACCGACGAGCACGCGATGCCTTCCGAGCAGGGCGTCCACGTTTACATCTGCCGCAAGCCTAGCGCGCCGCTCGCGATTCTTTGGCCCAACTTCAAGATGATCATCTGATGCTGTGAATCCGACGCGCCGTCCTTTTTCAAAATTGATCATCTGATTGTTTTTCGGCGGCGAGGAGACTAGTGGCGCGGGGCGTGTTTGGGGTTTCGCGCGGATTGTTCCAGGCCGGTGACATTCAATCCGGTGGCTAACAGGCGGTGGCCGATTTCCGAGTCTTTCGTTCTTGCAATGGCGAGGAGGACGCATTCGCATGTGAGGATTGGGATCGCGCGGCCCTCGACCATGTCCCGTCCGGGTGCGAGCAGTTCCGCATGCTGCAAGATAGTTTGCAGTTCGGCCGAGTCGGAGAGGGGCACATCACTAGATGGCTGGGCTTGGCCCTTCGCGCCCGTCAGCAATTGCCAGACTTTGCGGGGCTCTTCGTCGCGGCGGTGCTCGTCGTAATCCTGAATCCAGTGGTGCCAGCGCTGCGGGCTGATGCGGCAGATTTGCTGAAGGAAAGTTTCGATCTCGTCCTGGTCTTCCCAGAATTGGGAGAGGCGTTCCCACTCGTAGATATACATTCCGGCCAGCAGGTCGGCGACTTCTACTACGCGTGCGGCGCGGCTGTGCGCCAGCATGGTTGCCAGAGTCTGGGCGTGCTCGAGGTCTTTCGTGATGCGATGCGCTAGCTGGATGCGATTGCTACGGGCGGGCTGCGGCGTACCGCCCACCGCAGGCGATTGGCTGCCCTTGCGATTTTTGCGGTCGAATAATTTCATCGCGCTTCCCAGGCACCCTAGAGGCCGAGCACGGTTACGAGTTCGCGCACGGACGCGGTGGACTTGTCTAAAGCTGCTTTCTCTTCAGCCTCAAGCTTGATCTCGATAATTTGTTCGATGCCTTTTGCGCCGAGCTTCACTGGAACGCCGACAAACAGTCCGGTCACTCCGTATTCGCCTTCGAGGTAAGCGGCGCACGGTAGGATTTTTTTCTTATCTTTCAAGATTGCTTCCGCCATTTCGAACACCGCCGCAGACGGAGCGTAATAAGCGGAGCCGGTCTTGAGCAGATTAACGATTTCCGCGCCGCCTTTTCGCGTTCTGGTGACAATGGCTTCAATTTTCTCCTTGGGCAAGAGCGCAGGGAGCGGAATTCCGGCGACGGTGGAATATCGCGGGAGCGGCACCATGTCGTCTCCGTGTCCGCCGAGCACGAAGGAATGAACGTTTTCGACCGAGACACCGAGTTCCGCCGCGACGAAAGTGCTCATGCGCGCGGAATCCAAAACGCCAGCCATTCCTATGACGCGCGCTTTGGGGAATTTGCTGAGTTTGAGCGCGGCGTGCGCCATGGCATCGAGCGGATTCGTGACGATGATTAGAATCGCATTCGGCGAAAGTTTTACAACCGCCTCGACGACGCCCTTAATCACGTCGTAATTCGCTTTCAAGAGGTCATCGCGGCTCATTCCCGGCTTGCGCGGAAAACCAGCGGTGATCACGATGATGTCGCTGTTTGCGGTTTCTTTGTAATCGCCTCCGGCGGTGGAGATACCGGCGGCGTGAACGTCAATGCCGAGGATGGGCGCGGATTCCGCCATGTCGAGCGCTTTTCCGGCGGGGACTCCGTCCAAAATGTCGGTGAGGACTACGTCTGCGAGTCCTGCGTCATGAATTCGCTGCGCGGTGGTGGACCCGACGAAGCCGCCGCCGACTACCGTGACCTTCTTCCGCATTCCCAAGTCTCCTTATGCGTTTTGGCTAAGACCGCTGCGCTGCCGACGCGCTG
>JBAVQA010000061.1:0-5979 GCA_049693595.1 Candidatus Acidiferrales bacterium | reverse complement strand
CCTCATTCCCTAAGGCCCGCAATGGTTCAATTAGTGGCATTATTGCGTTCGTGCCTCCAGGGTCCCGGGAAAAAATCAGTATTCTCCTCCCTTTCATTCGGCACGGCCGCGCAAAATTCTCGAGCAGATTTTAACCGTGTCGAGCGCTTCATCCAGCGTGCATCCTAGCGGTTCGTTCCGGTCCAAGTTGTTGCGAATATTAGCAATCGCGTGATACATGGCCTTTGGGTGCTCCGTCGCGTATTCCGCATCCTTGTTCAACGTCCGATACCCCGCGAATAACCCGTTGTCACCGACGGAATATTCCTCAATGATTGTTCCAAGTTCGCAGATGCGAATCCGTTTCCTTTCGAAGGTCAAATCCAACTCAAAGACGTGAAATTTTCTGGAGTCGATATGGCGCAAATAGAAAACACCACCACAGCACATGGTAAGCAGCGCGGATACGCTGGGGTCCTGGTCGTAGAAATCTACCGCTTCACTGACCTTTGCCACCTCGCCCACTTCGCCCACCAGAAACTGCAGTAAGTCCGCCATGTGAGAACCGTTGTGCAACAGTCCCTTGCCGTAATAGCCCGTTCCGGTTATGAAGGCGCCGTAATTGCCGCTTCTTATGGCTTCGCGTATGCTTCTGATTTCCGGCACAAACCGCCTAGTGTAATTCACCTGCACTCTTATTGGGAGTTCACCGTAAAGAGTGCGAACGACATCTGCCTCCTCTGCCGTCGTCACCGCCGGTTTTTCGAGAAAGATGAATTTTACCGGCTTCTCCGCCAGAGCCAATAATGTTGCATAATGGAAGTCGTCGGGCAGACATATTGAAACCACGTCAATGGCCTGTGTCTCAAACAACTCTTCCATGCTCTCAAAGGCGGTCCCTCCCCAGCGGGCTGAAGCTGCTTCTGCCTTGTCCAGGTCCCGATCCACAAATCCGACAATTTCAAACCCTTCGCAGGCCTTGTATCCGTGCGCATGGGTCAAGATGTGCGGACTCCAGGGATCGTCCATCATTGCGCCGATTCTCCCGGCTCCGATGATCGCTACTCGATAGTTCATTCCTGATTGCATGTGATCGGATTCCTTTTGTGCATCAGGAATTCCGCGTAAGAAAAGTCTTCCTCACTGTCGATGTCGATGGACCGCGCCCGATCAATGATTACCGCCTTCGAATCATCAAAGTACCAATCATAATTATTGGCTCGGAAATCAACCCATCTTGCAATCCGAACCGCCCCGGTCACCCGGTAATAATGGGGCAGCTCCTGTCTGTTCTTCTGGCGAATTTCCTTCGACAAAAAATCTTTCATGCTCAACCTCTCGTCAAGCGTGTTGCACCAAACTGGGGGAACGTCCACTTCAGTTACGGAAATGACCGACTTGACGTGCGGCTCGTTCCTGAGCACAGAGACTGCCCGGTCGACATCAGCGCTGGTGGTAAACGGTGAAGTTGCCTGAATCAAGGCAAACAAATCGAACGTCTCAGCTCTCTCGTCCAAGAAATTGAACGTATGGTCGATGGCCTCCCGAATCGGTGAATTATCCCTTGCCATGCTTTCGGGCCGGATAAATGGAGTTATGGCGCCGTATTCATTGGCCATTCTCGCATAGTCTTTGGAATCCGTATTAATCAACAGCGTCCCGCCCGCGCGATAAGCCTGCGAACCGAGAACCGCCTTCGCTGCGTGTGCAAACAGAGGAATTCCGCCGAGCGGCCGGATGTTCTTGTCTTTCACCCCTTTCGATCCGCTCCGCAACGCCATCATGAACAGTATTTTCAAGGTGCCTCTGTTGACGGTTGGTTTTCTTGACCAGGAACTCGTTGCCACATTAATTCGTGAAGTGTTCCTGCAGCAGATCCGCCGCGATGAGCTTCTCAATAATCGGATAGAGATTTCGAACCGGGACCTGGATTATATCGCTGATATCGATTAGATCATTGGTCCCGTCCGCATAAGCGATGAAGTTCAACATATCGATCACCTGCCGATGCGATTCTTTGGTGGCGATGGTTGGATACAATCCACGCACCCCTAGCTGGGGTTCACCGAGACAACGTATTTTGTAAACCCTGTTGCGCTCCAGCAAATCGATGCAGTCTTTATGCAGGGCAAAACTTCCTTCCAACCCGGCTGGCGTAACCAACACCAGGTTATCGAGCGAGGTGTGATATTCGGGGAATTCTCGATATTTCGTGCGCATGAGCGATACCACGGGCAGATCAACACCCGGGCTGCAATACTGTCGCTCATCGCTGCCTCGCTCCAGGAAGGAATATTGCCTAAAATCCGGATGCTTGGACCGCAGGACGTTAAGCGCTACCTTGTCTGCGAGAGTGGATCCGTTCCGTGAAGGAAGGTATGAATAAGCACGCTCATCTCCCACACACGTCAAATTAAACCCGGCTACGATGTTCTTCTTCATGGGCTCGAGATTCCTGCTTAAATAGGTGATGGAGCCGATGGTCTCGGGAATAAAAATAATGCGGTACGTAAACCGGCGTGGCGCGCTGGCAATCCATTTTGCAAGCATGGTTGTCACCACCGGGCCCGACAACTCGTTGTTCGCCATGGACGGATGGCAAATATACGTGGAGATAAAGATCTCTTTGTTGGAAGTTCCAGGTATGATTAACTCCCCATAAGTAAGCGATCCTTTCTTTAGCTCGCTGTCAATGAAAACACGATAAGTGCCCTCCTGCAGTTTTGCTCTCTCGTTGTGCGCAAGGCAAAAACCCCAGCGCTCTTCATAAACCGAGGTGACCCAAGGGATCGCATCTGGTTGATCCTCGAGCGAATGCAGATGTTCCTGGAGTTCCGCAAGGCTGAGGGACCTGTCCACTGGAGCGGCATAGCCGAGCACGTGCAGGTTGCTCTTCTTGAAATCAATGATCTTTCTCCCGGTTGGATCGAGGACGAACGCGTCTCGGATATTCCATTCCTTTGGAACAGTCCAATCGAAAACTCTTGTCCCGGAAGGTACTTCAAAGAGCTGGAGTGGGATGAGACTCTGAAGAATGCGAAGCGTTTCACGCACACCATTACCGGTAATGCTTCGACAGATGGGGAACAGTTGGGCCATCAATTGATGCATGAACGGCCCGCAATTCTCAAACTCCGTGTTGACTGCTTCCCTAGGCTCTGCTAATCGCATAGCGGCGCTTCTTGGGGAGTTGCACCAGCGGCGATGGTCCGGATCTCCTCAATAACTCTACTCTGTTCCTTCTCGCTTAAACCTGCCGAACAGGGGAGGCTGAGGGCTTGCTGGTAAAGTTTCTCGGCGATTGGCATTTTCGTTGCGCTGCTGCCTCTGTGCGCTCCAGACAGATGAATCGGCTGCCAAAGCGGCCTGGTCTGAATCTTTTTGGAATTCAGCGAACGCATTAACTGCCGGGAATCGGTACCAAAAACGGCGTTGTCCACCAGAACGGTGTACAGCCACCAGGAACTGGATGCCCATGAAGCTTCCTTCATTAGCGAAATTCCCGGCAGGCCTTGCAACCCCTCGGCGTACCTGCTGGCAACGCGCTGCTTTGCAGCTTTAAAGGCTTCCAACTGTTCCAATTGAGCGCAGCCCATGGCTGCCAGGAGGTTCGTTAGGCGATAATTGTACCCGATCTCCGAGTGGACATATTCTGTCGGATCGTCCTTTGCCTGAGTGGTAAGATACTTTGCTTTCCGAGCCCACTCCTCGTTTGAGGTTACAAGCATGCCACCGCCGCCGGTAGTGATGATCTTATTGCCATTAAAACTGAAGCACCCGAGGTCCCCGATCGAACCCAACGGACGGCCTTTATAAGTTGCGCCGAGGCCCTCTGTTGCGTCTTCGATCACCTGAAGGTTGTACTTGCGAGCAATTTCGATAACGGGATCGAGGTCCACTGAATGACCAAGAATGTGAACGGGAATTATAGCGGACACGCGCCGCCCCGTAAGTCGATTATGAAGTGCTCCGTTGTGCCAGTGGCAGCCCCGCTCGAGGAAATCCACGACACGGGATGGATCCATCTGCCAGTAATCTGGTTCGGCGTCAATGAACACCGGCCATGCGCCAACATAGCGAATGGCATTCACCGGCGCGATAAAGGTGAGGGTCGAGACGAGGACCTCATCGTCGGGCTTGACGCCGGCCAACAACAAAGCCACGTGCAGAGCCGCAGTCCCATTAACGGTGGCGACGGCGAAGCGCGTGCCGGTCCGCGCAGCGATTTCACTTTCGAAGCGGTCCACAAAGGGGCCGACCGAAGATACCCAGTTGGTATCAAGGCACTCCTTGACATAGCGCCACTCGTTTCCCTGAATCGCTGGAACCGCTAAGGGAATGAGGTCGGGAGACGGAGTTGCTTCCGGCTTTGATTTCTCAGTGATCATCAGTTGCGGTAGCTTCGGTTTTCAAAGTCATTTATCACATTCTGACGCACCAACCTGGAAACTTCCGCGATGCCCTCACCTACCGTGCGCGTAATGCGGAATCCCAATTGTTCGCTAATGCGGCTGAACGAAACCCGATAATCCCGCGGATCTTCGGTTTTATGCACGAATTCAACGATGGCATCCGGTGCGTGTGGACGAATCAACTCGACCAGTTGCTGCTTTTGAAAATTCTGATCCGTTGCGCCCACGTTGAAAACCCGACCCGCAACCTTTGCTGAGGCAGATTCGAGAACCAACTTGATAGCACGGGCGGCATCCCGTACATGGACATAAGGCCGCCAGAACTGCTCCCCAAAAACCACGAGCCGTTTCTTAACCAGCATTTCCATCGTGAATTCGTTCACCGTTAGATCGAAACGCATCCTGGGCGAAGTCCCGAAAATGGTGGCAAACCGCAGCGGTGTCGGAGACCATCCCTGGCCGTTGCCAGAGGCCAGCAGGAACTTTTCAACAGCTACTTTCGTTTCCGCGTAGAGGGACACTGGGCTTAATTCGGATTCCTCGTCCACAAAGTGATCTGGATCTTTCATCTTGCCGTAATTGCTGCAGGTAGAGGCGAAAATAAATCTTTGGACTCCAGAGCGCCGGCTTTCTTCGATGAGTGACAATGATGCCTCGAGGTTCACCGACCGTGCCAATGCAGGATCGCGGGCGCATGCGGGGTCGCCGACAACCGCGGCGAGATGCACGACAGCCTCCATTCCGGATAAAGCAGACGCTACCGCCGAACGGTCCCTGATGTCGCCGTGCCGGAAGTCGAAGGCAGGATCCGACCATGCCGGAAGGAGTGGAGCTCCTCCGTGGTTCAGATTATCCAAGACCCTCACCGAGTGCCCCGCGTTCAAAAGCAGGGGAACGAGAGTTGAACCGATGTAGCCGGCACCACCCGTAACCAAGATCTTCATATCAAAATGCTCCGTTGCGAACGTCCTGTTGGGCCTTGGCGTAATCCTCGTGCCGCCCCATATCGAGCCAGTATTCCATAATTGGAAAGCTTACGACGATTCTTCCAGCCTCGATCAGTTTATTGATTAGCTCCGTCATGTCGAAACGTTGCCCTGTGGGAATGAAGTCGCGAACCGAAGGTTCGATGAGATAAGTACCCGCGTTAATGAAGAAGCTGAGAGATGGTTTCTCTTGCAATCCTTTTACGTGGACGTCCTCGCAGTCGACGACACCGAAAGGGACTTGGACCTCGTATTTCCTCACGCCAACGGTGAGATCGGCGCGGTAGGCGCGGTGGTAATCGAGCATGGCAGCGAACGGCGCACCCGTGAGAATGTCTCCGTTAATTACCAGCATTGTCGCGTCGAATTGTTTCAATAACTTGATTCCACCGGCTGTTCCCAAGGGATGCTCTTCCTGCAAGTAATTCAAACGGACTCCGAACGTTTCGCCAGTGCCGAAATGGTCGGAGATGGCTTCAGGAAGATAATGGGTAGTCACGTTCACATTCTTAATGCCAGCCCGTCTCAATTGGTCGATCGTCAACTCCAGTAGAGGCCGGCCGTCGATCGGCAACATGGGTTTGGGAACTTTTTCTGTAAGC
>JBAVQA010000060.1:0-5294 GCA_049693595.1 Candidatus Acidiferrales bacterium | reverse complement strand
CTATCCAGCTGAGCTACGGGCGCTCCGAAATGCAAATGCAGTGCTTCTAGATTACGATACGGCGGGTGGTACTTCAACTGCGGTTAGCGGAAATTTTTATCGTGGCTGCCGATTGCCTACGACCGGCTCATCGTGCAGGGATTCGTGTCACCACGTTAGGCCGTAGCTCGTAAGGGTTGGCGACGCTGTGACGGCGCTGTTTCACGGATGAATAGGGCTGCGAGGAAAACAAGGATTGCACCACCGGCGGCGATCCAGAGCGGAGCGACGAGACCATAGTGTTCGGAGAAAGCGCCGGCAACGGTAGGCGCCAGCGTGCCGCCGCATAATTCGCCGACTAGTGTGGACAATCCAATGGCTGTGGCGGCGAATTCAGGAGGCGCGCTCTCCGTGGGAATTAGGACGATGGTTAGCGCTGCGATTCCTTGTCCGCCGTTGGCAATGAAACCGGCGGTGGCCATGAGCCATGGATGCGCGACCAGATAGGATATTTGATAGGTTAAAGGCACGGCGGCGGAAAGAAGCGCTACGAAAAGAAGTGTGGGCTTGCGGCCGACTCGGTCGGAGACCCACGGGAAAATCCAACCCCAGACGAAGGCTCCCAGGCCGCTGGCTCCGATCACCAAGCCCGCCAACGTAGCGGAGTGTTTGGAGACTTCGGTGATGTAAAGAGGAGCGAAGGCGTTCATCACGTAAAGCCAGGTCATAAAGCCGGCGCTCGCAATACAGCAAAGACATATGTTTCGAATCCGCAGGATCGAGAGATAACCTTTCAGGGAAGGTTTGAGGTGCCCCGTCTGTGAGTCGGCCGGTTTTGGTTCTCGCAAGTAGCGCCAAAGGAGCAAACCCAGGATGACGCCTGGAACTCCGGCGATGAAGAAAGCGGAGCGCCACCCGTAGCGGGCGGCGACCTGCGTGGTCAGAACCGGAGCAATAGCTAGTCCCACAAGAGCGGCAGCGCTGACGACGATGCCGACGTTGCGCCCTCGCGATTCGGGAGTGGAAGACGCTTCCACGGTTGCGGTGATTGTGGACCAAGTGGGGCCTTCCGCTACTCCCATCAGCGAGCGGATGACGAAGAGCTGTGCGAAAGATCGAGCGATGCCTGAAAGCCAGGACAAAATTGAAAATATAAATACCGCGGGAATCAACACCGGGCGCCGGCCTACGCGGTCCGAAAGCGCTCCGAAAATTAAAGAGGATACCGCCCAGGTGAGAGCGAGCGACGAGACCAGCAGGCCGACTTGACCGTGGGAAAGGTGAAGATCGGGCGCGATGAACGGAGCGAGATAGACGAGGCTCATCCGGTCAAGGAATACCGTGCCCCAGGTGAAGAACACTAGAACGACAAGGCCGGTTTGGTAGCCTCGCGAATTGCGCGCCACGTTCACTCCTTCAGCCTGCGAGAGCAAGGATAGCAACAGCTTCCGGTGGAAGTTTTACCACGTAACTCCGTCTGCTGAAGTCGTCAACATTTCCTGCTGTGCGATAATCGATTTTTTTTGCGGAAGATATAATGCGGCGCGCCAAAGATTGATTGAAATTAGTGGTACAACTATGCGCCAGGAGAAACGAGTGCCGGCGAATGCCATACGCAACCAAAAAATGTTCATCGATGGCGGACTGACTGATGCTGCCGATGGCGGAAAATACGAGAAGAAAAATCCATTCACGGGCGAAGTGATTGCGCGCGTGGCCGCGGCTGGGCGTCAGGATGCGGCTCGCGCCGTTGAGGCTGCCTTCGCGGCTTTTCCCGCTTGGAGCGCTACGCCTCCCGGAATGCGCCGAAGTCTATTTCTGAAAGCGGCTGATGTGATGGACTCCCGTCAACCGGAGATTGCGAGGTTGATTACGGAGGAGACGGGCGGAACCTTCGGCTGGGGGATATTTAATTGCATCCTGGCGGCCGGAATGCTGCGCGAAGCTGCTGCGCAAACGTATGGGCTAATCGGAGAAATTATTCCGTCGGATCTTCCCGACACGGTGGCTATGGCAACGCGACAGCCCGTCGGTGTCGTGGTGGGAATAGCGCCCTGGAATGCGCCGCTGATTCTTGGCGTGCGAGCCGTCGCCCTTCCGCTCGCTTACGGAAACACGGTGGTACTTAAAGCCTCGGAGGAGTCGCCGGGAACGCATCTCGCTATCGCAGAAATACTTCAACAGGCTGGATTTCCCAAAGGCGTCATCAACGTGATTACGAATGCACCCAAAGATGCCGCTGACGTGGTGGACGAATTGATAGCGCATCCCAAGACGCGCAGGATTAATTTTACGGGTTCGACGAAAGTAGGGCGGATCATCGCCGAGAAGGCCGCGAAATATTTGAAGAGGACGGTGCTGGAACTGGGAGGCAAAGTGCCGCTGATCGTTCTTGAAGATGCGGATCTCGATTCGGCGGTGGCGGCCGCGAAATTCGGCGCATTCATGAATCAGGGGCAGATCTGCATGTCCACCGAGCGGATTGTAGTCGAGCGGTCAATTGCCGCAGAGTTCGCGCGGAGACTTGTCGCCAAAACTACCACGCTGAAGGTTGGAGACCCTCTTCAGCCGGATACGCAGATCGGTCCGGTCATAAGTAAAACTACAATCGACCGCTTGGAAGCGCTTATCGCTGACGCGCTCAGTAAGGGCGCGAAGCTGCTTTGCGGCGGAAAAGCGGCAGGGCCCTGTTTCACTCCTACCGTTCTATATGGTGTCGGAAAAGAGATGCGCGTCTATTCCGAAGAATCGTTCGGGCCTCTTGTTTCCGTTGTCATCGCAGAAAATAGTGAAGACGCTTTGCGGATCGCCAACGATACGGAGTACGGTTTATCCAGCGCGATCTACAGCCGCGATATCAACAAAGCGATGAAAATTGCCGAGCGCCTTGAAACCGGCATGTGCCACATCAACAGCTCGACGGTTCATGACGAACCACAGATGCCGTTCGGCGGCGTGAAAGACAGCGGCTGGGGACGATTCGGGGGCAAAGCGGTTTTGGACGAGTTCACTGAACTGCGTTGGATCACCATCACCCGCTCGGCAATCCCATACCCGCTGTGAAAATCTGCGAGTGCGGTTTAGTCCGATTCTAGTTCGGCCACTCGGCGCTGCAGTTCGCGGGCGATTTCGTTTGGGTCTTGGCCCGCGGGGAAACGCACGGGCTTGCCGATGGTGACGCGGACGTGGCCGGGGCGGGTGATGCGGCGTTCGGCTTGCCGCAGATCAAACAAGCCGGTTAAGCGGATCGGAACTACGGGTAGATTCAATTGTGCTGCGAGCAAACCGATGCCGGCTTGAAAGGGCAGCAATTTTCCGTCAGTTGTAGTGATCCCTTCTGGAAATATCAAAACGTTCCAGTTCCTATCGGCAAGATCGCCGGCGAAAGAGAAACTTCGGCGGAAGCCGGATTCCTTAGGGAGTGGAAAGACGTTGAAAAGCGCGACGACAAGGAAATAGTTCAAGCGTTTGACAATCCGCTCCCAAAGACTCATTTCTTTCGGAGGGTGGCGCATTCCGGCAAGCCGTTCGCCGTCCATGGCGGTTGCAAGGCGATTGCGGAACCTGGCAGGGAGCGCGGCAAGAATCCATCCAATATCGATGTACGTAACGTGATTGGAAACCACCAGAACGGGACCGCTAAGACCGCGCAGGTTCTCGCGGCCATTCACTCTGGGAGCGGCCAAAATGTAGGTCGCTGGCCGTACCACTAAATAATAGACTGCCAGTCGTATCCAAGTGACGAGCCAGTTTTGGCCCCAGCGTGGGTAAACCTGCTCGGCACGCGAAGCGCTCGGGTTTCGAAGAAGCTGTTCGAGTTGCGCCACAGTTTTTACATCGCTGAATTTCGTTTCGCTCAAATCGACTTGATACCGCCCTTCGAGCGCGCTCATCAGCTCCACTCGATCGAGCGAGCTCATGTTCAATTCGCCGTCCAGCGTTGTGCCGGCGGACAAAGCACCGTGCGCGCGGCCAGTGATGCGCTCGATGAGTTCGCCCAACGCGCTGGAACTCTGAACCTCGACGCGCATGCCAAGTTTTGCTTCGGCCACCTCGCGAATTCGTGCCAAAAGCGGTTTCTGAGTTGGAGTGCGGGGAAAATCTGGCTCCGGCCACACGACCCACTTGTGTATTCGCTGAAAATCAGCAAGAGACTTGTTTGCGTTTTGAACTGCAACGCTGGGATCTACCGTCTCGTTCTCCAGCAGCAAGACGGCGCAAGGTTCCGCATTGCCGTCACGCTCCAGACCGATCACAACGCTTTCTTTCACTCCTGCCTGTTCACGTAAAGCGCGTTCGAGATCTTGCGGATAGATATTCATTCCCGCGGGCGTGACGATCATGTTTTTCTGCCGGCCCTTGAAAAAAAGCCGGCCCTGCTCGTCCACTTCCGCGAGATCGCCGGTACGAAACCAGCCGTCTTCGCCGACGACAGGTTGAAGTTGCCGGCCACTCCAATATCCGGCTGCGACATTTTCACCGCGAACGAGAATTTCCCCGCTCGGATCGACTTTCATTTCCAAACCGGGAAAGAGTTTGCCAATCGAACCTTTGTCCGATCGAAACGGATGATTCAAGCTGATGAGCGAAGTAGTTTCGGTCAGGCCGTAACCTTGAATCACAGCGTAACCGAGCCGGTTCCAAAACGATTCCGTTGCCGCCGGCAGCGCCGCACCGCCGGAAATGAAGGCCCAGAACTTCCAGCCCAGGCGGTGATGGACTCGCCGAAACCGCCACCAGCGCAGGAAAAAATGCTCTTTTTCAGAGGCAAGGATGTCACTCCTGAGTTGCTCGATGCGGCCTTCGCTTTCAAACTGCCGTTCGATTTCGCGCTGAAGCGATTCTATTACGCGCGGCACAGCGATCAGCACCGATACGCGCTCCCGCCGAACGGCCTCTAATAGTTCCGACGGCCTCAGCGAATCAAGGAAGATAGTGCCGGCCCCCAGCATGGGCGGTATGAATAACGCAAGTAGCTGGCCGAAAATATGGCTCAGCGGGAGCATGTTGAGAAATCGCAGCGGATGAAAGATTCTTTCGTAGCGGAGATATTTTTTAATTTCACGCTCCAGCGGCTCGATGTTTGCAAGGACGTTTCCATGGGTGATCACCACGCCGCGAGGCTCAGAAGTTGTGCCGGAGGTGAAGACAATCTCCAAGACATCCTGCCGCGAGAGTTGCGGGGAAGGGTAGGTTGTGTCGGAATGCCGGGCGATAGCTTCAGATATGGAATCGATCGCCAATGAAGGAATGGCCAGACCTGGCGCGGAAATCTCTTGCGAGTAAACGAGCAGCTTTGCGTTGACCTGCTGCGC
>JBAVQA010000059.1:0-8367 GCA_049693595.1 Candidatus Acidiferrales bacterium | reverse complement strand
TGCGTGTGAGCTTATTGGTGCGGCAGAAGCCGGTACTTCCCGTTTTGGCAAGAGCCGAGAGAAAAGGCTCAAAAACGAAGGGTTTGAGATCGCGAGGTTGAAGCCCGCCCTCTCTAGCGGTTCTGTTCTGAGCCGTGAGCGAGGAGGACTTGCTTGGCGCGAAGATTCAGGTTGGGGACGAGCCAGCGAAAGAGGATTGTGGCGGCGACGGCTCCGAGAACCTGGGCGACGATGAACCACGGGACGTCGCTGGGGCGGATGCCGGCGAAGGTGTCGCTGAGGCTGCGGGCGATTGTGACCGCGGGATTGGCGAATGACGTGGATGCGGTGAACCAATAGGCGGCGGTGATGTAGGCTCCGACGGCGAAGGCGATCATTTCGGAGCGGAAGCGCGAGCAACCCCAGATTACGGAAAGCAGGCCGAAGGTGGCAACGAATTCACTGAAGACCTGAGCGGAGCCGGCTCGCGCGTGATGTGAAATAGAGATCAGCGGCAGTCGAAACATGACGTGGGCGGCGATCGCACCGCCTATTCCGCCGAGACATTGAGCCGGCACGTAGCAGGCAGCGTCTTTCCAGGACACGCCGTGCTCAATCGCGTCAACGAAAGTTACAGCGGGGTTGAAATGAGCGCCTGAGATTGGGCCGAACGTAAGAATCAAGGCAACCAGCGCGGCGCCGGTGGCAATCGTGTTGGCGAGGAGTGCGATCGCGATGTTTCCGGCGGCCAGGCGTTCACCCGTGATGCCGGAGCCGACCACGGCTGCCACTAGAAATCCGGTGCCAAGAAATTCTGAGACGGAACGGCGCAAGAGTGTAGGCGTCATTGTTTGCCGATGCGATCGACTTCCCTCTTGATGGCCAGAGCGTCGAGACTCGCCAGCGGGAGACACAGAAACAAACTGATTCTGCGGTCCAGTATCATGAAGGCGTTTCGGAAGGCGCGTTCGATCTCTTCTGGTGTTCCGTTTACGGCGGCGGGATCTGGAACGCCCCAATGCGCGGTCATGGGCTGGCCCGGCCAGATGGGGCAAGCTTCCTTGGCGGCGTTGTCGCAGACGGTGAATACGAAGTCCATTTTCGGAGCGTCGGGCTTTGCGAATTCATTCCAGCTCTTGCTGCGGGCGCCGTCGATCGGCAACTGCGCTAGTTGCAATTGCTTCAGAGCTTCGGGACGGACAATTCCTGTTGGATAACTTCCGGCGCTGTAGGCGGTGAAGGTGGGCTTGCCTTTGCGGTTGAGAATGGCTTCGGCCATGACGGATCGGGCTGAATTGCCGGTGCACAGAAACAGAACGTTGTAATGATTCGGCATAGGTGTCATCTACATTTGCCCGGTTGACAGCAAGTTCGCGCCGCGCGTTTCACATCGCCAGCGAGTTCGGGAACGTCGCGAAAACATTCTTTCAGGCATTTGATCAAGCTGCGGTGAAACGGCGAAGCTGCGGAAGTGAGCCGATAATAGGCCCAGAGGCCTTGCTTTCTTTTCACTATCAGACCGGCTCTGAGCAGGTAGGCCAAATGGCGGGAAGCTTTGGGCTGCGGCACACGTGTGATGGTCACGATATCGCAGACGCACATTTCGCCTTTCAAAAGCAGGTGCAAGATGCGCAGCCGAGTGCGGTCGGAGAAAGCGCGGAACATGAGATCGAAAGTTGGTTTGGGCATGAACTATATTCGGCTAAGCGAATATAGTATGATTCGCTCTTGAGTTCAAGGGGAAGAAGATGAGCGAGCCAAACAACATCAGAGAGGCAGTGAAAGAGAAGTACGGAGAAGCTGCCAGCAGAGTTTCCTCCGGCGGCGCTGCATCGTGCGGCTGTTCGCTATCGCCCGCGTGCTGTGGCGGCGATCCGATTACGGGAAATCTCTATCAATCCGAGCAGACCGCCGGCATTCCAGAGCAAGCGGTGCTGGCTTCGCTGGGATGCGGAAACCCGACAGCACTTGCGCAGTTGAAGGCGGGCGAAATCGTCCTAGACCTGGGTTCCGGCGGCGGGATTGATGTATTGCTGTCCGCGAAGCGCGTGAGTCCGGGTGGCAAAGCGTACGGGTTAGACATGACGGACGAGATGCTGACTCTTGCGCGCGCGAATCAGAAGAAGGCAGGCGTGGACAATGTCGAGTTCTTAAAAGGCGAGATAGAGAATATTCCACTGCCGGAACACGCGGTGGATGTTGTGATTTCGAACTGCGTGATTAATCTATCGGCGGACAAGGATCGAGTGCTGGCCGAAGCGTTTCGCGTGCTGCGGCCTGGCGGGAGATTCGCCGTTTCGGATGTTGTAGTGCGGGGCGACGTGCCCGCCGAGATCAGAAGGAATATAGAGCTTTGGGTTGGTTGCGTCGCAGGTGCGCTGAAGGATTCTGAATACATAACGAAATTAAACGCGGCCGGGTTTGAAGAGGTGACGATCGAACCGACGCGAGTTTATAAGGTTGCAGACGCACGGCAATTTCTAAGCGCGCAAGGCATCGACGCGGATTCGGTCGCCGCTGAGGTGGAAGGCAAGTTCATGAGTGCATTTATCAGAGCGAGGAAGCCGGATTCAATGACCGCCCGCGTGCTTTAGACCCTAGGCGAATGGCGATGGTCTAAAGATAGCGAGGAGGTTGAGGCTCGAGTTCTTGCGCTGCGTGTTTTGGAAGTGCAACTTCGCGGGAACCGAAGCGGGTGGCCAGCGAAGCGCCTACGGAGATGGTCAAACCAACTGCAAGAACGAGCAGGCCCAGCAGAGGCACAAGTTCAAGCAAAGACAGCGCCAAAATTCCACCGATGGCGGCCCAGACTCCGTTCGTTTCTGGAAATACCACGCGAGCCACCCAATACCCCAGGCCGGTAGCGCCTGCAGCAGCGATAGCTAGAAAGATTATCAACAGGATGACATCCGACGGGGTTTCCATACGGCCTAGATAGCCCGTTAGCCAATCGAGGCCATAAAATATAAGAAGCAAAAAGATGCCGGAGAAGAAAACCGAAGTTGGACGGCGCTCAATTGCGCGCGCGAAAGTTTCAGCGCGTTTCGCGCGAACGAATAGATAACCCAAGGCTACGAAGAGCACATTGATAAAAGCGAGCGCGATGCTGCCTAGAAGGGTTGGACGATACTGCCCGGGGATCAGCACATAAGGCATCGATTTCGAATCGCCAAGTATGACGGAATTTTCCTGACGGCTGATATATCCACCTATCGCGACAGCGTCACCGAAAATTTTGCTGTTTGAGTTCGACTCGATCCGGCCGCCGAAGGCAACCGCATCGCCATCCACTCTGCCGTCGACAAAAATGCTGCCGCCGAATGTAACGATGTCGCCGGTGACATGACCGCGGACGTGTATGTTACAAAGGAAACACTGGACGTCACTCGCGGTTTCTCCGGCTTCGATGACGATGCTCTTCAGGGCCTTTAAGCGATCGTGGTTCGGAGGGATTTGGGTTTGAGCAGGCGTGGAGACGACGCAGAGCGTCGAAATCAGAAGCAACAATACTGTGAGTCCGCGAGTCATCGCTCAGGCTCCTCTGCCTGTTCCATGCGACATGCGCGTTGCATTGGCGGTTTCGGCTTTCGGTTCTTGCGAAGGCGAGGGGAAGAAATGGAAAACTCCCGGCGACGTCCGCGCGAGATGCAGTGGACGTCGCTGGGAGAACCGCTGAAATGAAGCGGAAGGTTGCAATTGCTACTTCTGAGCGTGGGCGTAATTCTCAGCAACTTGCGCCCAGTTGATGACGTTCCACCAAGCCTCGATATATTCCGGCCGGCGATTTTGATATTTCAAGTAGTAGGCGTGCTCCCAGACGTCCAGTCCAAAAAACGCCTTGCCGCCATCCATGATCGGATTGTCCTGATTGGCCGAGGACTCGATGGTCACTTTGCCGTCGCGAACGAGCAGCCAAGCCCAGCCTGAGCCGAAGCGCTTGGTGGCTGCGTCGTTGAACTTGGTCTTGAAATCGGCAAAGCTTCCGAAGGAGGACTTGATAGCGCCGGCAAGATCTCCGCCGGGTTCGCCACCGCCGCCCTTCTTCATAATCTTCCAGAACATGGAATGGTTCATGTGGCCGCCGCCGTTATTGCGCACAGCGGTGCGAATGGTCTCGGGTACTTTGTTAATCTGCGCCAACAGTTCTTCGACGGAAAGCTTTTGAAGATCGGCATTTCCTTCGAGGGCTTTGTTGAGATTGGTAACGTATGCGGCGTGGTGCTTGTCGTGATGAATCTCCATCGTTTTTGCATCGATGTAAGGTTCGAGTGCGTCGAAAGCGTAAGGCAATGACGGCAATGTAAAAGTCATCTGGGGAGCAGCTCCTTGTCCAGTTTGAGTCATTATGTACCTCCCGAATATTCAGTTCCTGCCCCATAATTATACGCGCTTGGTGGGGAACAGCGGTACAGGCAGTGAATATTTAGATGTTTTGGAGGAGCCGAAGATGCCATCTGTGGAACACGTGGAAAAACACTTCACCGCGACGGCAGCGGTGCGCGACATTGTGATCGGAATGGCGGATGGTTTGACTGTGCCGTTCGCGCTCGCAGCGGGGCTGACAGGGGCAATCGCGTCTACCGGTATCGTGGTGACCGCGGGACTTGCGGAAATTGCAGCAGGCTCTATCGCTATGGGCTTGGGCGGTTACCTCGCGGCGCAAACGGACACCGAACACTACGCGTCCGAGCTCGATCGCGAGTATCGGGAGACGGTTGAGCTGCCTGAAATCGAAACGGAAGAAGTGGCCAAAGTTTTTCGCGATTACGGGCTTTCGCAGGAGCAGATGACGCCCATCGTGAGCGCCATCACCTCGAACCAGAAGAAGTGGGTAGATTTTATGATGCGCTTCGAACTTGGCTTGGAAACGCCGGATCCCACGCGTGCGGGTCGCAGCGCTGGAACGATTGCGACGTCGTATATCGTGGGCGGCCTCGTTCCACTGGCGCCCTACATACTCATGAAGAACATCATGGACGCGCTGTGGGTTTCGATCGGAGTCACATTGCTTGCGCTTTTCTTTTTCGGCGCGATTAAAGGGCATTACACCGGAGTGAAGCCGTTACGCGGCGGCTTGCAGACCGTGTTTGTGGGAGGCTTGGCCGCGGCGGCTGCATTCGGTATCGCGCGGCTGATCAGCAAATGAATTAATTTTGCCGCGCGAGCGGATTTTTATTTCTACTGCGGCGGGCTGCCCAAGTTTCCAAAGGGCCACAATCCGAAGAGCTTAAGCACTGTATCCTGGCGCTTGTCTACAAGCATCTGCGCCGTCTTTTCCTGCGGCCACGGGCTGGCCAGCCGCTGCGGACGATCCGCAATCCAAAACGCGGTTAGCGCCATCACCGTGGCATCGCGGTCCAGAATATCGGCCTGCACTTTGTCGAAAGTGTCCACCGGGGAGTGGTGTGTGTATTTATAATCCGGCGAATCCTGGTCGAGATTGATTCCCGGCAGGCCCGCAAGGATGAACGGACCGGTGTCGGTGCCGAATTCAACGTCGTCATCTACTTTCAGATCGCCGAAAGCCTGGAGCGAGGAGGCGAATTTCCGAACCTCAGGAATCAGATCCGCGCGCCCGCCGAGTTGGAAGCCGACGACTGGCCCCTGCCCGTTATCGAGAATCACGGCTGCGACGTGATTTCCCATTTCACTCTGATGAGCCTTCACATAGGCAATTGAACCCAGCAAGCCTTCTTCTTCTCCGGTGAACAACACGAAGCGGATGGTGCGCCGCGGCTTGTGACCGGACTTCAATACGGCTTCAGCGGCGCCCAGGGTTGCGGTAGCGCCGACACCGTTGTCAGTTGCGCCAGAAGCCAAGTCCCAGGAATCAAGATGGCCTCCGACTACCACGATTTGCTCCGGATGTTCCGTGCCGCGAATATCGCCGACGACATTCGCAGTTTCCACCGCGCCATCGGTTGCGCGATTTTGCACGTTGATCTTCAAACGCACGGTTTTTCCGTGATCTAAATAACGTTCAAGCTGCTGTTGATCTTCCGCGGCCATGCTGACAACGGGAATGTCGTAGTACGTGTTAAATCCGAGAGCGCCGGTGTGAGTGAGGTGCATGCCTTGCGCCACGTCTCCGCCCTGGCCGCCGATGATCGCAATTGCTCCAGCCTCGTGAGCGGCGATTAGAAAGCTGCCAAATTTCGCAAAGCTGGCCATGCGATCTTTTGGCGCCTCACCTTCGTGAACAACCAGCAGAACCTTTCCGCGCCATTTTGCGGAGTCTTTCATTTCGTCTTCAAGCTGATAGGCATTCACCGCGATCACATCGGATTCCGCGCCACCGGCAGGCGTGGAGCCCACCCAGCCCATGGCATCGATCATGAGCCGGCGATGAAGCGGAGAGATCATCTCGGCATCAGCAGAAATCCGCGTCCAGCCGCGCGAAAGCTGCCAAGATTCCGCGTGGACATTCTCCAGGCCGATACTCTTCATTTTTTCAACGCCCCAAGCTATGGCTTTAGCCGCTTCAGGCGAGCCAGTCACGCGGCCGCCGATATCGTCGCTCAGCTCGCGGAGATCCTCATATGTGTCGGTTTCCATCATTCCGGCGCCCGCGACGTCCGCCAGTGATTTGAGAGTTCCGTCATCGACTTGGGTGGAAATCCCCGTTGCGGACTGCCGGGGTGCGGAGGCGGTGGACCGCGCTATCGCAAAAACAAGAGCCACCGCGCAAGCCAGCGCAAATATTTTTCGTGTCATTTCTGCAAGTCCCCTTTTAGAATGTGGATTGTACTTGAACCCTAGGGAATCGCGGGCGAAACTTCCTCTGGTGTAATTGTTAGACGCCCCAGAAACGGGGTTCGCTAGCAACCTTTACATGTACATGCGCGATTGGCCAGGAACATCCAGCACCGAGTTTTTGATTCGTTCCAGCGGATTCTAACAGGTGACCTCAAGTATAATTCTTGCATCTACATAGGACAGGGGGATCCGGTGCGGATTGCCCCACGAGCGCTGAACACCAATCGAGCCGTGATACGTCCAATATAGTAACTCGCGGATCGCGACTTCATGCGCCAGACGAGATAAATAAGACATAGGAGAGACAGCAATGGAAAGCAAAGTGTTGAAAATCCGTCATTGGATGGCTACCGTCGTAGTCCTCGTGGCGCTTGCGGGAGGCGCGGTCCTTTCGCAAGGCTTCAAGAATTGGACAGGTCATACCGTATTCGGCGCTCCGGGCGCTCCGATTGCGATGTCGCAGAATGCATTGCCTGTAAGTTTGGGGAATTTCGCAAACGGTTTTTCCGCAGTTCTGAAGCCGGCGCTTCCCGCGGTCGTAAACATCAGCTCTTCAAAAGTTGTAAAGCCCGACCGGAATCAGCAGTCTCCGATATTTAACGATCCAATGTTCCGCCAGTTTTTTGGCGATCAATTTGGACAGGGCCAACCTCATCCGATGCGAGAGCAGAGCCTAGGCTCGGGAGTCATCGTCACTTCCGATGGAACAATTCTTACCAACAATCACGTGGTCGAGGGTGCCACGGACATCCGGGTGGCCCTCAGTGACAAGCGTGAGTTTCAGGCCAAGGTGATTGGAACTGATCCGAAGACGGACATCGCGGTGTTGAAGATTGACGCCACAAATCTGCCGACTCTGTCGCTGGGCGATTCAAACCAATTGCAGGTCGGCGATCTGATTTTCGCTATCGGCGATCCATTTGGAGTCGGCGAGACAGCCACAATGGGAATCGTGAGCGCTACCGGACGCGGTGGGTTCGGTATCGAAAACTATGAAAACTTTATCCAGACGGATGCAGCCATCAACCCCGGCAATTCCGGCGGTGCGATGATTGACATTCACGGCAACCTCGTCGGTATCAACACCGCCATTCTCTCTCACGGTGGAAACGGCGGGGAAGGCGGCAATGAAGGAGTAGGATTCGCAATTCCGATGAGCATGGCCAAGCCGATCATGGATCAGATCCTGACCCACGGCAAAGTGGTTCGCGGCTATCTGGGAGTGCACATTCAGGAATTGACGCCGGAACTTGCAAGAGCTTTTGGACTGAAGGACGGCGGCGGAGTGCTAATCGGAGATGTTTCGCCCGATACTCCGGCAGCTCAAGCAGGATTGAAGAAAGGAGATGTGATACTTCAGGTGAACGGCCAGCCCGTAAACGCGCCGAATCAACTGCAGGTTCAAATCTCCCAGTTCGCGCCGGGAACTCCTATTAAATTACAGCTCTGGCACAACGGCGCTTCGCAGAATGTCTCCCTCAAGCTCGCTGAGCTAAGCGAGCACGATGACAAACAGGTTTCCGGTGAAACCACAGGCGCTGCTCTCGAAGGAGTGCAGGTTCAAGATCTGACCTCCGACATCGGCCAGGAGCTCAATCTGGCCCCCGGAACTCGCGGTGTCGTCGTAACTTC
>JBAVQA010000058.1:0-3527 GCA_049693595.1 Candidatus Acidiferrales bacterium | reverse complement strand
GGGAGTACCGGCGGGAGAACATTCAGTAGATGTCCGTTTCCGGCGAACATGGGACCGCACGACCGGCACCGCAATCTCGATTTTCTCCGCTTTCTTGCTCTTCGGATTTAGTGCGTACACGCGACGGAGAGCATTACACGTACCTTAAATTCCCTAGTGTCCGTCGCGGCTTTGTACATCGCAAACTAGAGCATTCTTTCTCGCGGTGAACTGTTCGTGATGCCCGGATTTCACAGTGCCCTTCCCGCTGCCGCGCTAGAAGCCCAAGCCCATTGGAAATTGTAACCACCCAAGTGGCCAGTCACGTCAACAACTTCTCCGATAAAGAACAAACCCGGCGCCTTCTTACTTTCCATCGTGCGGCTGGACAATTCATTTGTATCGACGCCGCCTGCAGTTACCTCGGCCTTTTCGTAGCCCTCTGTGTCTACGGGCAGAATCGACCATTCATGAATCTGAGTCTCCGTTTGTTCCAGCGTTTGATTGCTCCACGATACCGGCGCGTGCAGTTCAAGCCAGCGCGTTGCAAAACGCTTAGGCAGAATTCCTTGAAACGCAGATCGCGCGGAGGTGACGTCGCGAACCTTGGCTTTGCTCGCGTTACCTAACACATCCCGATCGGGCGCAAGGTCAATTCGGATCGGCAGGCCCTTTTCCCAATAGGAGGAAATTTGCAGAATTGCCGGACCGCTTAATCCGCGGTGAGTAATCAGCATGTTCTCACGAAACGATCGGCCGTTCGTGGAAGCGATCACTTCGGACGAGACACCAGCCAAGTCGCAATAGTGCTTTCGATCGTTTGGATCGAATACGAGAGGCACAAGAGCCGGCCTTGTTCTTTGGACCTTCAAGCCAAATTGGCGCGCAACGTCGTATCCGAATGGCGTCGCGCCCATTTTCGGGATCGAAAGGCCGCCGGTCGCAACCACCAAGACGGGAGCTCGAAACTCCGCAGACTCTGTAGATAACTCGAATTCGGTCGTGCGCCTAATCTCGCCGATCCTGACGTTGAGAAAAACTTTGATTCCCGCTGCGCGACCCTCCGTTTCGAGCATTTCGGTTATGTCTCGGGCAGAGCGGTCACAAAATAGCTGCCCCAGTGTTTTCTCGTGATACGGAATACGGTGAGTTTCCAGCAGGGCGATGAAGTCCGCGGGCGTATAACGAGCGAGCGCAGACTTTGGGAAGTGGGGGTTGCCACAAATGAAGTTCTCCGGCTGGCAGTAGAGATTGGTGAAATTGCATCGCCCGCCTCCGGAGATAAGAATTTTTTTGCCGGCGCGCTCGCTCCGCTCCAAAACCGCGACTTTGCGCCCGCGTTTTCCCGCTTCGATGGCGCACATGAGCCCCGCAGCTCCAGCGCCGAGGACCAAAGCGTCAAATTTGTGAATTGTTTTTTGGGCCAAGAGCCTTCTCAATTTTGAGGATTGATCTGTCTACCGATGCCGCTGCTGGTATGCTCAAGGGTAAACTAATTCCAGGAGAAGACTGAAACATTTGCCTCCGATTATTAATGCTCAGGGATTGTCAAAACGATACGGACTGGCCCCGCTATTCGAGGATATTTCGTTCACCGTATCGGAAGGTGAGCGGATCGGACTGATCGGTCCCAACGGCTCCGGCAAGTCCACCTTGCTGGAGATTCTTTTCGGGCGTATAAGACCCGACAAAGGAGAAGTCGCGATACGCAAAGGCGCGAGGGTAAGTTTTGTCGAGCAGATTTCGCGTTTTGCTCCGGAAGCGACTTGCAGGTCCGTTATCCAGAGCGCGCTCGAACGATCGGGCGTATCGGAGCAAGAGCTTTCATTCCGAACGGAAGAAGCTCTCAGTCGCGCCGGTTTCGCAGATTTTGAAACGCACGCCGCAGCTCTGTCCGGCGGTTGGCGCAAGCGTTTGGCGGTTGTCGAAGGCCTGGTCCAGGAACCTGACATCCTGCTCCTGGATGAGCCCACCAATCACTTGGATCTCGATGGAATCAAGTGGCTCGAAAGGTTGCTCGAGGATGCCGAGTTCGCCTGCGTCGTCGTCAGCCACGACCGCTACTTTCTCGAAAATGTGGCGAACGATATGGTCGAACTCGACCGCGCTTACCAGGAAGGCTTTCTTCGCGTAAAGGGAAAGTACAGCATCTTCCTGGAAGCGAAAGAAGCGCACCTGCACGCCCAGGGAAACCGCCAGGATGCGCTGGCGAACCGCGTTCATACCGAGATCGAATGGCTGCGGCGCGGCCCCAAAGCGCGGACGACCAAATCAAAATCCAGAATTGATAAGGCGCATAAAATGATCGGCGAACTGGCGGATATGAATGCCAGAAGCCGTACGGCTACCGCAAAAATCGACTTCTCCGCTTCCAACAGACAGACAAAACAATTAATCGTACTTGACGGCTTGAGTTACTCGATCGGCGGCCGCTCGCTTTTCAAAGGAATTGATTTCACCGTTACCTCCGGGATGCGCATTGGTTTGGTTGGCCCGAATGGCAGCGGCAAAACGACGTTGCTCCGCTTGCTGCGCGGCGAAATTGATCCCACCGCCGGCACGGTACGCAAGGCTGACTCGTTGAAAATTGTTTACTTCGATCAGAATCGCGAACTCGATCCTAACTTGACCTTGCGCCGCGCATTGGCGCCTGACAGTGACTCCGTGATTTATCAGGAACGAGTAACGCACGTGGCTTCCTGGGCGGCCAGATTTCTTTTCAACGCTGAAGATTTGAACCGGCCCGTTGGCCGGCTTTCCGGTGGCGAACGCGCGCGCGTTTTAGTTGCGCAGCTTATGCTCCAGCCGGCCGACGTTCTGCTCCTGGATGAACCGACAAACGACCTCGATATCCCCACGCTGGAAATATTGGAAGAGAACCTTCTGGAGTATCGCGGCGCGCTGGTGCTCATCACACACGATCGCTACATGCTGGATCGCGTCTCCACAATCGTATTCGGCTTGGATGGCCTCGGAAACGCCGAACGCTTTGCCGACTATTCGCAATGGGACGCGTGGCAGGGCACGCAAAAAGCGGCGAGCGTTTCCAAACTAACGAAGGTGACGAAGCTTCCACAGATAAATCTCGAAACCCCGTCCGCCGTACCCAAGAACAAATTGACGCATAACGAGGCCCGGGAGTTCGCATCCCTCGAAAAGCAGATCGCGAAGGCCGAACGGTCGCTTCTCGCTAGCCGCACTGCTTTGGAAAATCACGAAATCGCCAGCGACGCATCTCGCCTTCAAATCGCATTTGCCGAAATGGAAGCAGCGCAGAAAACTGTCAACAATTTGTACGAGCGTTGGTCCGAGCTGGAGCGAAGGAAAAGTTGATTCGCGGCTGCGAATCTCTTTTGCCCAATCGGATTGATTTTACTTCGACGAGAACCTGCTCAGGAGATTGGCTGGGAGGCCTGGACTCGAACCAGGATAATCAGATCCAGAATCTGATGTACTGCCAATTGTACGACCTCCCAACTGACACTAAACGGAAGACTTAATAAACACCCGCCGCTTCGATTCAAGCAGTTCTCCACGGCTTTATGAAC
>JBAVQA010000057.1:0-3274 GCA_049693595.1 Candidatus Acidiferrales bacterium | reverse complement strand
ATCTGAGTGATTGTCCATCGCGCTCGTTTACGCTGCGCAATCTGTGTTCCCGGCTGGAATCATGGTTGAGAAAGCATCCTGGGTGGGCCGGATCGCGCCAGGCTCTGGCCGTTGATATGGTTCGGCTGGAATGGGCGGACATCGAGGCTTTTGACCGCAAAGCCGAACCGGCGCTCAAGCCGAAAGATCTAGCCGGGGCCGACGCCTCCAAACTGCGATTGCGGCTTCAGCCTCATCTTCAGTTGCTCGACTTGCGGTACCCCGTGGACGATCTGCTGCTCGGCGTCAGAGGAGATGAGGATACTGAGTTCTCGAGCAATGCCTTCACCGAGCGCCGCAAGAGTAAGCGAGTACTCGCGGTGGCCAAGCTGAAGCCAGCCTCGATCTTCCTAGCTGTGTACCGGCTGGACGAATCCGTCTATTTCCGCCGGCTCGACTGCGAGGAATTCATCATCCTGAATGAGTTGCGCGCAGGCAAAACGCTTAATCGCGCGATTGACACCGCGCTACGCAAGAGCTCCATCCCTTTGGCGAAACCCTCCGCCCGAATCCAGCGATGGTTTCACACCTATGCCGCGCTCGGCTGGTTCTGCCAGCCCGAGAATGAAGTGATTGCATCCCAAACCCGAATCGTGTCCTTCGAGAAAGCGAAAAAACATGAATAACAAACTGGCTCAAATCCAAAAGCTCTACGACCTGTTCGTTCGAGTAGCTTCCAGCCTGCAGTCGCCGTTCCTTGCAATTGTCCGCGTCTACTGGGGTTGGCAAATCGCTCAGAACGGCTGGGGAAAACTTCACAATCTCGCGCACGTGGCCGAATTCTTTGCCAGCCTCGGGTTGCCTGCACCCGGGCCGACCGCCGCGTTCGTCGCCACCTTCGAATTCGTAGGAGGTATCCTTCTAGCTATCGGATTGCTTTCGCGCATCGCCGCGCTCGGTCTTGTAATCGATATGGCGATGGCGTACATCACCGCCGACCGCGAAGCTTTGTTTTCGTTCTTCTCTGACCCGGGCAAGTTTTACAGCGCCGATCCTTTTATCTTTCTCTTGATAGGGCTCCTAATCCTGATTCTTGGCCCTGGCAAGATCTCTGTCGATGCGCTCCGGGAGCGCATCTTCAGAAAGCGTGAACTTCGAGCAGGCACGACCGCCGCCGCGTGACGCGGAATCGGCATCTCAATAACCCGAGGCGCGCAATCTTGCCGGCTACCGTCATTTTCGCTCGCTGCCTGCGGGAGCTTGCGTTCGGGGTGTGCTCGTCATTGCTCCTTTGCGCATCTTCGGCATCCAGTTTACCAGCAGACGAAACGACCTCGACGTATTTGGCCGGCGACTCGCGCATCTACATTCATATCGAGAAGGGCTCGCTCGATGTGTCGAACCAGGACCTGATGGAATGGGTGCGCCGTGCTTCCGAGTCTGTCACGGCGTATTACGGCCGCTATCCAGTCCCAAGCGTTCTGCTCCGCGTAATTCCCTCAAATGGCAAGGGGCTGCGTGGCGGGCAGACGTTCGGTGAGCCGGAGGGTGGATTCATCCGCGTTCAAGTCGGGAGCGAGACCACGAACTCGGATCTTGAGAACGACTGGTTGCTCACCCATGAGATGGTGCATCTGGCCCTTCCGTCCGTGGCCGATAAGCATCACTGGATTGAAGAAGGCATCGCGACCTACGTCGAGCCAATCGCCCGCGTCCGGGCCAGACATCTCGGCGCGCACGAGATGTGGTACGAACTGGTGCGCGACCTTCCACAGGGGCTGCCCAACCCAGGCGACAAAGGGCTCGACAACACACACACGTGGGGCAGGACGTACTGGGGCGGTGCGCTCTTCTGCTTCATAGCCGATGTCGAGATTCACAGACAGACCGGCAATCGCAAGGGTCTCGAGGATGCGCTACGCGGGATTCTAAACGCGGGCGGCGACATCCGCTACGATTGGGAATTGAAAAGGGTGTTAAGCATCGGCGATCAGGCGACAGGAGTTTCCGTTTTGGTTTCACTCTACGACAAGATGAAGAACCAGCCGTACGAAGTGGACCTGCCGGCGATATGGAAAGAACTCGGCATCGAGCGGGAAGGCGACACGGTTCGATTCATCGATTCCGCGCCGCTTGCCCCCATCCGACAGGCTATTACGTACGGCGAACTTCAGGTCTCCTCCAAATCAACAGCCGCCTTTGATTCCACAATTGTCTTCGCAGACCAGGCTGCGGGATCTCCGCGATCACCCGCAGATTCGATTCCGAGGGACAAACCAAGCGATATCGCTTATGCGGGCCGTCGAACTTTGCGACAATAAGCGCATGAACCGAATCCTGAGGAGAAGCTGGTTGGGAATGTTAGCAGGGGCCCTGGCCAGCGCGGGGCTTGCGGTGACTCTCGGCCATCCGCTGTGGACTGTGATCCTGGGTATGATTGTGGGAGCAGGCTATTCTGCGAGTCTGCGCCCCACACCTCGCGCCTATGTGGATAACTTTATGGCAGGTGCTGCACTGGGCATCCCACTATGGGGCTTGATCAGCGTAATCGCGATACCACTTTTTTCCGGTGAGATGCCGCAGTGGAGCGCCGAGCAAATGCGAACGCATTTTCCGGCGCTCGTTGCTTGGGTGTTATATGGCGCTTTGCTGGGCCTGGTCACGCAGAGTTTGACTGATATCACCGAGAAAGTCTTTGGGCCGGAGGCTGAGAAAGCGCTGCCCACGCCTCAGCACAAGAAGCGGATCGTCATACTGGGCGGCGGTTTCGCCGGCATGCGAACCGCAGAATGCCTGGAAAAGCAACTCCAGGGCGACAGCGCAGTCTCAATCACTCTGATAAGCGACACGAACGCGCTTCTTTTTACTCCCATGCTCGCCGAAGTCGCTGGAAGCAGTCTCGAACCCAGTCATATCAGCACGCCTTTGCGCAGCAGCCTACACCGAACGGAGTTCATTCGCGGACGCGTGAGCGAGGTTGATCTGGAAGGCCGCCGCGTTATTTTGGGCACCGATCACGCTCCCAGCACGGACGCCCTGCCGCGCGAAATTCCTTACGACCAATTGGTCCTGGCTCTCGGTTCCGTTTCAAATTACTTGGGCATGGTGAACGTTGAGAAGCTCGCGTTTAACTTCAAGAGTCTTCTGGACGCCATCCGAATCCGGAATCACGTCATCGAGATGTTTGAAAGCGCTGACCGCGAGCCTGATTCCGTTCTTCGACGCACACTTCTTACCTTTGTAATCGCGGGAGGAGGTTTCGCGGGCGTCGAACTCGCGGGGGCTCTGAACGACT
>JBAVQA010000056.1:0-5699 GCA_049693595.1 Candidatus Acidiferrales bacterium | reverse complement strand
CGTTGGGATTGCGCACGCCGTAGAGGCTCGGCGTTTGCCAGTCAGAGAAAAGGAAGAAGTTAAATCTGCGCACTTTGTAGGGACAGTTGTTGGAGCAATAACGGGTTCCAACGCAGCGGTTGTAGGTCATCTCATTCAGTCCTTCCGGACTGTGCGTGGTGGCTCCGACCGGGCATACCACTTCGCAGGGCGCGTTTTCGCACTGCATGCAGGGCATCGGCTCGTAATACATTTCCGGATTTTCGAGTCCGCCGCGGAAATACGTATCCACTCGGATCCAATGCATGGCGCGCCCGGCCATCACCTGTTCCTTGCCTACCACCGCGATATTATTTTCAGACTGGCAAGCAACCACGCAGGCGTTGCACCCGACGCATTTGTTCAGGTCAATGGACATGCCCCAGGCGTAACCTTCGTATTTGAAGCCGGGGTAAAGCGTAAGGCCGCGAGTGGCTTCCTCATTGGGGTCTCTGGCAAAGTTTGGATTGGCGCGAAACTCTTCCAGGGTGGCTACTTGTATCAGATCGCGATGGAAAGCGGCGTCGCTCGCTTCTTCCGAGCCGTGACCTTGATGGTCGATGATGTATTGATGTTGCGTCACGGCAAAATAATATTGCTTGCCGGTTTTTTCCACGCGCAATCCGGTAGCTGACCACGGGGACGCGGATGTGCGGATGAAATTTGCGTTGAAACCCGGACCGGTACCCACTTTCCCGGCTCTGCGCCTGCCGTAGCCCAGATGCAGCGTGATGGAATTTTCGGCGTGACCCGGCACGATCATGATCCCAGCCTTGGTTTCGCGGCCATTTAGCTGAAGCTTCACGTAGTCGCCCGCCGTGACACTCAGGCGTTGCGCTGTTGCCGCGCTGATCATGGCTGCGTTGTCCCAGGTGAGCCGTGTATTGGGCTTGGGAAGCTCTTGCAGCCATCCATTATTCGCGAAACGTCCGTCGAAAATTGCGGGGTCGGGGCGGAAGGAAATTTCCAAGTCTGGAGAAGCTGCAGCAGTCGCAGGAGCTTGTGGTGCTGCCGGCTTTGCAAAATCCGATCGCGCGCTAACGCTGATCGCCGGCAACGCCGTACCAGCTACAATTCCATCGTGTAAGGAACGCTCCCAGAAATCCTCGAACGCCTTTTCTTTCTCGGGACGTTGTCCGGCCCAGTAATCGTGCACGATGTCGTGGTTTGATTTGCCGGAATCGTTTCCCAGCAGAGCAGTGATCTCGTACGCGGAGTGGCAGCCTTCATAAAGCGGGGCGATCAGCGGCTGAATGATTCCGATAGTGCCGTCGTAGGCTCGCGCATCGCCCCAGGATTCGAGGTAGTGCGTGGCGGGAACGTGCCACTGGCAAAGCTCGCCGGTTTCGTCGTAGTACAGCCCGGAATGTACGCGCAGCTTGACGTTGAGCAAGGCCGGGCCAAAATCGAAGTCAATAGGCGCGTCGTAAACGGGATTGCCGCCGAGAATCAGCAAAACGTCAACTTTGCCGGCTTTCATATCGTTCACGAGAGCGCCCAGCGATTCGATTCCATCGGCCGGGTTCACTTCGAGAGGATCCGTGTAGTACACGGTCTTGCCCACATTTCCCAGCGTGGCGTTCATCGCGTGCGCCAATGCGTGTACGTAAGCCGGCTGCTCGTCTCCAGCAATTACCAGGGAGGAGCCGCGATGCTGCTGTAGGTCCTTTGCAACGGCGCGCGTCCATTCCGCCGAGATTCCTTGCGCAGTGGCGCTTGCACCATTTGCCGATCCAATTCCTAATTCGGACGCAAGGTGAGCCGCGAATCCTGGAATTTCGGTTGCGCGGACGGGTTTGCGGTGATCCGCCATCGCTCCTGTGCTGGTGGGCATGCACTCGACGACATAAAGGCGATTCGGATTCGACGACGGCGATTCCATTGAGCGCCGTGAAGAGAAATCGCGCGCGTAACGCACGTGGCCTGCGCCGGTTGAAAGGAAATCCGCGTCCAGGGAAACGATCACATCTGCTTTGTCGAATTTGTAGACTGGATTGACAGGCTTACCGAAGGCAAGTTTGGCGCCTTCGCGTACATTGTCGCGCCCGAATTGCTCGTACTGATGCCACTTCGCCTCTGGAAATTGTGTGAGGACTGCGCGAATTTGGGCGGCGAGCGAAGGCGACGTAACTGTTTCGGTCAAAATTCGCAGTCCCACTCCTTTTGGAGATTGTTGCCCCGCTGCGTCAGCCATCGCTGCGGCGAAAGCGCCCCAACTGTCGATTCGGCCTTCGTGTATCACTGTTTGGGACCGGTCCGGGTCGTAAAGCGTCAAAACCGACGCTTGCGCGAAAACGTCCGTGCCCCCCAGGCTCCCGGGATGTTCAGGATTGCCTTCAATTTTCGTGGGCCGCCCCATATTGCTCTCGACCAACAATCCCGCGGCCACACCCGCAAGTTGCATCGAAGTGGCATAGAAGAGCGGCCTTCCCGGAATTATTTCCTCGGGCGGCCTTACGTACGGAACGATTTTTTCCGTGGGCAATTTAGTGCAGGCGCTAAGACCGGCGAGCGCTGCGGAAGCGGCCGCCAGCTTCAGGACGTCTCGACGGTCGATTCCTTCAGGATTCTTAGCGGTATCGTGCGGAAATTCATGTTCGAGGAATTCGCGATATTCTTTCGTTTCCGACAATTCCTCGAGGCTCTGCCAAAAGTGTTTCTGCCCGGCTTGCGCGAGCTTCGCGCGCACAGCGGCGAGATCGATTGAATTCGGGTCCGGTGTGTTTGGGTTTGAGCTCATAGTATTTTTCGTTCAGCTTTCATCGGTGACACGTGGAACAGTTTTGCAGACTCTGGATTTTGTATTCCTTCACGAGCTGCCGCCCCAGTTCCATTTGGTTGGACGGCACTACGTAATTCGGATTGAAAACTTGAGACTTCGGCCGAACGTATTTCTCCGGCTGCCGGTGGCAATCGAGGCACCAGGACATGTACAGCGTGCCCTCGCGGTACGTCAGCGGCATCTCGGCAATCTGGCCGTGGCAAGTGGTGCAGCCGATTCCCTTACTTACATGGATACTGTGATCGAAATATACGAAGTCGGGCAATGCGTTCACTCGCGTCCAGGAAATGGATTTATCGGTCCGATAGCTCGCACGCACCGGTTCGAGCATCGCGGAATTGGTCCAAATCTGCGAATGGCAAGTCATGCAAGTCTGCGTGGGCGGAACTCCCGCGAATGAAGACTTTTCCACCGAGGTATGGCAATAGCGGCAGTCGATTCCCAGTTCGCCCGCGTGATGCTTGTGGCTGAAGGGAACGGGTTGTTCGCGCGAAACATGGACATCGGTGTACCAGGGTGACAGTTCAATTCCGTAGAGCGCCGCTCCCAGTAGCGCAACGATGAACACGCCGCCATAGATGCTCAGGCGCGAGAGAACATTCGTGCTGGTATGAAAAATTTGCGACATTACATCGAACCTTTAGACCAACTATTTAGGCTGCCCTTCTTCATTCGTTTCTTCGACCAAAGAGCGCATCTCGACGATGGAAATCATCGGCAGGAAGCGGATGAAAAGATAGAACAAGGTAAGGAAAAGACCGATGGTCCCGACGTAGGTGGCCCAATCCCAGCGCGTCGGCATATAGGTGCCCCAAGCCGACGGAATGTAATCGCGATGCAGGCTGACGACAACAATCACGAACCGTTCCAGCCACATGCCCACGTTTACGATCAGCGCTACGACGAACAGAATCGGGACGTTGTTGCGCACTTTGCGCGACCACAGCACTTGCGGAATCACGATGTTGCACGCGATTAGGAGCCAATAGAAAAAGGCATAGGGCCCGGTCATGCGGTTCATAATCATGAAGCGGTCGTACTGATTTCCGCTGTAGAAGGCTATGAAGGTCTCCATCATGTAGCCGTAGGCGACGATAACGCCGGTAGCGAGCATCACCTTGGCCATGTTGTCCAGATGGCGCATGGTGACGAGATCTTCCAAGTGGTAAAACTTTCGAATCGGAATTGCCAGGGTAATAACCATCGCAAATCCGGAATAAATTGCGCCGGCCACGAAGTAGGGCGGGAAGATCGTGCTATGCCACCCGGGAACGATCGCAACCGAGAAGTCAAAGCTCACCACCGTATGCACGGACACGACCAGTGGCGTTGCCAAACCCGCTAGAAGCATGGACGCCGTTTCATACCGCGACCAATGAACGGCGGAACCGCGCCAGCCCATGGCCAGCACGCCGTAAATGATTCGCGCTGCGCGATTCTTTGCGCGATCGCGAAGAGTGGCCAAATCTGGAACCATTCCCACGAACCAGAAAAGAAGAGATACCGTAGCGTATGTGGACACCGCGAAGACGTCCCAAACCAGCGGGCTGCGGAACTGCGGCCACAACCACATGGCATTCGGATAGGGCATCAGATAGAAAAACAGCCACGGGCGCCCCATATGCAGCAGCGGGAACATGCCGGCGCAGGCTACTGCAAAAATCGTCATCGCTTCCGCGAAGCGGTTGATCGACGTGCGCCACTTCTGATGCAAGAGCAGAAGAATGGCGGAAATTAGCGTTCCGGCATGGCCGATACCAATCCACCAAACGAAATTTACGATGGCGAATCCCCAGGCAATCGGGATTCGTATTCCCCAAATTCCTACGCCCTTTACCAACAAATAGGTGACGGCTACGTTGAGCAACATCAGGAGGGCGAAGGCGATGGCGAAACCGAACATCCAGCCCTTCGTCGTGCCGCGGCCCAGCACGATCGAGCTGATCTTATCGGTGACGGACGAAAGCGTATGGCCTGGCTCCAGGACGGGAGCCTGTCTCGCTTCGCTTATGTTCTGAGAGCCCTCAGGATCCACGAAGTAACCTCGGAATCAACAACTCGATGCCAGTGAACTGCGGGAAGCGGCATCAAAGTTTACGGCCGTCGCATCGATGTTTCCCCAGACCCAGTCCGGTCCGAAGTGCATTTGAAATGCAAAGAGTGCTATAGAATTCTTACGTGTTTATGAATGATCTGACCTTTTTAGCGTCGTCGACCATTTAGGACTGCATAGCATAAGACCGGAAAACGGCTTGCGCAAGTTGAAAGCAAAAAATATCGTCCCTGCGAGTTCGCGGAAGCCTGTTCTTTGAGGAAGGAGCGGAAGCTTAGTTCGTTCGACAAAGCAGAGTGAGATGCGGGTCAATCAAAAGATGCGTGGGACGAACCCGCGAAATGAAATGGAAGCGGGTCGTCGGACCCGTGGTGACTACAACGCCGAGACGTTCCGGCTTCATTGCCGGTCGAGCCGCGTATAGCGGAACTGGAGCGGTAAACTGATCTTCGACATCCTCCTGTTCAAGGCGTCCAGTGACGAGAAACTCGTTTCCATGCGGTTTCACATCGAATTTAACGGTGTAGTGGGGAATGCTGGTCTCCCGAACCCATTCATCGAAAAACCAATCCATCCGGTGCGTGCCCTCCAGGTCCATTGCGGGCGTCATCTGGCGTTCGACCTCGCGCTGGAAATCTTCGGCGGTGAGCGCCCGAAATCGATATTGGGTGAGAACCGCTCGAAGAACGGCGCGAAATCGGACGTCGGGATCCTTTGCAGAAGCATCGCGCAGCATTTCGTGGAGCATGTGAATCACCCATGTTCCTTTGCCATAAATAATCGTTCGATAGGCATCCGGTGTCTTTGAGGAGCGCAGGCGCGAACCCAGGCTTAGCGGCCCGGCAT
>JBAVQA010000055.1:0-14554 GCA_049693595.1 Candidatus Acidiferrales bacterium | reverse complement strand
CCCAATACGGACCATCGGAAACCGTCAATGATCCCGACCATTGGATTGAGCGAATAGAGTAAACGAAAACGGTCAGGCACGACACTACTTTGAAAACCCACAGGAGATAGATATAAGCCGAATTGAGCGATAAATGGAACTATAAAGCGAAAATCCCGATACTTGACCATTAGTGCGGCGATCCACAATCCAATACCAACAGAAGCGCTAAATGCGAGCAAGGTAAAGAGCGGCAGAAGCAGAGCAGATATGGGAGGAACGAACCTGTACCAGAACATCAGGCCGACCAGCAGAAGCGCCGAAATTAGGAAGTCAACGAAACTGGTGATGACTGAGCTAACCCCGATAATGAGCCGCGGGAAGTAAATCTTCGAGATCAGGCTGGAATTCGACACCAAACTGTTGCCGCTGTCTGAAATTGCCGTAGAGAAGAAATTCCACGGGAGCATGCCGCAAAGGACTAAGAGCGGGTAGGGCGTTCCTCCGGACGGCATTTTGCCCAGTTTTCCAAAAACAACAGTTAGTATAAGCATCGTGAGCAGCGGCCGAATAATCGACCAGCTCACGCCCACGACTGTCTGCTTATACCGCACTAAAAGATCGCGCCAGGCAAGAAAGAAGAACAATTCTCGATAGCGCCAAAGATCCCGCCAATACTGTCTCTCGGTGCGCCCGGCTTCGATTAGCAATTGATTCGGGGATGTTGCGACTGTGTTCGATGGTTCCATGGACTCGGTCTCGAGAATTGTCATGAGCAGCGAAACGGTTGGACTTGGGCTAGTTTTGATTGGGGTCCGGCCCATCTTCGCTGCGACCGACCGCCATCATCGGCTAGCTCTCACACAACGGCGACATCCCCAAATCGACAAATGTTCGGCGCAGGGCCGCACCGCAGAATCGGCACACCGCGGCCTCTGTTGCTCGGCACCGGATGTGAGTGTCATTGTCGCCATTTGACCTGTCTCAATTTCCGAAAGCGGACCATGTGAAAACCGACGTGCCGGCACTGTCCCGGTTTCGCACGAAAAGACAGTTTCGCGGTCCTGACATCTCAATTCCTTAGCGTCGTTCCAAGCCAATGGTTTCAATTTTTCTGCGCGAAAATCAAGGAACTCGTGGGTAAGTCGAGCTGGGCAACGGCAGAGAAGCTACCGCCATAAGAGTCACAGAAGGTCCTATTATCCTCCCAGAGAACTTCGCAATAGTCCTGCCAAAGTCAGGCAGGTTCCGTGTAGGCAGATCTATCCTGGACACATGATAAGTATATGTAATATAAGGAGCTATACAAATAAGCAGTGGCTTAGGCTACTTGGCATTCCTGGTGGGAAATGCTCGAATACTGGCCTTTGTGGGAAAAGTATTTCCACTATCTGTCCAATGTAAGGAAGCATCCAACTCCCCGGACTTAATGAGCTTCTTTATCTGCGCAATCCGGGCGTAGCGCCCAGATTCAATATCAGCGAATGTCAGCTTGGCCGCACGATATGCGCCATATAGTTCCTGAGCGCCCTTTCAAGCAGTCCACTGAGGGCGGAAGCCAGGCAGTAGGCGATAAATCTTGTCGCAATTCATGCGGTAGCAGCGTCTATCCGGGCCGCCGTCAGATGCATAGTGCGTATGACAACCAGGAACCGTCTCGACAACAATTTGTGCGGGTTCGCTGATACGGTAATTTTCGTTCGCGCGGCCAACATTGAAAATCTCATTGTGGATCATTTCTCTGGGAGCTTCGAGCACGCTGAGAATCGAAGCGGTGATGTCGCGAATGTGGATGATGGGCCCGCCAGCGTGCCGTCACTCTTGATATAGACTCGCACGGTGGTATGGGGATTACAAATGCGCGCTTTCATGCGCGGGAGCGCCGGCAACTTCATAGGTAAGACGATCTCCTTCGCGAACAGCGTAGGCGATTCGCGCCCTTTCTCTTCCGGAACCTTCGATTTCCCAACCGCTGCTCTTTTGGACCAGCCTCAGTTGGCTCCGCGTCCTCCACCATTGATCGACTTCTCCCGGCAGCGCTGCCCAAATTTTTTCGCGATCAATCATTTCCCTCAGGTAGCCGAGCAGCAATTCATACACCTTACGCGCTCGACGGCTGATCACATAATCCGGGTGTGTAAGGAACGTCATCAGCCCATTCCTGTGACGGATCAGGTCGAGCTGTATTTTCCAAAGGTCAATCGAGTAGTTATTCAATATGTAAAATATTGAAAAGTCCTGGCTCGTGGTCAAGGGAAGTTCCAAGATTCTGCCGATAAAGAAAGGGAATACCGTGCAACAACCGCCACGTTTCGGTTCCAAATGAGCAACATTCGTTAGGGACATATCGTAAGAAAATTGGTATGCGTCATACCAATCGAGCATGCGATACATAGAGCCCGCACGAAATCCCTTTGCGTGATATTGAATTCCATACTCGTTGATTCTTTTCGCTCGGCGGAGGAACTCCTCACGCTTCTGGTACAATTTCCCGTCATGATTCAAGTCATGGATATTGAACTCAAACCCGCGCTTCCTAATTTCCTGGACATATTCTTTAGACACTCCATAGCGTTTCTCTGGAATAACCTGGAATGACGCCTTGATCCCGAAGGATTCATCGAGGTCCATTAATTGTGACGTGAAGTCTCGGCCCGCCCGGGTTTCCACATCGTGTGTCATGATGAGGCAACTCGGCGAACCATAAGGCCAAAACCAGATAAATGGCACCCGCTGTATTCCAGCTGCACGCATCGATAGCCGCAACAATTCCTCGTGGAGCGTGTCCACGGTGAAATCTACAGGCCACGCCGGGAACGGCCGGCTTTGCCAGTCACTGAAATAAGCTCTCTGCAGATGCCGGCGAATCCGGACGGGTAGAAGCGATCTGACTGAGTAATACGCTTTGCGTATCCATTCCTGAGTCACGAATCTCTCTCTGCCGGGCATTAAGTCTGCTATGTACCTCTCGTGACGGAGGTTTTCAATCACTTCAGCAGGATCGAACGGCAGGCAAATTTCCCGGTCATTGAAATGAACACTCTGAGAGGCATCGTAGAGTAAGGAGTTTTCGAGTTTTGTCGAGACACCCGATGCGCACCGCCCGTAACAAATTGCAATGGGCCCGAATCGAAAGAATCCGACATCTCCAGACGAATCTGCGGCTGAGACGGGAGCAAGAAGGGCTTCTGGAAAACGATAGTACTCTGCCAGAGCTTGAATCATGGTTCAGTTCGGACTCGCCTCACTGCTTCCGCGACCTCGCCAAAAGACAGAAGCGGCTCCAACATTTTGCGATCTCTTGAAGCCGTATCCTACCTAGTCTTCAGACTACAAACCCAACTCATTTGGGAGGTATCGAGTTGTTTGCCTTTCACAATCTCGGTCATCCCTCGAGACGACTTCCTACTCTCCAGGACATGATTTCTACCCGATGTGGCGGTAAATAAGATTCCCAGCGATCTTCAATAGCCCACTTGGCATTCGGGAGAATGCGCGCCTTGCCATCTTCAATTTCCAGCCGTCGACGGAATCATAAGAGTGGGAACACTCAGGAGATCTCCAATAAACCAATTCCTGCGGGTGGGGGACCCAGTGATTCTTGAATGTGAGAAGTCCCTGGTTGTCCTCGTCCGTGCGTCCCATATCAAATTCAATTGCTCCATTCGATTTCGCAGTCGCAATGGCATTCCACAATAACCACGGTATTGCCCCAAACTTGTTGAACCGCTCAACTGAACATCCGTACTTATAGTAGACGATGTCTCTGAACCGCAGAGTGAGAATCGCGGCGATGGGAGTTTCACTTTGGTACGCCAAACGAATCTCAAGAGCTTCGCCCTGAAAGCTAATCAGGTTCCGAAACCAGGCATACGGTGGGGGAGGAACATGATGTCGCCGCCGCGTAATCACAAGTAGACGATAAAACTCATTCAGCAAATCGTCAGAGGTTCCGCGCTTTTCAACCAAGCCGGCTTGCTGAGCCCTCCGGACCCGGCGCTGGACGGAATCCTTGTCGAGATTCCGAAACAAATCGTCCAGATCTGGATGCAGGTCAAGTCTATGTAGGAAGTACGTCGCTGTGGATACGAAGCCGCCCCCGTTGTCCGTTTGGCCGAAATCTGCGTTGATCGGACGAACCTCCAGATACTTCCACTCCTTGCGGTCCAAAGTAGCTTGCAAATGACGAATGAGAAAGCTCAAATCCTGGGCTGAGTCGAAAAGCGGTTCGCAATGATCTGAGAAGGGTAGCGATACAAGACGACTCCCCGTAAACCAGCTGTTGATTCGACAGAACACCAGCCCATTCTTCAACTCATCGGTCGGCGGTGATCTAGTGAAGGCTACAGGCCCGTATCCGTACGTACGTCGAAGTGCCTGGAGCCAGGCTACCGTGTGGAACACAGAAGCCTTGGGGTGCCGTTCCACAAGTTTCGCCCATCGCGCGTCTTTTATCGGATCAACCTGATAAATACTCATTGGCCATTCTTAAATTTTCGCGCCGACCTTGTTTCGAGTGATGTGTTTCAAACAATCCAACAAGGCTTTTCCGTCAGGCCTGCCTATCCGCTGAATCGCCACGAAAGTCACCTACGCAGTGGGCTGGACTGATCGGCTGGACAGTCGCAGTTCGCTCCATAATTTCCTAAGGGAGAGCATTTCCTCTCGCACGGGAGGTATAAGTGACGAGAGCGAAAAAACCGCTGCGAAACTCAGAGCGACAACGAGGAGCTGCGAAAATGTCCGTTCGGGGCTGATCAAGAATAGGGCGAGTTCTGCAAGAAAAACACCAACAAGGCAGAGTGCAACCGGATACAGAAGGGCTCGTCCAGCACCCTCCAAGGTCAAGTTCGTCCCGCGATAGGCGAATTTGAGCGTCCACGGGAGAATGACAAGCGAAACCAGGGAGCCGGACAGCGCCACCCCTTTGATGCCGAAAGGTAGGCCTATCGCATAGCTGCCGACAATGACGGGAGCGATGATTAGCCACAGTTTGAGTAGTTGCTGCGATCGTCCCCGACTCACAAATAACCAGGTGGTCGAGCCAAACAGCAGTTGCGCCAACGCACAAATAGCAAGAATTTGAAACACGGGCGCTGCCTCTCGCCACTGCTTTCCAAGTATCAAGACAATCACCGGTTTCGCAGCAACGAACAGAAATCCAAAGACTGGAGCACTTATCCACAAGACAAGGTTTACGGTGCGAAGATAATATCGCGCAAAGCGCTCCGGATCGTCTTGGGTTCTGCTGAAGGCGGGGACGGCGACGTCGCGGGCCGGCCCGAGGAGTTGGCTAATGGGCAGCATCAAGAGATTATAGGCCCTCGAATACAACCCCAGGGGGGCGGCTCCCAAATACCAGCCGATCAGGATATTGTCGGCGCTGCGGCTCACATTGCCTATGAAGTAGGAAGCGGCAACATTGCCACCAAAGGCGATCATCGAACCGACCTGGGTGCCGCGACGAGGCAGGCCCGGCCTCCAATTGACCATCAGCCATGCAAGCGCCATCGCAGTGAAATTCAGCGTCAGGGGGAGAGCGACTAACGCCCAGTAGCTAGCTCCTCGCCAAGCCATTGTGATAGCGACAGGGACAGCTAGAGCGTACGAAGCTACATCCCGAATGGCTAGGGATGAAAAGCGCATCTGACGCTTGAGAATGGCATCCGGTTGCACCCTCAAACCGCCGATGAGGAACGTGAGAGACACCAGCAACGTAATGTTTACGAGCCGCGGCTCCCGATAGAACTTAGCCAGCAAAGGGGCCAGGGTCACTGTTACGAGCATGAGTCCCAGCCCGATAGCGACATTTATCCAAAACAGGGCACTGACTTGATCATGGCTGATCTCCTTGCGCTGGATGGTAGCCTCGGAGAGACCGAGATCCGCAAACGCTTGGCCCAGTCCTGTGACGGTGGAGACCATGGCCACCAAACCGAAGTCGGCGGGGGTTAGCAGTCGCGCCAGCACCACCGTTGCGATTGATTGAATTAGGAACTGCGCGCCCTGCGACGCGACATTGAGCACTCCTCCGCGAACAGACCGTCCCCTCAGGTCTGTGTGCAAATGATCTGTGCTAAGCGGATTTAACAACTCTTGTTGGGACGACATGCGTGGTCCTTGAGACGTAGATTCATTGGCAAAAATAGATCAGCCAGCGGTGGTGCGTCTGCGGCATTGGTAGAGTGTTCGGTAATCCACCTGAGGATGTTTTTTAAAATTGAATCCCGAATCGAACACCGCACATTTTATATTATATCGAAATTTTTATTTTGACTCCCTGGCTGCCCGATAACGTACACCCACCCCCGTCAGTATGCAATTCTCCAGCCCGTTTTTGAGTACAGAGTCTTTCCGATGGCCGCGGCAAAATCTTAAAGCCATAATCTCGCGTTTCTCCTACCCTTTCCCGTCCAAGCCGTCCTCACCGCGTTAAAACCCGCATAAATACAGCTGCCGAAAACGGCAGGAGGTCTGCGGGGAGTGCTCAAGTTGGAAATCTAGGCGGACTTGTCGCATCCTTCCTCGCTTGTGCACTTGGAGTCACATTCTGCAAGACGGAAGCTATTGCGGGGCGATGCCAAAGGCAACGTCAGGCCACCCGAGCGAAATCGCAGGACCTAATTGAAAACTCTCCGTCTTAAACGAGTAGCGGCATAGCGGATCGAACGCGTCGTTTCAGGTGACGAACGCCGCGCGCAAAGCGGGCCGTAACTGTCGGGGTGCCGTAGGCATCGGGCAGCGCCGCAATCATTGGACCCGCCCAACGGTGGAAGTTGGTGTCAAGCCTGCGCACTCGTCGAGGCGTCAAGTGCTCTAGGTATTGCTCCCATGCGGGGCTCTCCCATAAGTGGGTTGCATACGCTCCGGAGAGGTCGATTGGTATGGCAGAATCGAAGATCAACGCAAGATCTTCCGCCTTGTATGTCGGCCAAAAGAATGCGAAGTGTGGCAGTACTGTAATCTCGTCCGGAAACTGCTTGGAAAGTTGGTACGGAATTCTTACAGAATGTTCGTCCCAGTAAACGTCGGGCCCCTTGGAGCGAAATGACCGATATTCGGAGTGCCATCTTCTAAGGAAAGGTGCTTGACGCTCGGCGAGAATGACGGCATTGCATAGGCCTACGACCGTCTCATCCAGGACTTGTTTGCCGAGCACCGTGGAATGTCCCAGCAAACCATCGAACGCACGATGCACAAAAACATCAGCGTCCAGATAAATTCCCCCCCTGCTCAGCAGTTTTTCTAACCGCACTATGTCCGCGCGGTGGGCAGCATGCAAGAGTGGATTCCCGAAGATCTCCCTTGGGGCTTTTATTTTCTCCACTGATACAATGCTGCGTGAGAGTTCCCACCATGGTCCTGTTGGTTCAAACTCGCAATAGAAAAAGACGTCCGTCGGTCTAATGCGTTCTATGGCGCTTCTCAAGCACACATAATGAACTAAGCTCCATGGCTTACCACCAAAGTCAGATGACATGCCGAAGCAATAATGCAAAACCTTGGGAATCATGCGCAATTTCCGTTATGAGCAGCCGCTTCGGCCAAAAGCGAGACCTTCTTCCATTGTCGAGTCATGAGGGGGCATTCACGTCAAGAGAAGCCCTCGATCCGTCACGATTCGATAATTTCTCAGGATAGGGTATTCGAAGCAAGCCTGCATATATGCGCATGGTCATTTGGCCGACCACGTCCCAAGAATGCCGCTCCTTCGTGTAATTAATTATCTCCTGGCGCCTGCTTTTCAACTCTAAAAACAAATCACTTGCGAAATACTGTTCGATGGCCCTTGCCAGGTCCATTGGATCTTCGGACCTAAATACAAACCCCGTCTTTCCCTCGACGATCTCGTCCTTCAGAGACCCCACATCTGCCGCGAGAACCGGCAGACCGAAACTGTATCCAAGAAACAAGACGCCGCTCTGGTAGATGTGCCTGTAGGGCAATGCAAGAACGTCCGCAGCCTTGAAGTAGACCTCGGTCTCGTCATCTGGAATGTAGTCCTCCCTCAGCATTACTCGTCCTCTCTGCACATCCCCACGGATCGCTTCGCGCACTGCGGTCCAATATGTCTCGCAGTTCTTCGGCCTGCCGACGATGATCAACCGATAATCGTCATGCTGCGCCACTATCCGTTGAAATGCCTCGACAAGGTATTCGAGCCCCTTGTATGGTGCAATGTTGCCGAAAAACAGAATCGTCCTTTCACCATCTCGGATGCCCAATCGTCGCCTCGCCTCGATCGGAGTGAGACACGTGTTCGGAACAGCATTGTTGATTCCGAAAGGGATCACGGTGACCCGGGCCGCTTGCACTCCAAACTCCTCCGTGAGTTCAAGCTTCATCTTTTCCGTATGAACGAAGAAATGATCCGCAAGCCGATATTGGATTCGCAGCGTAAGCCGGTTGAGAAACGTATCCTTGGAATCCCTCCTGCCTGCATTCACGTTGTGCAGGGTGAGGACAATCCTTTTCCCCAGCAGCTTGTAGTAAAGCGTGAGCAGGGTGCGATCAAAGATCAGGAACTTGTTGTTCCATAGTATGTGAAAGATTTTCGGCTCGGCCGTCGGAGCATACGCGATCAGCTTGGCATAGAACACCAACACTCGCGACACCTTTCTCACTAGACTGGCATCCGGCCGTTGATCACCTCGCAGATTAAGAAATTCCACTCTGGGTCTGCCATGAAAACCCGGGCAATCGAGCTCATCGCTCCCAATCAAGTCCAATGCTGCGCCCTTTGAAATGAGTTCCGTAGCCAAGCCAAACGCGTAGGGCCTGTCCCCCCCGCCAGTAAGTAGTGCCACTGCGATCTCCTCGCTAGCGCGGGTCGCCGTCGAATCTGCCAGCCTTCGGGCGTCTTGCTGGCCTCTATCGGACCTCTCATTCATCTTGTATGTCGGCAAGTTCCGCTGCCGATCAATTCCGGGCTTCTACAGACTTGCATCATGATTTTGCCAGCCGCTTTTCCACGAGCTCGCAGATCGTGTGGCCGATTGTGATGTGCATCTCCTGGATCCGCGGTGTCGATTTTGAGGGAACGCACAAACAAAGATCGCACACCGTTCGCATCTCGCCCCCCGATCCTCCCGTCAGCCCAATGATTTTAACATTACGCTGGCGGGCCACCTCAATGGCTCGCAGGATATTCCGGCTGTTGCCGCTGGTGGAGATTGCCAGCAGCACATCGCCCGGCCGCGCATGCGCCGAAAGCTCCCGCGCAAATACATATTCATAGCCATAGTCGTTTCCAATCGCGGTCAGAGCCGATGTATTGGCATGTAGCGCGATGGCTCGAAAGGGCTCCCGCTCAAGAAAGAAGCGGCCCGTAAGCTCCGCAACTATGTGCTGGGCATCAGCCGCTGAGCCTCCATTACCCGCGGCAAGCAGCTGACCGCCCGCAGCCAGTGAAGCACTAATGATGTCAACCGCGTTTGACACGTCCGAGGCAAGCGTGAGAAGCACCTTGGCAACTTCTAGGTGCTCGTTCCAGATAGCCACGATCTTGTCTACTTGTTGGGTTCTAGTTGCCACACTCGTACTCTCCTATCCTAACTATCTCGGGGGACGTTCAAAGTGTTAGTGGCATGTCTAGCGACCATTTCGCGTTTCGAGCTGATACATTGCTTTGTCCCAATGCCTGGCCAATGAGGCCCTCAGCTCCGGAAGTGCCCTTTGAGCCGTCTCCGCGACTTTCCACCCAAAGACCGGTTTCATCCAAGCAAATTTCCAGCGCAAGTAGGGCTCTTTCAGGCGACCCTGAAGCTGTGCCGCCAGATTTTGCAACTCCAGAACAATATCCGGACGGCTCGGATAGAAAGCCGAGTACCAAGTCTGCAAATACGTCAAGCAAGCCTTTCGAACACGTTCGCTTTCCTCCAGCGCTCGGAGGTACTGAATATGCAGTCTCATCGAACGGACCAGCGATTCTTTCTTCTTATCTGAATCACCGATATAACTGATCCGGTTCGAGTCGCTCACTCGGTAGAAGATTCGGGCTCCGGCCACGAAACGTGTGCCTTCCGATACAGATAGCACACGGGCGAAGTACTCGCCGTCTTGATCGTATTGGAGGTTTTCCTCCCAAGGCCCTGCCGCTTCGGCCAGTTCTCGGCTCACCAGCCAGGTTGCGTTTTGCATGTGGAGATTCTCACTCATCTTCCTTAGGAGCCACTCGACAGGGGAAAGATCGCACCAGAGGGAATTTGGAACGAAGTGGGCGCAGCGCGTCCGAAAGTAGAAGTGGGCCCACGGCCCGGAAAGCAGTATTCGCTTGCTCTCGTCCTCCCGGAGCGCCGCAAGCTGCTTCTCGATCTTGTCTGGCGCCAGAATGTCGTCCGAATCCAGCTCTTGGATGTAATCACCTTGACAAATTCGGTAGGCTTTATTTACAGTCGCCGAAAGTCCCCGATTCTCTGTCGAAACAACCTTCACTTCCTTCGACGCGAACCGCCTCGCCACTTCCGCCGTTCCGTCTGTCGAACCATCATCGACAACAATGATTTCCTTCCGGGGCCATGTTTGGGCAATTGCAGACCGGATCGACTCAGCGACCCAGCCCTCAGCGTTATAAGCAGGTATCAAGATGGAAACCAACGGTTTCACGATCGGAGACTCCTCCATCAGATTAAGCTGGTACGTGAGCGCTTTTTCGTATTCGCCTGGCCCAACTACTTTCCCTGGAACCTTATTGACACAAAGATTTTAGACCTTCCCGGCCCGCGGGCCAATTTTGATGCGCTTGCATAGTTACTTGGTGAGCACCAAGCAAGGTCTCTCGCCGCCAAGGTAGATAACCTGTATAATAACTGGCATATAAAGAATATTCCGCGCTCGTGTAAGATGGAATGGCAGCTGTTCCAATACTGTCCCGTAGTACAGTGGTTTCTGCCTGCGGTCCGGCGCAATATGGACCTGTCAAGGCAGGTACTAAGCCAAGCACAAACTTCGCGCCAGCCAGCGGGGGCAGACAACTTTCTAAGGATAGCCCGCTCAATATAATGAGAACACTCACGATAGTCATACTCTTCGTCTTTTGTTTGGCGTTTGCTCCGCCCGCACGCTCTCAGGGCACTTTCACGGCTGCGTCATGCAACATGTCCGACGTGAACGCGGTCATTAACGGCCGGACGCACACTGCGGTTAACGGGGACATCATCATCATCCCGGCTGGGTCTTGTACCTGGACGAGCGGGATTATCGTGCGCAATGGGATCGGAATTTCCATCATCGGAAGCGGCAATCCATCGAGCAGCACGTCAACGTATCTACCTGATTCATCCTGCACGGCTACGGTTATAACGGACAAGTTGAGCAGCGGGTCGCTTCTCAAGATGAGTCCTCAATACGGGAATTCCACAGCTAGACTGTCTTGTATGGAGATAGCCCCGTATATTCCTAGTACAGGTTACGGCAACCCCATTTCTATCAATGGAACCTGCAGGTCGAGCGGGTGTCCAAACTTGCGCCTAGACAATATGACGATTGCCTCCACTTGGAGCAGCGCAGGAGTGTCGGACGCCACTTTCGCCATCGTCAACGATATGTTCGGTGTGGCCGACCACAACGACGTGGAGTCCGGCATTCTCGCAAACGTGGGCGACGGTTCCTGGCAAGGGGTCGGAAATTATGGCGACAACTCTTGGGCCAGCCCTGACACCTTTGGGACGGGACAAGCTTTCTACCTTGAGAACAACAGTTTCGACAACGGCGCACTCGGAACGGATACCGATTCAGCCCCCAATGGCGGGGGGCGATTCGTTTGTCGCTTTAATCAGGTCAATGAGGCTAACGGTGTTTGCTACATTCATGGCACAGACACTACCCAACGAACAAGAGGCGGACGGCAAGAAGAAAGCTACGGCAACGTTGTCAATTCCTGCTCCCGTGGCAGTTGCGATACGCTCTTTGAATTCCGCTCAGGCGTCGGAATCATTTTCGGGAACACGGTCAATACCACGAATGCATTTATCAACTCATACGCAAAGCTGGATGCCCAACGGTCATGGCGACAGGATACTCCGTGGGGTAGCTGTGACGGCTCCTCAGTATGGGATACAGACGACGGAGTTACATATTACAGTGGAACTATCGGCTCGGTTCCCGGAATTGGCACGGGAAATTGGACGACTACGGACAGCGGCTCTCCTGGCTGGACAACAAACGAATGGGCACCTACAGGAGCGCCTTACGCCTTTCACGATGTGACGCAAAGTTACGGAATCACGGTCTTGTCCAGCGCGTCAAACTCTCTATCACTCATCAACGTAAACGAAGGGAACATATCATTCCGGCCAGCAGCGGGCGATTCGTACCAGATTCTTCGCGCCACGGTTTGCATGGATCAGCCGACAAGAAGTGGTGGAAACCTAGTCCAAAACAATGGCAGCGGCAATCCAGTGCTCGTCTCTACGGGAAACCCTGGCGCTGTGAGCGAAGCACTCGATCCGACCTATGAGTTTAACGATTCGGGGCTGCCGAGCGGGAAGTTGCCTGTCAGTCCAAACGCCGAACCCTTTATGATAGCGAACCGTGACTTCTACAGTGAAACCCAGGGACAGACCGCACAGACCTCACCTACCTCACCCTTTAATGGCAGCAGCGGAACTGGATGGGGCACGCTCGCAAATCGTCCCACGACGTGTACGTCGAGCGTAGGCTATTTCGCCACGGACCAAGGAAACTGGAACTCCAGCGGCAACGGATTCGGTCAGGGCGAATTGTTCGTTTGCGCTGCGACGAACACGTGGTCGCTCCACTACACGCCCTATGCCTATCCGCATCCGCTTACTCAAGGCCAAAACTCAGGGCTAACGCCTGCCGCTCCCCAGGGCCTGACGGTGACGGTTCATTAGGCCGATCTAGTGTCCTACATCCGCAACAGGACATTAGCAGCGTTACTTAGCATGATCAGTAATCTGTAACTCCTTCGCGACCTGAGGGGAAAGTCCGTCACTCGCGTTTAGAAAACTCGCCGGAGACGCCGGCCATGATTCAAGACTCTGTCTCCCTCAAACAGATGATCGCCGCGATCTCGATTCATGGGCGCCTACGGTTCCATCAAAGAAACAGGTCCGAGACTCACTTGGCACGGTGCCATCGAAGCTGAGACGTGGGCAACGTATCCTCCGTCTTGATGACTCATTATAGAAAGCGGCGCCCCTCGACCCAACACACACCATTAATCCACCTGACGGCCGCTGCCGTTCGAGATTGCCGACCAGGTCACCATATAAACCTGTTCCGATCTCTATGCGATCTTTAGGGAAACACAGTCGCAGGTGAGCCTCTAGAAATGTCTTGAGATGGAGAGGAGTGAACCCGCACGCAAGGGAAACCTGCCGGTCGGATGCGTGTTCGGAAATGGGCTGTTTCAGAAGTTCTAGTGCTTCCAATAGGTTCATAAGATATGCGAATAATGTTCGGATATTGAAAAAGATATCGACACCAACAAATCCACAGAGTGCTATCTCATGACGAGAGCATTTCTGGCCCGCAACGCGGGGGCGCGCTCGCCAGCCCGGTCGGGAGGCTGCGAAGCTCCGACAGCGACGCCGGCGGTGATGCTGCTCGCTTCTATGACAGCGAGGAGAAAGAAGATCCAGATTGGATCCGTCATCCGGAAGCCAGCTTCAGTGACGCTATAGACCATCGCAGTCAAAACATAAGCTATTAGTAGGCCGCCGAGTCCTGGGGCGCGGCGAAAAGCCTTGACGGACCGGCGATAACCGTCAATCAATAGGAGTCCAATTAAGCCGAGTCCCACCCAGCCGAGCTCAAGATAGACCTCTATGTACCCGTCGTGAGCCTCGTTGAGAGGCAGACCCGGAAATACTTCCCATAGTCTCTCGTGTACACGCGGGTTGAGCCAAAAGCTTTCGAACCCCGCTCCAATCAATGGGTTGGGCGCCATTGGGATAACAGCCGCCCAGATGTCCGTACGCCCGGTGAGAGTCGACTTCCGACCCAACGCTTTGGTCGCGCTCGCTCCACCGCCGAGTAACGTGACCAGACCGGCGGTCAGTGCGAGCGCCAGGACCAGCACGTGCACCCCAACGGGCTTACGTCTCATGAACCGCAGGCTCGTTACCAACATCAGGCCAGCTCCCAAAGCGAAGGACACTGTAGATGTAGCTGAATTTGCAAGGATCAATAGCCACACCCCCAGAACAAGCAGCGTCCCTTGGGCCAGCAGATGCCTGCCGCGGTGCGGAGGCATTTCGTCCGACCGGAGGAGCGCAAGAACGCGCCAAACCGTTCCCAGCATGAGAACAAATGTAATTACTCCAAGTATATTCTTGTCAAGTGTCACGCCGATGTTCGACGAGGCCCCGGTCCAGAAGCCAAACGCCCGCCCAAGATGCGGATAATATTTGATGTACAAGATAGAAAGAGGCACCAAAATGAAGCCAACGCGAGAGAACAGGCGACGAAGAGCGGCGACAGGTTGCTCATCCGTGACAACAATCAGGATCATCAGCACATCCTCGATCGCCTTGGTCCATCGTTTGAACGCCACGCCTGGGAAATCGGACCAAATTACGCTTATAATACAAAAGAGGAAATAGATTAGAAT
>JBAVQA010000054.1:0-7599 GCA_049693595.1 Candidatus Acidiferrales bacterium | reverse complement strand
GTGCGGGGCGATGTGGACATTCAAGCGGCGTCCGCGGTGGGCGCTTTCGTTTGGGGTTCTGGTTCTGATTGCAGTGGGAATGTCGGCATGCAGCAGTTTGCCAAAATCCCCGGGAGGACAGGCAACGCCGCCGGGACCGTATAATTTGGTTGTGACCGCCACGGCCCCCAATGGAGCGACCTCGAGCGTGCCTCTGACGCTGGTGGTGGGACCATAGCCGCAGGCTTTATCTGATTCTTCGGGAGCGATTGTTACGGCGGAGTGACGTTGAAGATGTGGGCCTGAAAACCTTCCAGGCGCACGAACAGGCCGACGTTGTAGAGTTCGTCGCCTGTGCGGTCGTAGCGGACTTCGTTGAGCTCGTCGTAGAAAATATATTGCTGCGCCGGGGAAACGCGGTCGCCTAATCGTACGCGCCCTTGCGAAGCGCCTGCCGCCAGATTTACCGCGATTATTTTCCAGGCTTTGTTCGATCTCCATTCGTAAACGAGAAGTCCCGCAGGCGAGGTGTACCCCTCTGCAGCGACTTCGAGCGGGCTACAATTCCCGTCGTGAAAAATATCTTCACGCGTTAGGCTGAGGATCTTCCGAAAGAACGCGATGCTGAACGGGTCGGGCGGCTCGTCCGCAGCTACGCGCAACGTAATCGGCAAGCGGATTCTGGAGCCTTCGAGTTCGCCCTGCTGATAGAAGCGCATGCCCGGCAGAGTTCCCATCAAAGTTCCGACGGCGGGCAGGAGGCCGTTGGGGATGACCTCAGCGCGGCGAGGTTCGTCATGATTCTCAAGGAAGCGCGCGTAGTGAATTTGCTGATCGCCAATGCTCGATAACCGCGATTGGACCGCGCCTACGTCTGCATCGCGCACCGCATCGTAAAGAGCTTTATCGTAGGCGAAGGAAAATCCGAGATCGATGAGCCGCGATTCGGTTCCCCAGTATGCTTCGGCAAGCAAAACCAGATTTGGAGCGGCCTTGCGGGCTTCCGTCCAAAATTCATTCGCCGGCACCGGAGTGTTTCCCAAAAGGTGAGCCCATCCTTTTTCGAAAATGTCATTCAGCTGGAGCATGGCCATATCACAGCGGACGCCGTCGCAGTGCTTTGCGATAGTGGCCAGTTGCGCGAGGTGTGCGGCGCGCATATCCGGCTGAAAATGATTCAGCTGCGCGACGTCTTTCCACGGCGGGTAGTAGGGATCTCTTGCCAGCGCAATGTAGCGCGCTCCTTGTGTTGTGTTCGCTTGAAAAAAGAGAGAGGTATTTTTCTCGAAATCCTGCCTCGAGCCTTGCACGTAAAACTCCGAATGTTCGCGCACCCAAGGGTGATCGAGAGCGGTGTGGTTCCCTACGAAATCGAGAAACAAGGCCATCTTGCGCGCGTGCAATTTCTCGCGGACGCGATCGAGAGAGTCCCAGGTTCCAATGCGCGGGTCTGGAACGTATTGCATCACGGCATACGGAGAGCCGACCACGTCCGCAAGCGTCCAGCCGGGCAGAGCGCGGTCATAATCGGGGACATTCGCGGGATCGTCGAGGTTGATTTGGCGGGAAACAGGGCTTCGCTGCCAAATGCCCATGAGCCAGATGGCGTCGAAGCCGAGCTGAGCCAGCGAGTCCCACTCTGCATCGGGCACTCCTGAGAGATCTATCCTTCGCCCAAGCCGCGCGGAAAGTTGCTCGAGCCATGCCCAAGCATTGATCTCGTAGAGAAGAGGATTCGAGCGCATGGAGAATGGCGTCGTCTTCGTAATGGGCACGGAGTGAGCCTAAATTGCGTGCGGTCATCTGTCAATCGCCACAGATGATTCGGAAGCCGCGCAACGAGCTCGGAGTGCAGTTCTAGAATGCTGGACAAACTCAAAGACAGGTGACAGAGTAGCGTCCTTCTGCTTCGACTTTGTGCATGTCAAATCGGTACTGTTTTTTTTTGTGAAAGCGTTCCACCGCGCGTTCGATATACTACGGCGGCAAAATGCGCGATAAATTTCCAGAGAGGCAGGTCCAGGTATGAGGTTGCGACTCGTGACGTTGTTTGCTGTGGTCTTCCTTGCTTGCGCGGCTTGGGCACAAAGTCCAGCTGCGACACAAGACTCTGGCGCTGTTCCCAACAAAGCTGCGGTCTCAGCAAATTCCAGCGCGACGCGAAACTTAACGATCGATGACTACTTTCGGATACTCGAGGTCGGAGACGCGCAAATCAGCCCAGAGGGAAAATGGGTCGCCTACGTTGTGAAAACCCGCGATCTAAAAGAAGACAAGAACGAATCGCGGATTTGGATGACTCCGACTTCTGGAGGCGCAGCCATTGCGATGACGGCTGAAGGAGTGTCTTGTAGTCATCCACGCTGGAGTCCAGACGGAAAATATCTGGCGTTCCTTTCCGGCCGCGAAGGGGCCAAGGGAGAAAACGGAGACGAAGACAGCAAGAAAGAAGAAGTGTGGTTGCTCAATCGCGAAGGCGGAGAGGCGCAAAAGCTGACCGATACGATCCAGGACGTTAACGGGTTCCGGTGGTCTCCTGCGGGAGACCGAATCGTCCTAGTTCTGAGGGATCCATCGATCAACGAAATCGAAGCCGCGAAAAACAAGGACAAGAGCGACGCGAAGCCAAAGCCGCATCCGTGGGTGATCGACCGTCTTCATTTCAAAGAGGACGAAATCGGCTACCTCGACCGCCGACGGACGCATCTTTATGTTTTCGATGTCGCGAGCCGAAAGATGACGCAGATCACCTCGGGCGATTATGACGATAGCGCGCCGGAGTGGTCACCGGATGGGCGGTCGATTGCGTTTGAGAGCAACCGCTCGGACCCGGAAGATCCCGATCGCAATTACAACACCGATATCTGGGTGGTGGCCGCGGACAATACGGATCAAGGCAAATCTCTCGTACGAGTGACGACGAATCCGGGGACGGACGGCTCCCCTGCGTGGTCGCCTGACGGCAAATGGATCGCGTTCACCAGCCAGTTGGAGCCAAAGCTTTTTCAATACGCAACATTTCACATTGCGATTGCGCCGTCTGGGGGCGGCGAAGCGAAAGTGTTAACGCTTAAACTCGATCGGAATTCGAGCGAGCCGCGTTTTTCACCGGATGGGAAATGGATTTACTTTATCGCGGATGATGACGGCACGCAGAACTTAATGCGGGTTCCGGCGATGGGTGGCGAAATTACGCGGCCGATCGGCGGACGAAAGATGGTGGAGTCGTTTACGCTGGACAAAGATGGAGCCGCGGCTGCGGTGATCGGAGAGTTGACGCATCCGGCTGAAGTCTATTTGTTGGCTGCAGACGGCGGTGACGCGAAGCGGCTGACGACGACAAACGATGCATTGATGGCGCAGATTCGCCTTCCCAACGTCGAGTACGTGCATTTCAAGAGCAAGGACGGCACGACGGTGGCGGGATATCTCTACAAGCCGCCTGACTATAAGCCGGGGACGCGTTATCCGGCGATACTGCGGCCGCACGGCGGGCCAGTCTGGGCGTACTACGCTGAATTTAATTTCGATCCGCAGCTTTTTGCGGCGAACGGCTACGTGGTGCTGACGCCAAATCCGCGCGGGTCGTCCGGCTACGGCCAGGATTTCTGCAAAGCGATTTATGCCGACTGGGGCCACAAGGATTTCGAAGACGATATGGCCATGGTGGACTACGCGGTGGCGCAGGGCATTGCCGATCCTGACAAATTAGGCGTGGGAGGGTGGTCATACGGGGGCATCTCGACTAATTTTATTATTACCCAGACCACCCGGTTCAAGGCCGCGATTTCCGGCGCTGGAGATTTTCTGTACATCACAAACTGGGGACATGATTTGTATTCTCGCGATTGGGAAATCGAACTCGGACTGCCTTGGGAAAATCGCGCGCTGTGGGAGAAGCTGTCGCCCTTCAATCGCGTAACGAAGATCAAGACGCCTACACTGATCATGGGCGGCGAAAGTGATTGGAACGTCCCAGTGATCAATGGCGAGCAGATGTATCAGAGCCTGAAACGGCTTGGCGTGCCGACTTTGCTGGTAGTTTATCCGGGCGAATACCACGAATTTTCTCGCCCATCATTCATTCAAGACCGCTACGAGCGGTACCTCCATTGGTACGATCATTACGTGAAGGGCGAAGGCCCGGCAATTCCGCCGCCCGCGACGAAGACCGCAGACTAATGCCGCCGCGTATCTAAATCTTCTAGTTACGGGGGAAGCTACTGCTGGTCGCATGCGACGGAAGGGAACCTTAGCGCGATTTCTTTTGCTTCCGTGTCGGCGCCGTCGACTACGGCGGGTTCGGCGTCGATGCGCGCGGGGATGGTGCAGGTTTCCTTGCCGCGACGCTGGCTTAGGCGCTGAGGGTCGAGGTCCTCCCAGGCGGAAATTGTGTAATGCTCGGATTGGAGGAGCGTGAAATCGTAGGTTCCCTCGCCAATTCTTTGCGCCGCGGGGTTTTCGCCCTCACTGGCCTTTGCCATGATGGTGACGTTGCCGGGCGGCCGTCCGTCTTTCCATTTTAATTCCACGCGAATCTTGCGGATCGGGTATCCGTCGTTGAGCTGGATGTTTGCCTTGAGCAATTGTTCGCCGTCTTTTAGCGTGATCACAGCCGTTTCGTTCTGGTCCGGGACACCGGGATAAAACGCACGAGGAAACGGAGAATTGGGATCCTTGCGGTTCGTGCGGTTGAATACCAGAATGTATTCGCCCGGGCCGATATGGTCGAACTCGAATTCGCCCTTCGATCCCTGAAATCCCCAAAGACCCGGCTCGGTGTCCTTGAAACGGTCCGCGCGATATAACTCCACGGATGCAAGCTTGAGCGGCTTTTGATCTGGGCCCAAAACACTGCCGCGGATTTTGCCGAGCGGCAGAGCGTCCACGTTGTATTCATAACAGGCGCCGTTGGGAATCTTGATCGGGGGCAAAGCGCCGGGAAGAGTTTTCTCTGTTAATTCCATCCGAGCGGGAAGGCTCGCCGAGAAATGATATTCCCCGGCATGGACATCGTAGAAAGAATAGACGCCGTCCGGTCCGGTGCTGGTCGCGAAGCGGTCGTCCTTTGAACGCAGCTTCAGTTTTATGTGCGGGAGCGGGTCGTCAGGATCTTCGACAGGAGCCAGAAGCGGTGGGTCGGACCGGCGGAGAACACCGAAAACCGAAGCGACGCGCTGATGATTGCGCATGGCTCGCAACTGAGGCAGCAGGGCGCGTCCATCGCTCGCCGGCCGCGTGCCATTGCAGATTGTGGCGAAGAGCCGGCCTTCGTTTTCCTGTTGCGTGAACACGATGTATCGATCGCCCTTCCGAAAACGGTATCCGCAATCGCCATCGTCGCCGCCGGAAAAGATATCGATTTCCGCAACATCCGGGCCTGCAAATTTGTCTTCAATTTTGAAATGATAGCGGATTACCGGAGCGGAGTCCGTTGCGGAAGCCGTGCTTCCTGCGGTTTGCGAATCGGCAGCGCTCGCTGCGTCTGGGGCCGGCGATGGAACATTTTCGACATCGGTGACGGTGCCGACGAATACAACGTCGTCTTGCTGCAAACCCTGGCAAGTTCCTGCAGGAGCCTTGGAACACGTGCACGCAGATACTTGCGCGGGGGCCAAAAATAAAAATGGAAGGATTGCAAAAATTACGCGTCGAATCATCGTCGATATCGTACATGGAGCTGCGTGTGGAATCGAGTGCGAGGGAGAGGATTTTTCAGAAAAGTGTCCGGGCCAAACGTATTCCAGTTTGGAACATTACGGTCTTTCAAGATGGTTAGCGGCGGCACGCATTTCACTCTTTCGCCCATAACCGAAATCCGCCTAGAATTGCGTTTTCGTTGCGTCCCATACGCGCGCCTGGCGGAAGTTTTTTCAGCTTCTTTGCATTTCCGCCGCCGAGCACTACATAGTCGGCTTGAAGAGCGGCTATCAATTTCTTCGTGATTTTGAAAACCTCCTTCCGCCACTTTTTCTTGCCGAGCCGCTTTAGGCCGTTTAGTCCCAGGTATTCCTCGTACGTTTTTCCGTGCTTGTAGGGCAGGTGAGCCAGCTCCATGGGTTCCAGGATCCCGTCCACGATCATTGCGGAGCCGAGGCCGGTGCCTAATCCAAGAAACAGCATTCGCCCACCGTGATAACTTCCGAGAGCCTGCATGGCTGCGTCATTAACAATTCTAACAGGACAGCCCAACGCCCTTTTGTAGTTGAACCCGACCCACCCGCCGCCCAGGTTGACGGGCTCGCGCACCGGATGGCCAGCGATGACGGGACCGGGGTAGCCGATGGAAACTCGATCGTATTTCCAGTCGCGAGTGGCCGCTTTCACGTCGCGAACCATGTCTTTTGCCGACATGTCCGGGCCGGAAGGGATTTTGCGGGGCTGTTTTTGTCCAGTCGCCTGCACCTTAATGTTTGTGCCGCCGACATCGAGTACGAGGATTTTGTGGGAGGATTTTGGCATGATATCTTTCACTTTTCTCATGATTGAGTACACCGCACGGCGCTACTTTATCGCGCCGACCGTGAAGCCGGCGATGAAGCGGTCGAGGAACAAATTGTACAGCAGCGCGATGGGGAGGCTGGTGATCAGACAAGCCGCCATAAGCTCGCCCCAGAAGTAAACGTCGCCACGAATCAAGAATGTGGGCACGCCTACGCCTACCATCTGATTCCTCTCCGGCGCGATGAAGGTGAGAGCGTAAACGAACTCCTGGGTTACGAGAGTGAAGGTAAAGATTACCACTGTGAGGATGCCCGAAAGAGAAATCGGTACAACGAGCCGCACGAATGCGCCAAAGCGCGTAAGCCCATCGACCATCGCTGCGTCTTCCAGTTCGCGCGGGATCGATTTGAAGAATCCCATCAGCAACCAGGTGGAAAAGGGAATCGTGAAGCTCGGATACACGAACACGAGCGACCAAATAGTGTCCTGCAGGCCAAGCAGCGCTACCACGCGGGACAGTGGGATAAAGAGCAAAGTAGGCGGCACGAGATATGTGAGGAACATCGCGATGCCCATGCGCTCGCCCCATTTTCCGGTGAGGCGCGCGAGGGCGTAAGCCGCAGGCAAGGAAAGCAGCAGCGTGATTAGAACCACCAGCGCGCCGACAAGCGCTGTGTTGCCGGCCCAACGCAAGTACATCGTGTCGCGAAAAAGCACCTGCAGGTGCACCAGCGTGGGTTTCAAATTGAATATGAAAGGATTATTGGCAGTGTTGTAGAGGTCGCCATCTTGTTTGAAGGTGGTAATGAGCATCCAGTAGAACGGAAACGCCAGCGCGACAGAGAAGGACACGACGACGACCCAGCGGCCAGCCTCGATTAACAATTCGCGACCGCGGCCTCGGGCCATCAGGTTACCTCCGAGCGGTTTGCTGCGCGCAGCATCAGGTAGGCGACGATCACGAGGATGGGCACCATGAACAGCGAGATTGCGGCGCCTTCCGACAAGTCTCCGCCCAGGACGCCGGTAAAGAATGCCAGCGACGGCACGACTTGCGTGGAGTCATAGGGTCCGCCGCGAGTGAGAATGTAGACGACGGTCATGTCGGTAAACGTGAATACGATGCCGAAGAGCAGCGCCACATTCAGAATGGGCAGCAACATGGGAATATTGATC
>JBAVQA010000053.1:0-12590 GCA_049693595.1 Candidatus Acidiferrales bacterium | reverse complement strand
CAGTTGTCGCTCTCCAGTCGCAGAAAGCGCCAGACGGGCAAAAGATGAACGTTGGATAATGTGACCGGGTGCGACGCGTTCAGATTCGACGGCAATCGTGCCGGGAACAACGCTTTCGTGATTGAAGCTCCTTCGCAGCAATGCGACATGATCAATCCCATTCAGCAGTGGCACGACAGTTACAATCCTGGGACCATTGCGTGGAACTGCCCGCAGCGCTGCGACAAGGTGGTACGCTTTGACAGTTACCCACAGCACGTCAACGGGTTCACGGAGTTTCGCATCGGTTCGGATCGGTGCCTGGAAGTTCCCGAAGGGTCCTTCGAGTCGAAGGTAAGGGGGATGCTGGGCGAGGGTTTCTGGGCGCAGGAGCAGAGTCACCTGATCACCCTGCTGAGCCAACGACGCTCCGATTAAGCCTCCAATTCCACCGGCACCCAGGATGGCATGTCTCACGCCGCGCCACTCGGAGACGATTCATCGTGTGAATCTACTGCTTTCTTTTCAGCCATGAGCCCCCTCACGCCTCGGCTGTTGGAGCTACCAGCTCGAAAGAAGACGTGAGTTGGATGGTCTTGTGTAATGTTCGATAAAGCGGGCACCTCATAGCGTAAATGCCGTGCACGCGCTCTACCGTCCCCCTAGTTTCTTCCGGAGCTGCCAGGGTCATTGCCACATGAATTCGCCGGATTACCAGCACGCCCTCCTCTGTTTCTACTTCGCCTGTTACATCCGCAGTCAGCCGTCCATTGCTTGCATCGATGTGGCGCGCTTCCAGCGCACCTCCGAATGTGCCCATCATTCAACCGGCGGTTGCACAAATCACATAGTCGATCGTGGAAGAATGTGACTCCTTTAATTTCGCTGGATCAACCTTATAATGCTCGGCAATCGCCCCGTGCACGCTGAAGATAACAGGCTGTGACTCTCCGGGCAGGTGTGCGATGCGAAGCGGTCCCTGCTTTCGTTCAATACTTGACTTCGAGATATAGACAACGTCGCTCATGGTTTCCTCCATCCGAGGCTCACTGATTGTTTCCCTTCCATAGCTCTAGCAGCTACTGATGCCGAATGGCGTCCGGAGACCGCTTAAGATCCAGAGGAAGAACCTTCAAACTCCACATGACTGGCACGGACGTAGGCGGATAGCACACCGTCATGTCGCAAGCCTGATAATTCAACTCCCCGCTGATCGAGATCGTCTTACCTGCGGAAATCAGCGAGCGAGCAATATCGGAAGTTGGGGAGAAGTTAAGGGTGACATCCTGAACGATACGGAACTTCCCCTCAAAGACCGGGACGTGTTCCTGAATGGCTTCCAGGTAGATATCCTTCGAGCTCGGGTATATTACCGGCGCGAGTTCGATCCCCGAGGTCTGCTTCACTGCGAGCTGAATCGGTTTATACCCTTTCACTTCGGGAGAATAAACGTGGGTGCCCGGGGGAAGTTCTATTTCGGCAATCAAGCTTACCCGGCTACCCGGTGCGACGTCGCGATCCGACTGCTCAAGCGTAAGCTGAAGATGGGGCGCTTCGATATTGTGGCTCACTTCCTCGGTCAGTTCGGGGAAAAGCTTCCCAATCACATTGTTCGGCGTGAATCGGTCGATGTACTTCGCTTCGAAGTATTTTTCGCGAATGACGCCGCCCGAGTCTATGTAGAAAAATCCGGGGTGCGCCATTCCCTTCTCCTTCCCGGTTGCCTCTGCGTTGAGGACATTGAAGCTCCGAATAATCTGGGAGTCGGCGTCGGCCAGCAGCGGAAACTCAATTTTGTGCCGCTCAGCGAAGTCCTTGAGGATCGCCGGACTGTCATAGCTGATAGCAGCGATCTTGATTCCGTTCTTTTCGAACCTTTCTTTGGCACTTTGCAGCTGCACGAGCTGCGCTTTGCAGAATGGTCACCAATCGGCGGAACGGAAGAAGAGAAGAACCGTGCCGTTCGACCCCCTCAGCGTCTCGATTGATTGGTCATGACCAAACTGGTCGCGAGATGCAAAAGCCGGCGCTCTGTTTCCCACTTGCAGTCCGATCGAGGGTAAGTCTGCCTGCTTGCTTGATGGGCTTTCTTTCATATTCGCTAGAGCAAAGATGGCGATTGACAACGCAAGCACAACTCCGTATTTCATTTGCTCCCCTCGGATTCAGTCACCTTGACACAATGGGCGACTGGACGCCCGAACACGACTCGCTGACAAGGCTAATTCGAAAGCCGGGCCCATCCCACCCCTAGCACCCTGCCGACCGGCACTTCTTGCACGATAGCGACAAACCTTAGGTTGCCGGTATTTTCACGATTAATATGGATCCTAACATCTTGAGAAAGTTCCACGGACCGGTTCACCGTTCCGACTGGGGTGAGGCTCCGCAAAACCGCAATGTGTTTCAGATTTCTTCCGGCGTTCTCTCCACGGCTCACGTGTGACTCGTCACTTTCATCGGCCGTTGCTATCAACACTTCCGCAGACCCTGCTGCAACGGAAGAAGGCAACTGACCGGCGTCAACGTGCAGACTGACGACGTTGCCGGACTCCAAATGAATCGAAGAGATCTTGACCGGTATCTTTTCAGCTTTCGTTGCGTTTTCAATTGCTCGAATCGCTCCTCTCTCGTCGCTACCCACGAGCTCGAATTCTCCGTCAACGACCATCTGTGGCGTATAGACGCTACTGAGACGGAAGTGATCCGAGTATGCCCCTTGCCGTTCGCTGTATTCATGAGAGGAGAAGGGATCCTTCCACCCGATATCATTCCAATAGTCCACGTGTTCACTCAGAACGATCAGCTCGGCGCCGCTTACGGGCTGGGATCGGTCTAATCTTTCCAGCAGAGAATCAGCAGGAGGGCAGTCGGAACACCCCTCCGAGGTAAACAATTCCACAAGTACAGGAGTACGTTGCGCATTGTCGTTCGCAGGATGTCTCCCGCTCACCGCTTCCAAGCGCGGAAGCAACAATGCCCCTAGAACAGCCACCGAGACCATGCCAATAACTACGAGTCTGACGCGAGACATGCCAATCCTCTCTTCTCAGCGAAGATAAAACTCAGCCAATCATTCGTATGATTCAGCATTAGAGAAAAAGTTACACGGTTTTCTTATCTGTTGACTCGTCCGCCGGATGCCAATGGTTGATTTCTCGACTTGGAGGATGGTTCATAAACCTCTCTAACGGAGGGTAATGGCTGGGCGCAATCGATACACTGTTTGACGGCACTCTCCGGAGGAGGTCAAATACGACCGCTCGGTCATGAAGGTTTCGTTTGGGACAGGTTGTACCTAATCCAGTCCTCTATTTCGTCGAAATGCGAATATGGAACCAACCTGCAATTCGGGTGCGTGATACCAGTGATCAGAAGGGATATCTTAGTCTCTACGGCCCGCCGATAGAATAAAACCACTTTCTTTTCTGTGGCTCCCAGAAGGTAGCCAGTCTCAAAGCCCAAGCCAAATGAGGAACCAGAAACTTCAGCCACAAACAGATCACACTGCTTAAGCCATGTCATGTCCCGCAGGTAAACTTCCTGAGGCGAAATAGACCGGTCCGCCTGCCACGCGTCCTCGCGGACCAAATGACGCGTGAGCACTTCGTGGCCCAATTCCATCAACAGCTCAACGATCTTTGCGGCTGCCACCACGGAGGACCGGTCCCCCACCACGGTGAACCCAAAATAGATTTTCATATGTGTCGAGCATACCTGCCTATTCGTCCAAGATCACTGGGGGGGCGCTCCGCAGAACTGAGGCGTGCAACTGCTAGCCTGGCACGCGATCTTAGGGTCGGCCAGTTCAGAGGGCTTGAACGGCCCACTATCGGACCGTGAGCATCTCAAGACCTAAGCACCTGCCGTGTGGGCGAACGTAAAGGTTTCTTCTTCAGCTACCAAGAAAACCGGCGGGCCGCCAGAGGAAATCTTCACGGCATGAGCAAGTGCCTGCTTCCCACCATCTGACGCGGCGCATGCTTCCAAATCCGCCATCGACCGGAAATAAATCTCCGCGATGCGATAGAAAGGAGGAGTACCTTGCGGTGAGGCCAGTACCTTGGTCGCGACAATCTTGGTCTTGCCCTCCAGTTTTGCTACGGCCAGGGGAACATGCTCGTTTTGATAAATCTTCTCGAAGGCATCAATGTCTTTGGGACGCGGATACATCACAACAAGCTTCACGTTTGCCATTCCGTGCTCCTTTTCTCAGTGAGATTTGCAACAACGCGCGATCTATTTTCTCCCAAGATCGCCCCGCACGACCGACTTCGAAGTCTGTGTTCATTAATAGCGGCGGAGGAACCGCCGGACCCATGAGATGCTTCAGCATTCAAAAAGATACACCTCCTCATACCGTTTCGAGTGTGACCCGATGCAATAGATGTGAAAGGACTTTACTCTGGCGCTCGGAGTCCATGCCCGACCCGTGGGTAACGCAGCTGCTCCGCCAGAGCGACGTGCAAGTCTTCAAGAAGTATTCCCAGATGAAGTTTGCGGATGAAGCGCGAAGCCCTGGAGAAGCTCAACCGTCGAGCGAACGAAATGGCACCGGGTGGGAGAGGCCGATGCTTTTCGGCAGCGCCATTGTGCACAGAGGTGCTCCATGACGCATTCGTGCACAGTTCGTGCACAGTGTGCACGAATAATGGAGCGTTCGGACCGAGGTGATTTCTCTAACTCTTTTGCAATCAGGAAGAAGTTGGTGGACGTGACAGGGTTCGAACCTGCGACCGCCTGCTTGCAAAGTAAACCAGGAAACATCATGTGGTTGATTCTTCTAGCCTTTACCTATGTCATGTAGCACGGTTTTAGGGGGTGTTTGGGGCTTATTGTTCCCGTTTTGTTCCCACGTTTGCGCGGCGATTCCAGGTGCCCAGCAGGCGCTTTGCAAGCAAAACGCGGAGGGAGCAGAGCAGGAAGTCGCTTCGAAACCAGCCCTTCCGAGGTTGCAAACACCACTGAGATCTCCGGCAAACTGGGTCCAGTTGCACAATAATCGAGCCAGCTCGCCCCATTCACGGTAGCGGGCGATCTTTTGCGCCTGTTTAGGACCCACGTGTGTTTGGCTGAAACAATTCTTGGGGCCGATCATCGAAGATTGAGGGCTGCGCTTTGCAAAGCGCTTGGAACGGGGAGCGACACTGGGGAGGAAGAATGTACACGCTGAGGAATCATCCAAGAACAAGCCTCTTCACTAAAAAAAGGTCCCTTGGCATCCTTATTCAACTCCTGATTGCAATCGTCGGTTTGGCGCTGCCGGTGTATGGCCAGAAGAAGGTTACGCTCACCGCCTCCGATGGTGTCAAGGTCTATGCCGACTTCTATCCAGCCACCAGCAATTCGCAGCCTTACATTCTGTTGTTCCACCAAGCTGGCTCGAACCGCGCTGAGTACGCGCCAATCGCCCCACGACTGGTCAAACTAGGCTTCAACTGCCTCGCCATCGATCAACGCTCCGGCGGTGACCTGTGGGGCCAACAGAACGAGACCGTGGACCGCGTCGGCCACAACGGAGAGTACTCGGACGCCCTTAAGGACTTGGAAGCCGCTCTCGCGTGGGCAAGGTCCTCTGGAAACAATGGCAAAGTCCTGGTGTGGGGCAGCAGCTATTCGGCAGCTCTGGTTTTTCTTCTTGCCGCCGAACACCAGCAAGACGTCGCCGGAGTGCTCGCTTTTTCTCCGGGAGAGTACCTCGACGCTCCCGATGCCGTGCGTGACGCGGCCGCCGAAGTCTCTGTTCCCATCTTTGTGACTTCGGCAAAAGATCGGCAGGAGATCGCGGCCGCCAAGTCCATCCTCGCCGTTGCGCCCGCGAAGCAAAAGACTCAGTTTGTTCCGCGTATTGCCGGTGTGCACGGCTCTTCGACGCTGCGCGAGGACAAAAATCGCGCCGGCGAATCGGAAAACTGGCAGGCTGTGGAGGAATTTCTCGACAATTTTAGCAAGAAGGACTGAAAAGCCGAAGGAGCTCCATCGGCAAGTTTTGTAAGATGCATGTTCGCACGCTTCCGGCCGCCGCCTTGTCCGGCGCCTGCGTTGGGTTGGCGGGTAGCGTGCGTAGGCAAGTTTGCGATACCCTAGTACGGTGCTCGACATCGGCCAAAGCGCGCCCGCGATACCTGGACTCGATCTGGGAAGCGACGCCGCGCTCATTGTGTTCTTCGAAACGGACTGCCCAACGTGCCGACTGGCTGTTCCCTACCTGAACAAACTGGCTCGTGGAGCGAGAGTGATCGGCATTTCCCAGGATGACCAGGCAGCGACAAACCATTTCACGCAACAACTAGCGACGGCGTTTCCAGTGCAACGAGATTCCGGCTTGGCACTGTCCCGTCGCTTCGATCTGACGTTCGTGCCCTCGCTTTTCCTGATCGATCACAACGGTCGCGTCCTGCGGTCGCATTTCGGATTCGACAAGGCCGTGCTCAATGAGATAGCAATCCAGATGCGATGCCCGCCGGTCGCCGAGGATTTCGACGGCGCTCCGCAGAGCAAGCCCGGCTGCATGTCACGACATCTCGAACCGAAGGTCGAAGGAGAATTCGCGCCAGCCCCCGCCAGCGGCTTTACACGCAGCGTTCCAGCCTCAGTGATCGAAGTTCCTGACGGCGAAGATCTATTCGAGTATTGCTTCCGGAATTTTGGCGACGCGCTGCCGGTGATTCCTCCTACGCCGGAGCGCATCGCAAGCATGCTCAGCGGTGCAGCGGTGAACCCGACCGAAGTTATTGCCCGCGTGCCGCCCTGCTATGGTGAAGCAACGGTCGAGAAGATCGCTGCAAACGCCGTGATGGCGGGTTGCATTCCAGATATGATGAGAGTCTTGCTGCCGTTGGTTCGCGCGGTTTGCGATGAACGCCTCAACGTGCATGGCGTACAAGCGACGACGCACTTTGCGGCGCCGCTGGTCATCATCAACGGCCCCATTCGGAATGAGCTGGGGTTCGCTTACCGTCAAAACGCCTTCAGCAACGTCGCTCGAGCTAACAGCACGCTCGGGCGAGCGCTACAACTGATACTGCTGAACATCGGCGGCGCGAGGCCCGAAGGGATCGATATGTCAACTTTGGGAAATCCGGGCAAGTTTTGCTACTGCATCGCCGAGCACGAGGAAGCGAATCCCTGGGAGCCGTTCCATGTGGAGCGTGGGTTTCAACGGCAGCAGAGCGCCTTGACGCTGTTTGCCGCGGAAGCGCCGCATGGCGTCAGCGAGCACACCGCGCGCACGCCGGAACAGGTCTTGAAATCGATTTCCTACGCGCTTGCAACGGTCTGGACGTATCGCGCATGCCTTGGCTTCGACGCGGTTGTCGTTCTTTGCCCCGAACACGCGCGAACCATCCATCGAGCCGGGTGGACAAAGCAGCAGGCGAGGGAATTCCTATTCGAAAATACCGGCGTGCCGGTTCGTGCCTATCAGGACGCTCCCGACGCGGAAGGCAGCCAGCTCATTTCGAAATATCAAGAGATCCTGATCGATGGCGAACGTTGCTACCAGAAATTCCGTTCACCCGACTCGATTCGCATCGTGGTGGTGGGCGGGACGGCTGGAAAATTTTCTGCGGTGATCGGGAGCTGGGCCGCCGGACCGCGAGGAAGCGAAATGGTTAGCTATCCCATTTGAGCTTGCAGGCGGAGTATCGGCGATGTATAGCGGGAGAAGCTGCTTCAACTAAAATGCCTTCTCCCGCGCAAAGACAAGTTTCGAGAGAGGAATGCAAATGCCGACTAAATTGATCAATCCGATGAACGAAACGCCGGTAAGGGTCTCGACGCCGCCCGCACGGCCGCGAAGTTTGCAGGGCAAGACCGTCGGTTTGCTGGATATCAGCAAGACCGGCGGCAACCTCTTCCTCGATCGACTGGAGCACCTGCTCCGCGAGCGATTTCACGTGGCAAACGTTGTGCGCACAATGAAACCAACGTTCGCGAAGCCGGCCCCGCCCGGCATTATCGAACAGCTTCGGGCCGTCGACGCCGTGGTAGAGGCGCTGGCCGATTGAGGGTCGTGTACAACGTGCAGTTTGCACGACACGATAAATTTGGAGAATTTGGGAGTGCCCGCGGTGCCCGTCGCCACTGGCGAGTTCCAGACGGCCGCGCGGACCCAGGCGGCGGCGCTTAATCGTCCGGATTTTGACGCGGTGTACGTGCCGCACCCTATACAAGACCAAACCAAGCAGGAGATTGAGGCTCGGGCGGACGCTGCTCTGCTCGAGATTGTCGCGCGGCTAACGCAATCGTAAAGGGGATAAATAACAGCTGACCTTTCTGCTGCAAGGACCTGGCATCCCTCAAACTGCAGGCAAGAAGGACCTGCGGACGGACAATCATCTGCTGGCCACCTAAAGGGAAAATTCGGATTGCGAGAGGACCGAGATGGAAATCTTGAGGACGCCGGAAGAGCGCTTTGCAAATTTGCCAGCGTTTGCCTTTGCTCCGCACTATGTTGAGAATTTGCCTGGATACGAAGGAATCCGTGTTCATTATCTGGATGAAGGGCCGCCGGCCGCCAAGCAGGTATTTCTTTGCCTGCACGGCGAACCGACGTGGAGTTATCTCTATCGGAAAATGATTCCGGTATTTGCAGGCGCGGGCCATCGCTCGGTGGCGCCAGATTTCATCGGCTTTGGGAGGTCGGAAAAGCCAGTGGATGAGGGGGTCTACACCTTTACATTTCACCGCGAAATGCTGCGGCGGTTCGTCGAGCGGCTGGACTTGCGGAATATCACGCTGGTTTGCCAGGACTGGGGCGGGTTGCTGGGTATGACACTGCCTATGGACATGCCCGGTCGATTCCAGCGGCTGTTAGTTATGAACACGGCGCTGGCTACCGGGGACCTTCCACTGGGAGCGGGATTCCTTGCGTGGCGGGAGTTTGTGGCAACCAATCCGGACCTGGATGTCGCCAAGTTGATGGCGCGGGCGTGCGAGACATTGTCGCCCCAGGAATGCGCCGCATATGCCGCGCCCTTTCCCGATGCTCGCTACAAAGCAGGAGTGCGCCGCTTTCCCATGATCGTGCCCGACAACCCCTCCGCCGAAGGAGCCGAACTGTCGCGGCGCGCGCGCCGTTGGTGGAACACGCAGTGGGATGGACCGGCGTTCATGGCCGTGGGCATGAAAGACCCCGTATTGGGGCCTCCGGCGATGAAATACTTGCGCGAGCAGATTCGCAATTGCCCGCCGCCGCTGGAATTGGCCGAAGGAGGGCACTTCGTGCAGGAGTGCGGAGAAGAGATAGCGAGGAGGGCTCTCGAGGTGTTGCGCTAGCGCGTTTCACAATCCGTTCCTCCCACGCACGCTTTTTGGCGAAGCACTTGCGCAGGCGCCGTACAAAAATCCGTTACACCCACGATAGAATCCCTCATCTTTCGTGAACGATCCAGAATGGCACAGCACGCGACGCTAGAGCTTCCGCCCTTGCTCGGTGAGTGCTTTGGCCCCACGGCGAACGTCTGCCCACTTGATCGGGAGATCCAGTATCGTACCCGGTTGTTCGCTGGACTCGAGTAAATCCAACGCGGCGAGCACAACGCGGCGCTGCAGATCGCGATGAAAGGGCGCGCCAAAGTGATGACCCATCGGCCAGGGAAGAAACACTGCGCGCGGAACTTTGATTGCCTCCGTAACGTCGCGCGCTACAGTGATGGAAACCGTGGGCACACCGCGCGCTTCAATGGCTCTCTGGATCAGTCCGACGGACTGATGACAGATCGGTCAAGCGGGGGCCAATAACGCGCAATCGGCGCGTTCCTCTTGCACCACCGCTTCTGCAATTCCCTCAGCAACGGTTCGCTCAAACTTCTCGGGGTCCATGTTGTAGCCGATAAAACTGAAGAAATTCGGAGTCAACCCGCCTAGGCGTCCTTCCTGGCACAGTTCCTGAAGACGTTCGATCGGAAAGATCACGTTAATGTCGAGGTCTGCATCGTCGTGAGGGTATTTCAACTGATGAATGATCAGGTCATTGTGCTTCGCGCCGGAAGGCACGCGCATAAAGCGGAAGTCGCCGAAGGGATGGCAGACATCCAGAGGCTGGTCGGTCTTCAGATGCACGCCGCAGGAGCTCACCAGCGTCAACCGGGATGCGGCGAGCCTCTTTCCCAAGCGCGCCTGAGGCACGAAGCTCTCGTTGCGAATCATCGAACCGGGGTAGCGCTCGTTGATGGTGTGCCAGAGGCCCGGCCGGAGCTGCGAGCCAACCTCGCGCGGGTCGGCTGCGGACAAAGTGCTCTTATCGGCTGCCGTCATGAATCCACCTCCCGGACCTGCGGATGAAATAAAAATGCAGATGAAAGAAAAGCAGGGCCAGAGTCGATTCGTCCTTCTCCAGGACCTGGGCGATGAATTCGCGGTCCACCTCTTCGTCGCGAAGCAGGATTTTTATGGCTTCGGCCCACGACCGGTCGATCTCTTCCTTGCCGACAGCTTCGTTGCCGTCGCCGAGGTGCAAACGAACGAATCGAACGAGCTTTCCGAGATCGTCCTGGGCGGCGGCCTCTCGCAGATACGGAACGGACATAGATCTCACCCTCCTAATTCTGACGACGCATGGAACACGATCTCCCGTGGCGATCTATCCTCAGGAAAAGCCGAGCCGGCGCCCTATGTCAGGCCTCCCTGCGTGAGATGCTCCTGCTTCGATAAGGTTTCAGACGTATGTCTTACATGACGGTGCATTGGTTTTTTCAACGCGGCAAGGTACGCCGCTTGACGCCAAGAACCTGCGTAGACGCCAACTCCATCCAGCCTCGCAACAAGCGGGGCTCGGATTGCTGGATTGGCACTCTCTGCGCACACGCATGGGACTTTGCTTCACGAGCAAGGAACTCCTTTGCGAGTGGCGCAAGCGCAGCTCGGCCATTCGCACATGACGACCACGCTGCAGATTTACACTCATGCCAGCGGAAGTGCTCAGAGACAGGCCGTGGATCAGTTGGAATCCTTATTGTTCCCAAGTGTTCCCAAATCTGGCGAAGCTGGCCAACGGCCCAATTAGTAAGTGCCTGAAAAGCAGGAAGATGATGTTGGTGGACGTGACAGGGTTCGAACCTGCGACCCCCTGCTTGCAAAGCAGGTGCTCTCCCAGCTGAGCTACACGCCCACGTAACAGTAGAAGATACCCATTCTAAAGCATTTCGGCGCGCGCCGAAATCCATTCCTTGATTTTTCTGCCATGGCTGTACCAAGACTACCGCAGATTCGCCGGGATTGTTTGCGATGAGTCAACGGGCATTTCGTCGGCTCTGCGAGTGAGTTGGTGCAGGGGCATCTTGAAGCCTTGCATCACGCGGTTCGTCGATCAGGCGGCGCCACCAAGGCTGCCCCTCTTTGCGGGTTCGGCGCGGGTTGGTTCTGAGCGGAGCGGCGTAAACTCCGGCAAGTCGAAGGCCTGGGCCACTAGCTCGTATGAACGGATGCGAGCGGCTGGGTCGTAGGCATGGGTTGCGATCATTACTTCGTCGGCCTCCGAACGTGTGGCGATGTCCTGAATGCGTGCGCGGACCTGTTCGGGGGTGCCGACGATCCGGAGCTTCTTGAAGAACGCGACTATCTTTTCCTCTTCCGGAGTGTAGACGTGCGACAGGGCCTCCTCGGGACTTGGCAGGCGGCCGGGGTGTCCGGTTCGGAGCAGGGCGAATGAGAGCAGCATCGACGAAGCCATGCGCTGAGCGGCTTCCTCCGTGTCGGCGCAAAAGACCGAGAGCGCGAGAATCGCGTATGGTTTATCGAGCATGCCGTTCGGGAAAAATCCAGTTCGGTATGCACGCATCGCAACCTCGGGCGGGTCGGGACTGAAATGTCCTGCAAAGGCGAACGCAACGCCCATCTCGGCGGCAAGCCCCGCGCCGTCCGTGCTCGAGCCGAGGAGGTAGAGCGGTGGCAGCGGTCTGTCGTCGGGCATTGCGCGGACGGCACGGAACGGGTTATCGGGTGGAAACGATCCGCTGCCCCAGGCGATGAGCTCGCCGAGTTGCTCGAGGAAGTCATCCGCGGTGAGCGCTTTTCGCGAGCGGCGGAGCGCGAGCGCCGTCAAGGCGTCGGCGCCCGGCGCGCGGCCGATGCCAAGATCAATCCTGCCGGGATAGATGGCCTCGAGGAGCTTGTATGACTCAGCCACCTGGAGAGGCGAGTGATTCGGGAGCATAACACCGCCCGCGCCGAGGCGGATTCGGGTGGTCATCGAGCCTACGTGTGCGATCAGGATTTCAGGGATGGTCGTCGCGATGCCCGGCATGTTGTGATGTTCCGCATACCACAGTCGCGTATAGCCGAACCGATCGACTGCTTGGGCGAGCTCGGCGGCGGCCCGCAGCGCGGCGACGCTCGTACCTCCCTCGACGAGCGGAACGAGGTCGAGCGCGGAGAGAGGGAGAGCCTTGCGGTCCGCTTCTCCGCGTGGTGGCCTGCGAGAGGTCGCCGCTGTTCTGACGATTGGACTTGGATTCCGCTTTCGAGTGTCGCTCATCCGTAATTCCTAAGGGGTCCGCGGAGTTGGATCAACTCTTTGCGGCTGCGCTGCGGTGAACGAATGCAGTCTCGGCGGTTATGCCGAAGATTTCGAACAGGCGGGCTTGCACTTGTTCGGAGAGCGCGTTGAT
>JBAVQA010000052.1:0-5725 GCA_049693595.1 Candidatus Acidiferrales bacterium | reverse complement strand
CGCGCTTCCTCCACAAAGCCGGCGTCTCCGGCGCCCGCTCCCTCGGCTATCTCTGGTCAGACTGACGCCCAGCCCTCAGCGCGGTCGACCAACGCAGCCCTTTAGCCAACACCCGCCGGGGACGTTCTGTATAATGTGCGCCTTACTCCCAGAAGGAGTCACCATGAGATCGATCGCGGGCCGAATTGTTCTGGTGGCAGTTGCTGTTCCCCTTATCCTCACGTGGTACGCGCATCGTGGGCAAACCGACGTTGCGGCTCAGCAGCGCACGCCGCTAACGGCAACGCGGATGTTTACAGGCGCCGACGGGCTGTCGCACGTCGAACAGATCAATGTGAAATTCTCTCCGGTGGCTGGAGCTGCGGCAACTGAGGAGGAGTCGGAACCGGTGAAGGCCACCAAGTCGTACATCGTGCGCCTGCCTCCCGGGTTCTTTGAAGACTGGCACAACGCGGACGTGCGCCGCTACGTGCTGCCCGTTTCCGGCCGAGCAGAAATCGAAGTACCCGGCGGCCAAAAGTTTTCGGCAGAGCCCGGACGAATCTGTATCGCCGAAGATTTGACGGGGAAAGGCCATACCTTCCGCGTGGTGGGCACCGACGACTGGGTAGCGCTATTCGTCGACTTCGCTCAGTAGTCGAACACGCACCGCTGCAAATTCGCGTTTACGATTCCTGGGTCATCCATAGCCGCATGTCGTGGAAATCCAGAGAAAGCACCGAGTGCTCGAACAGCGCATGTCCCACCGTAGCGTCGAATAGCTCGTCGGGCAAATGAACGCTCGGAATTCTTTGTGGCTCGTGGCTTCGGCCACGACATAAAAATCCGCAAAGCATCTCACTCCTTTCGGCGGACTTTTCGCCGAGCCTCACGCTTTGCCGTTTTTGACGTCTGAACAGATGTCGAACGCCGCGTCTCCGCCCCCCGCGATCTATACATTTTCCTTCAACCAAATCTCCAGCCTTCCAAGACTCGCGTTGTACGATCGCAGCCCAATCAGGAAAAGTATCGCGGCCAGAATACACGCCGCCCCCGGGACAATCAGCAGCGAATACCTCACCGCCGCGTCATATCCGAATACGCGGTCGGTAACCAGCGCGATCGCCGTCGGCCCCAGCGCCAACCCAATTATATTTACGACCAGAAGATACATGGCCGTAGCCTGACCGCGCATGGCATTCGGCACCGCTTCCAAAATGGCCGCGGGAATCAGGCAAACGGGCATGCAGATAAAAAAAGTTGCGACGTAAAGCAACGCGATCACGGCCGTAGCATTCGAAACCAGCGGATAAAGACTCCCCGCCACGAAAAATCCGGGGCACGAAAACAGCGCCACGCGCATGTACGCATCACCATACCCGCGAATCATCAGCCACGAAACCATTTTCCCGGCGCTGATCATTCCCAACGAGCCCGACACGATTTGCGCCCCGCCGAAAAGAATCCCCGCATGCGAAGCCGACATTCCATGATTGCGCACCAGGAACGTCACCGCCCAAGCCGAAGTCCCATACGAAGCCAGCGCTATCAGCGCCATGCCCAAAATTAACGAAGCCAAAGTTCTCCGGTTCGCCACAAAGTAGCGCCAGATTATTTTCAGAGGTAGGCGCTCCACCCGCGCACGCGCGCCGCTATTTTCGAGAACGCGCGCCCCCTTGCGCGAAGGATCGCGCAGCGTGAACAAAACCATCGCGAACGCCACTCCCGAAACTCCCAACAGCAAAAACAGCGTCTGCCATGCGCGCACCGGCCCAAGCAGCGGCAGTTGAAAAACTTCCCGCGACCCGAACGATCGCAGCAGCAATCCCCCGAAAAGGAATGCGAACCCTCCGCCAACGAATGTGGCCGTGGTGTACACACTAAACGGCACCGACCGTTTCGCCGGAGGAAACGAATCCGAAATCATGGAGTACGCCGCAGGAGTCAGCGTCGCCTCGCCAATTCCGACTCCCATCCGCAGCACGAACAGTTGCGCGTAGGAACTCACCAGCCCGCATCCGCCTGTCATCACACTCCATATCAGCATTCCGCAAATGATCAACCGCGGCCGATTCACCCAATCCGCCAAACGCCCGAACGGCAACCCTAGCAACGCGTAGAAAAGCGCAAAACTAAATCCAATCAGCAAACTCATCTGCGTATCGCTGATCCCCAGGTCGCGTCGCACCGGCGCAACCAGCAAATTCAGAATTTGCCGATCGATGAACGAGAAAATGTACGCGCACAAAAGCACCACCACGGTGTACCAAGCCCAACGCGCCGTCGGGTACGCGTGGAAATTTTCTGCTTGCGCCACGTAGCGGGCAGGCCCTCGATCGATGGACGCAATCTTTTTCCGGCTGGTCATTTCCGGGGCGGAGGAACTTTCAGCGGCCTTTTCATCGCGTCATCCATCGTTTCTTCCGTTGCCTCCGACGCAGCTTTATTTCCTTCGTTGAAAGCCCGGTCTTCCATTTCATCATCCCGCGTTCGCGCCTGCGGAAATTCAAACCCGCAATGCGAGCACTTCACCGCCGACGTAGACATTTTCCCGCACTTCGTGCACTGTCTCGCTTCCATAATCCCTCCTGATCGCGAATCTCTCTGGCGAATCACTCTTATTGCGTATCTCTCGCGTCGCGAATCGACTGCCGCGAATCGCTTCTATCGCGCCTGACGCACTAGCATCTTACTCTACCCTCCAGACCCTTCGCCGTGGGCGACCACCGTCACCCCGAGCGGGGTTCCGCGCGCTTTTGCTTTTCCCCTGGTTTTCAGGGGCGCGGAACGCAGTTCGAGGCCTGCCTGTCGGCAGACAGGGATCCGCTGTTGCTCGTGTTCAGTTTCAACGCTCTCGCGGGTCACCAACCTCGACTGAGCCTTCAAATGGCCTGTCCGGAAACCTGCTTCCAGCTCGACAAGAGAACCAGCAGCATGCTGATGACCCAAAGGACGTGGCCTTCTCTCGGATATACCTCAAGGAAGTAGAAAACGACCCAGCAAAACGGAATCATGGAAAGCAGGACGAATTTCAGTGCTCTCGCTGTCGGCGGCGCTCGTTTGAGGGACGTGAGTGTTACATAGATGAGAAAAACAGGATTGATTAGCCCACTGATTAGAGTCGATAGGTATACAAAAACGGGAGCAGAAGTAGCAGCGAAAGAACTATTCGGCGAAAACGGCAGGTCCGTCAGGGTGATCTTTACCGCCAAGTAAGCACATTCATAGCCTGTCATTCGACCGGTAGGTCCGTTCCGGTCTCCAGTCGCAATGAGGAAGAAACTGAATACGTAAATCATGAGACCCAGTTTGTATACAGCTTGATTCGCAGTCACACCTAAGTATTGACCCTTGAGGGTCGCTCCGACCATCGCGCATTAGTACAAGTGTTGCCTATATCGAAATGGAATATAGGCCGGTCGGCGGCCCTCCCGCGCGGAACCATTATGGTATGCAGCGCTAGGATTTTTTACTGAAGCTCCACTCTCGTTCCCAAACCCACGCCGAATCCCAGCTCGACTCATAATTGTGAAACCGCCTTTTATCGGATCGCTCCAAACCGTGTGCGATCCGTACTAGCGGGCGGAATCCTCGCATTGTAGCCCCTCTTTTTGCAACACACTTTCTCGTCCCGTCGTATCGGGCCTGAGGTGTTCCAACCCTTGGCGTTCGGAGACCGTCAGACACAAGACGCCAACGGTGATCTCGCTGGAAACGCCCGGACCGCAAATCCATTGCGTCCAGAGCGCGACAAAGGTAGGATGCACGCGCCGGAAAATTCAGAGCGGAAGTTTCCGGCAACTTTTCAAGAAGAACTCTTGCGCTGCACCGTATTTCTCGCAAGCGCCATCTACAACCGCTGCGAGGAAAGGCCACGCATATGGACTTCGTGAGCATTCCGGCCGGCAACTTCATGATGGGCTGTTCCGCTGGCGATGGCGAATGCTTCCCCGACGAAAAGCCGCTTCATGAAGTGACCATTACACGCCCTTTTGAGCTCGGCAAATTCCAGGTGACCCAGGCCGAGTACGAAGCGGTAACCGCCGCCAATCCAAGCTACAACCGGAGCCCCACTCTTCCGGTCGAAGGCGTGAGCTGGGAAGACGCGCAAAAATTCTGCGAAGCGCTCAATAGCAAAAAGGACCGCTACCATTATCGCCTGCCCACCGAAGCGGAATGGGAATACGCGGCACGCGCCGGTGATAATTCCTGCCGTTACGGTCCGTTAGTTGACATTGCATGGTTCCACGACAATTCGGACGGCGCTTCTCACCCCGTAGGGCAGAAGAAGCCGAACAGGTTCGGTTTGTTTGACACGCTCGGCAACGTTTGGGAATGGGTCCAGGACTGGTACGGGATGAACTACTACAGTCAAAGCGCCGAATTCGACCCCAAGGGCCCAGCCTACGGAGAGTTTCGCGTTTCGCGCGGCGGCTCTTGGCGCGGAGTCGTTAAGGGACACGCGCGCGTCTCCTCTCGTTACATCCTCAAACCCAAGGTCCGCAGCATCGTCGTCGGCTTTCGCTGCGCCCGCGAACGCCTCCCCTAATTTCTTGTATTTCTTCGGAGCTGGTACAGAAGACACGAGCCGGCCTGATCCTGATGTTGTAACGTCGGTTTTCGTAGCGCCGGGCGTGCGTGAGCGACCTCTTGCGGCAGGAAAGATCGGGCCGTTTTCAGTTGTCAACGGCAAGCGCGTTTATGGCGTGCGACGCTGCGAGTTTTTTACCTTCATTGACCGGAATTCCCGTGCCGTCTATACCTCCGCCTTATCCCAAACGGACTGTACTCCATCATAGCTCTCCGCACGAGGAAGTACACAGGCTCCAAGTCCTTGCCTTCCGCCTCCTAACTTCCTATCATTGTCGCGATGAAATTTTGGCTTAGAACGAACGCGGGGCGGGACGGCGAGCAGTCGCCACGACAGGATTGCTCCGCCAATCCGGCCTCGTCAGACTCGCCTCGGTCACCCCGGTGGCGCGTATCAAGCGGGACGCTGACGACCAAAAATCCCGCAGACCACCCTCTTCGTAGGGGCGCAGCATGCTGCGCCCGCCTCAGCGCAGGCGACCAACGCCACTCTTTAGACATACATTTTTCCAACGGCTCTAACCGGTTCTGGCCTGAAAACAGAAGTTGCAGAAAACAAACCATTAAACCCTGTCTAACCGGGGCCAGAACTGCACAATGCCGCACGCGATTTTCAATCGCGAAACCTCAATCCCACAACCGCCGCCCTCTAGCCACTAGCCACTCATCACTAGCCACTGTAATTTCTAATCGAGAACTCTTGGTATTAGAAATCCCGCAACTTATTGAAAACACACGTCGACAACCTGTTCTAATCGAGAACTTTGAACCAAACCACATCCCCCGTTTTAGTGCCTTTGCCGCCGCCCTTTTACCAAGAGGAACGAAGGGTAGACGGGCAGCCTTTCCTCTCCTCGGAATTCCACACAAACGCTCCGTCGCGCAGGAAGCCGCCTGATGCCCCCGATTCGTCCCTTCGACAATTCCGCCATCGCCCGCGGCGCGGACAACATCGCGCGTTACCTCAACCGCCCGCAATCGCTGCTTCACATGCTGCGCGCAACCGTCGATAAGTGGCCAAACAAGGAAGCCCTCGTCGAATTGGGCGGCGAGCGAATCGATTACACCCAGCTCTGGGACCGCTCCGCTCGCGTCGCCGGCGGCCTGCGCGCCATGGGAGTCCAGCGCTGCGACCGCGTCGCCATCCGCCTAGGCA
>JBAVQA010000051.1:0-1621 GCA_049693595.1 Candidatus Acidiferrales bacterium | reverse complement strand
CGCCCTCGGGAAGCAGGCGCATCAGCTCGAACAGTTTTTTGGCCGGGATGGTGCCTGCGCCTTCTTTTTTCACTTTGGCTTCGCAGGACGTGCGGATGCTCAGCTCCAGGTCGGTTGCGGTGATCGTCAGGCGGCTACCCTTCGCTTCGACCAGAAGGTTCGACAGAATAGGGATCGTTGACTTGCGCTCGACGACTCCTTGCGTCAAGTTTAGTTCGTCAAGCAGGTCAGATCTTTTTACGCTGAATTCCATCTCGGGCAGCCCTCACGTTGCTTTTTTCATTTGTACTGCTGCGGCTACTACTTTACTGCCTTATTCTATGAATTAAGTATATAAGAAAACCGTCGCCGTCGCCGCATGTGTGGATTTGCGGAAAACGTTTTAACTCGCATTGCCTGCGCGGCTTGAAGCTCAGTGTGTCTTGTGGATAGCCACGCGAACCGGATGAAAACGAGAACTGAAACTGTGTTCCGGCCTATTTCCACAGCGCGTGCACAGGCGCTATAGGGCGGCAAAGACAGTTTTCAGGCTAAGCCTAACCGAAAGCGTCGAGTAGCCTGTTGATCGTCTTGTTCAAATCTTTGTCGGACTGCCGCAGATTAGAAATCTTGTTAATCGAATGCAGGACCGTGGTGTGATGCTTTCCGCCGAACTGGCGGCCGATTTCCGGGAGCGACGCCGAAGTAAGTTGTTTCACCAGGAACATGGCAACCTGGCGCGGAAACGCGATTTGCTTCGAGTTGCTGCGCACTTTCAAATCTTGCGCACGCAGCCCAAAATGCTCGCCCACACGCTTCTGAATCTGCTCGATGGTGACTTTCTTATCCTGAGTCTCGATGATGTTTTTCAACACTTGTTGGGCTGTCGGGAGATTAATCACCGCGCCGGTGAGGGAAGCGTAGGCCATCAAGCGGATCAGTGCGCCTTCTAGCTCGCGAACATTCGATTTAATGGCGCGGGCGATGTATTCGGCTACGTCATCGGGTACTTGGACGCGCTCGCTTTCCGCTTTTTTCTGCAAGATCGCGATCTTGGTCTCCAGGTCGGGTGGCTGGATGTCCGCGATGAGGCCCCACTCGAACCGCGAGCGCAGCCGTTCCTCAATGGAAGAAATTTCCTTGGGCGGGCAATCGGAAGAAATCACGATCTGTTTTTGCTGGTCGTAGAGCGCGTTGAAGGTATGAAAAAATTCTTCCTGGGTGCGCTCGCGGGTGGCGATAAATTGAATATCGTCCACCATTAGAACGTCCATATTGCGGAAGCGGTCGCGAAACGCAGCCATGCGCTCCAAACGAATGGACGCGATCACTTCGTTGATAAATTTTTCCGCGCTGATGTAGGTAAGGCGCAGAGACGGATTGCGGCGTTTGAGCGTATGGCCGATAGCCTGCATTAAATGAGTTTTGCCAAGTCCCACTCCGCCGTACAGGAAAAGCGGGTTGTAGGATTTCGAGGGCTGTTCGGCGACGGCCATGGCTGCGGCGTGGGCGAATTGGTTCGAAGCGCCGACGATGAAGGACTCAAAGGTGTAGCGCGGGTTCAACTGGTGAGCCGCGGAATCAAAATCCAGCTTGGCTTGAGGAGAGGGCGCCGCGTTTGTCGACGAAGGTTCCGATTCGG
>JBAVQA010000050.1:0-11807 GCA_049693595.1 Candidatus Acidiferrales bacterium | reverse complement strand
AAATGTGGGATAGAGATCCTGCGTGCCGTGGCTGAAGGAATTGAAAGCGAACATCAGCAAGATCAGGAAGAGAAAACTGCTGAGATAGACGCGGATGCCTTTGCCGAAGTGAGTACCTTCTTTCCTCGCCACGCGGCCTTGGAGCCAGGCGGGCGACTCGTCAACCTTGGTGCGGATGTAAATCACGAGAAAAGCGGGGAGGGCTCCGACAACAAACATGCCGCGCCAGCCGATGAAGCGAAAGAGGGTTCCGTAAACGACGGCGGCGAGTAGATAGCCGACGACGTAACCCTCCTGCAAGAGTCCCGAGAAAAAGCCGCGGCCTTTGGCCGGCAGCGTTTCGAAAGCCAACGCGGCGCCGACGCCCCATTCCCCACCCATGGCTATGCCGAAGAAAGCGCGCATGACAAGAAACGAGCGAAGCGAAGGAGCAAATGCAGAGCCGAGCTCGAAAATCGAGAAACAGATGATGTCAATCATCAGCGCGGGACGGCGGCCGAAACGATCGGCCAAAAATCCGAACAGGAACGCGCCGATGGGACGCATAGCCAGCGTGAGGAAAATTGCTTCCGCTATGGCCGAGACTTTGGTGTGAAATTCCGCTGCGATGGCGCTGACGCAGAAGACCAGGATGAAGAAATCGAATGCGTCGAGCGACCATCCGAGAAAGCAGGCGACGAAAGTATTGCGTTGGGTGGAGGTGAGGCCGCGAAAGTGGCCGAAAAGGTTCATGGCTGCCTTTAGCGATTCATTTCGCGTGAGATGCTAACACATCAGTGACGCGCGCGACTTCGGACATTTCAGCGACATCGTGCACGCGGACGATGTGCGCACCTTGCAAAATACTCGCGGCGACAGTGGCCGCGGTGCCCCAGATGCGCTCGGCTTTTGCGACGCTACCGCGCGGGCTTCCCTCCAATGCACGGCCAATGAAGCTCTTTCGCGATGTGCCGATCAAAATCGGGAAGCCCAGCTTTGCAAGCTCGGGCAATCGCGCGAGCAACTCAAAATTCTGCGAGTAGCTTTTGCCGAAGCCGATCCCCGGATCAATTATGATTTGCGATTTGGTGACGCCTGCGCGGCTCGCGATCGCAATGGAACGGCGCAAGCCCGTGAGTACATCGCGAACTACGTCTCTGGCGAAGGGGCCTTTCTGCATGGTGCGCGGCCGGCCACGCATGTGCATCAGGATTAGCGGAAGTTTGCGCCGGCGCGCTACATCCGCGATGCGCGGATCGTTTCGCAAGGCGGTGACGTCATTTAGGATCTCGGCACCTTTTGCGGCTGCGGCCTCCGCGACCTCGGATTTGCTCGTATCCACTGAAATGGGAATCTTGATTTTTCCGCGGAGCCTTTCGAGCACCGGAAGGATACGCTGGAGCTCTTCTTCTGCGGAAACACCCTGCGAACCGGGGCGCGTGGACTCGCCACCGATGTCAAGGATATCCGCGCCGTCGCGTTGCATTTCTAACGCGCGCGCGACCGCAGCATCGGCGTCGAGGAACAGGCCGCCGTCGGAAAAACTGTCGGGCGTCACGTTGAGCACGCCCATCACAAGAGTGCGCTCGCCGAGCACGAGTGTGCGCGACGGCAAGCGCAGCTTGAATTTTCGGCGACGAACCATGTGGATGATTAAATCACAAGTTTCGTTTAATTCAGGCAACGGAGGAAAAAATAGAGAGCGAGTCGCGGCGGGTGAGGCGCTGCAGATTGTGCGAGAACCGGAAACGCGGAGTTTCAGCGACTAAGGCCGCTTCGATTTGTGAGAGGACGCAGCGTTTACCTCATTTTGTTTGACTCTTTGGCATGGATGGTACACTCGCAAAAGTGTCACAAGGAGCCGGGTGCTTACGGGCAGATCCCGTTAAGATGCCTGCCTAATTGCGCCATATGGCCAATCCAATGCGAATACCCAGATCGGTTACCTGGCTTTGGATCTTGTTTGGCACTGTTTCTTGGATTGTTTTGGCGCTCGCGACCTCCGTCCGACCGTCATCAAGGGAATCAGTGCGCGAAGAATTGATCCGGCGACAAGCGCAGACGGGGCTGACGTTCGCTTGGGTAGATCACAATACCCAGAACGTATCCTACATTACAGGTTCGGCTATCGTATCGGGAGTTCGAGCCATCTGGTTTAAGAAACAGGCCATAATTTCCTTAGAAGATTCACTGGAAGCTTTCCGTCCGGATGGATTTAGCTTTGGGAGCATCCCGAGACTTGCAACTGACGACATGTGTTGGTCTCACGATCAATCTAAACTAGCGGCGACATTGCTCGATCCACCCCACGGCAGACTAGGGATATTTGATCTTCGTTCGAAAGCCACTCAGACTATCGAACCGCAAGTTGAAATGATACCGCATCTTACATCTCAATGTTGGTCGCCGGACGATAAACAAATCGCATACGAAACTGACGGAAGCGTGAAGCTGTTCGAGATCGGCAACGCGAGTCTTCGCGTGCTTGCGAAGGGCACGGATGTAACGTGGTCGCCGGATGGGGACTGGATCGCATTTCGGGACGGAACTACCTACTATGCAATTCACCCGGACGGGCAAGGCAGGAAGAAGCTCTTCTACTGTAGAGGTGCGGCCTCTGCTCTTTACTGGGCACCGGATTCGCGAATCGTCGCTTATGTGAAGGTATTGGGGTTTCTACAAACGGGACCGGGCGTGGAGGCCAATCAACTGCGAGTTAGGCGACTAGTGGACGGCTCGGACGATCAGTTGTGCCCTGAAGACGTATGGTGGTACGCGAACTACCGCTGGACGACCAGTAGCGAGCTAATGAAACGTCTTGAACCTGAACGGCGTCGTTAAAAATGGCATGCGCGCCCGCCACGGTGGAGGCGCATACCCGTGACACCTAGTTTGGCGCGGAGGCGTAGTAGCCGGCGCGATGGACGACGGTGACGCCGGAATGTCCCACAACTTCCACGCGCAGTGTGTGCCATGTTGAGCGACTGGCCGCAGGGGCGTCCTGCGGGGGTGCGAAGCCAAGTGTGTACTCGGCGCGGATTGTGTGCGCGATCTCGCGAAAGGTGTCGGCTAGCGTTTTTGTTTCGCGCAGGAAATAGAGTTGGCCTCCGACGCGGCGGACGAGTTCGGCGAGGTACAGGGTGTAAGCGGGGATCTCCAACCTGCGGGCGTCGGATTCGAGCAATGATTCGGCGGAATGCTTGGTGAGCCAGGCTGCGGTCATTATTTTAGGCCTGCTCTGCGTGGAGACGGCGAAGAGCTGAATATCCGCTGCGGCAAGTGTGCGAGCGACGTCGTCGAAGGTTAGGCGATCACTGGGCAGGCCGGGACGCAGCGACGCGCTGGCAGGGTCCAAGGTTAAGCCCAGACCGCTGTCTTGGCCGTCGGTTAATAACACGATGGCTTTGCGGCCAGTGCGTCCGGCGAAGAGTTCGCGCGCGGTGAAAAAAACCGATTGATAAATATTTGAGCCGCCGGTGTCGCCAAAAAGCTGGCGGACGTCAATGCGCGAGATGGCTTTGCGGATGAGGCCCCAATCATTCGAGAACGGAAGCTGCAGATAGGTGTGCGCGGAAAAATCGACGACGGCGACTTGGTCGGTGGGCGAAAGGCCGTCCACGAGTGCGCGAGCCGCGTCTTTCATTTCCGCAGATTGGGGCAGGGTGCTCGGGCTGGCGTCGATGACCAAAGCGATGGTGGCGGGCTGCGTGGAGGCGTCAAAATAAGTGATGGGCTGCTCGACGCCGTCGTCGTAGATGCGAAAGTTCGCGCGAGTGAGTCCTGCGAGCGCGGCGCCGCCCGCGTCGGTTACGCTGCAGGTGACTGGGACCAGCGGAGTTTCAACGCGAATGGAATGCAGCGCCGGTTCAGCTTCTTTCTCCGCGCCGCTGCCGGGAGTTTTGGATACGACTGTTTTCAATTCGCCCGTAACCGGATCACGTTGCAGTGAGATGCCTTCGTCGAGTCTACGCGGACGAGGAAGCTTGGCCTTTTGCGAAGTCTGCGAGCGAAGATTACCCGGCATGAAAATAACTGCGAGGAATCCAAGCTGAAAAGCGAATAACGAGAAAGTGCTACAGCGGGCTGTTTTGGGTTTGTTCGGAGCGGACCGTGAGCGCATCAAATCCCGGATTAATCCAGGTCAAAATCGCGCAGCGGCTTTTCGATGGGGCCGTCTTTAGCTTTCTTCAATCCTTCGGCAAATTTGCGCGCGAGGACGTCTTCTTTGGATTTCTCCGCTTCGATCGAAGCTCGGAATTTCGCTTCGACGGCATCGGTCTGCGCACGCAAGAGCCTTGCGGTGTCGTCCAGGTCAACCGACGACGGAGGTCGCGGCGGAGGAACGTGGGAGAGCACGGCGCCTAGCTCGCGGTCAACGTTGAGCTTGGCTCGGCAGCATGGGCAATCGACTTCGAAGGTGCCTGCGGGTTGTTTGGACATCAGTGCATTTTACGCCCATTTCCGCGGGTTCGGGCAAGCGTCAGAAAAAAGCGCGATTCGCGAAATTAGGACATCAGCGCGCCAGGACGGGAGTACGGGGCAGGGATTTCAAAGGTATAATCGCGGCCAGTTATGCCACTTCTTTCAGGCACGCACCTCGGGCCTTACGAAATTGAAAAGTTGCTGGGCGCAGGGGGGATGGGCGAGGTGTACCGGGCGCGGGACGCGCGCCTGGGCCGTATTGTTGCGATCAAGATTCTTCCCGCCGAATTCGCCGCAGACAGCGACAGGTTGGGCCGCTTCGAGCGTGAGGCGCGCTCCGCATCCGCGCTCAATCATCCCAATATAGTCACGATCTACGACCTGGGGCAGGAAGGTTCCACTCATTACATTGCGATGGAGCTGATAGAAGGAAAGACGCTGCGTGAGCTGCTAGCCGCCGGCCCGTTGCCGATACGAAAGGCGATTGAAATCGCAGCGCAGGTTGCAGAGGGATTGGCCAAGGCGCATGAAGCGGGTATCGCGCACCGGGACTTGAAGCCTGACAACCTGATGATCACCGACGATGGATTCATAAAAATCCTGGACTTTGGTCTAGCGAAACTCGTGTCACCCAGCGGAGAGCAACCGGGGGAGCAGACGATGTCCGGGTGGCAGACCCAACCGGGCGGGATAACCGGAACGGTGCAGTACATGTCACCGGAGCAGGCCAGCGGCAGCCGGCTGGATTTCCGGTCGGACCAGTTCTCGTTCGGCTTGGTGCTGTACGAAATGGTGAGCGGAAAGCGCGCGTTTAAGAGGAATACGGTGGCGGAGACGATGGTGGCGATTCTCCGAGAAGAAGTGGAGCCGATCGCAGGGCAAAATCCCGACGCGCCCGCTCCGCTATGTTGGGCGATCGAAAGGTGCCTGGAGAAGGAGCCCGATAAGCGCTACGTCTCTACCCGCGATCTGGCGCACGAACTTGCAGCGATACGCGATCGCTTCTCAGAGAAACAAGTTAAACAAGCGGAGGCCCGTCCGACCAATATACCCGTACAGCGGACCCGGTTTGTGGGGCGAGAGAAGGAAGTAGTTTTCGCCAAAGAACTTCTGCATCGTTGGGATGTGCGCCTGGTTACCGTGACAGGCCCGGGCGGGATGGGCAAGACGCGTCTCGCGGTGGAGGTGGCGAACAGCCTGGTGGAACAATTTCCAGGCGGTATTTATTTTGTCCCGCTCTCGCCGGTAAGCGATCCCAGCTTGATGGCTTCGGCGATTGTGCAAACGCTGGGGATCCGAGAGGCAGGAGGGCAGTCGCCGCTCGAAGTGCTGAAGAAGAATTTGCGGGATTCATCGGGCGCACCCATGCTGCTACTGCTGGACAATTTCGAACACTTGATTCAGGCGTCGCCTGTGGTAGCAGAACTGCTGGCTGCGGCTCCCAATCTTAAAATCCTGGTGACCAGCCGCGCGGCGCTGCATGTGTACGGAGAACATGAATTTCCGGTGCCGCCGCTGGCGCTGCCGGATTCGAAGTCCATGCCTTCGCTTGAGGCGCTGTCAAAGTGCCCTGCGATTGCGTTGTTCGTCCAACGCGCCGGCGCTGCCAAACCGGATTTTGAACTTAACGCGGAAAACGCGCGTGCCGTCACCGAGATTTGCGGGCGATTGGACGGCCTGCCTCTCGCGATCGAGCTCGCGGCCGCGCGGGTGAAAGTTCTTTCGCTCTCTGCCATGCAAACCCGGTTGGCGAGCCGCTTGCAGTTACTGACGGGCGGGGCGCGAGATCTGCCGCAGCGGCAACAGACGCTTCGCGCCACGATCGATTGGAGCTACGATCTGCTGAGCCCCGCCGAGCAGAAACTTTTCCGAAGATTATCGGTGTTCGTGGGAGGAAGCACGCTGGAGGGCGTGGAAGCTGTATGCGACACCAAAGGCGATCTCGATTTGGACTTGCTCGACGGTACGGCGTCCATGGTGGACAAGAGCTTGCTGCAGCAAGTGGAGCAAGCAAACGGCGAATCGCGTTTCGTGATGCTGGAAACGATTCGCGAGTACGCTCGGGAAAAACTGGAGGCGAGCAAGGAAGAGGCCTTGACCAGGCGCGCGCATGCCGCTTACTGCCTGGTGCTGGCAGAAGAGGAGGTTGCGGAGCAGAGCGGCGCGGAGGGAGGAGAATGGCTAGAACGCCTCACGTTGGAGCATGACAATTTTCGCGCGGCGCTTGAGTGGCTGACAGAGACCGGAGATGCGGAGTGGGGCTTGCGTCTGGGCGCGGCACTGTTTCGCTTTTGGGAGGCACGCGAGTATCTCGCTGAAGGCAGAGACAGTCTCGGCAAGCTGCTAAAGCTCAAAGCAGCGGCAGCTCCCACGAAGGCGCGCCAGCGCGCGCTATTTGCAGCGGGTGTGCTGGCGGCCGTGCAGGGAGATTACCCTGCGGCGAATGCGCTATTCGGCGAAAGCTTAGAGATAGCGCGTCATTTGGGTGACAAGCAAGGCGCCGCTGTTTCTCTAAATGCGTTGGGGGTAAATGCCCGGGACCGCGACGAACTCGCACTTGCGCACTCTCTGTTCGAGGAAAGTCTGGCGCTGTGGAGAGACTTGGGCGACCAGAAGGCTGTCGCTCGCTCTCTTAGTAACCTAGCGAGTGTCGTCAAATTGGAGGGCGACTATGCTCGCGTGAGCTCGCTACACGCAGAGTGCCTCTCCATTTTCCGCGGCTTGGGAGATCGCACAGGAGTGGCCTGGTCGCTGAACTCTCAGGGGGATGTGGCCCGAGATCAGGGAGATCTTGCCGCGGCACAAACGCTGTACGAACAAGGCCTGGCAATTTTTCGAGAACTCGGCGACCGCTGGGGCATTGCCGGAACGTTGGCGGATCTGGGCAGCTTGGCGAGAGAACAACATGATTGCTCCGCGGCGCGCTCTCTGTACTGCGAAAGTCTAAAGACTTTCCAGGAACTAAGACACAAGCGCGGAATAGCCCGCCTGCTGGAATGCTTTGCGGGCTTAGCAGCGGTTCAACTGCAAGCGGAGCGATCGTTGCGGCTGGCAGGCGCCGCGGCCGCGCTGCGCCAAAACATTGGAGCCCCGCTGACGCCGGCGGAGCAGTCCAAACTGGAGGCTATTCTGGACCCGGCACGCCAGGCGTTGGCCAACACGAAAGGCGCGATGGTGTGGCTAGAGGGTTGGGACATGCCGTTCGAGAAAGCAGTTGAGGAAGTGTTAATGCCGGAGGCGGCGTCTCCTGCTGGTTAAAGCGGCAAAGAACATCCGGGTGCCGCTGAAGGATTCGCCCAGCACTTACTCCGCGGTCGAAGCGTCGATGAGCCGACGGACAGCGGAGACGCGATTGGCCGGAATGCCTGTGCGCTTGGCGTGTTCCCTGACGGTAGCTTCGTCCGGAGCGAGGTAAACGCAGTAGACCTTATCCCCGGTTACGTAGCTATGGAGCCATTGAATCTCAGGACCCATACCTTTCAGAACGCTGACCGACTTTTGGGACAGTTCGCGCAATTGCGCGTCGGTTAGACTTCCGGCGCCCGGGACTTCGCGCTCGATGACGAATTTTGGCATGGAACTCCCCTTAATGTGCATTTATGCTAACACGCAGGCCGAGCGGCTTCAAGAAGGCTTGGCCGAAGCCGGCTGTGTTTAGAGAAAAACGACCAAGAATTATAAGAAATAACAAGGATGAGCTAACCATGGATCTTCGATCGCTTCAGAAGCCGCTGAAAGACCAATACCGGACCGACCCGAGCGCCTCGAAAATAACAATCCGGGCAAAAGGCTCACAGACGGATGCTCCGGTATCATGCTCGGTCGATCTCGGGCGCGCCATCTACCGCGCCGAGGCGCACAAGGGAGTCGGAGGCGCCGGTGCGGGCGCTTGCTCCGGCGACCTTCTGCTTGGAGCTCTGGCGGCCTGCGCGCAAATCACCTGTCAGATGGTGGCGGCGTCAATGGGTATTCCAACGGAACGCATTGAGGTGACTGTGGAAGGAGATTTGGATCTTCGTGGCACACTTGGAATATCAAAAGACGTGCCCGTCGGTTTCGAGAGCGTTCATCTTCAATTTGATGTTGCCGCGCCTAATGCAACCCCGGAACAAATGGCTGGGTTGCGAGAAAAAACAGAGCAGTATTGCGTGGTGATGCAAACGTTGCTGCGGCCGCCGAAGCTGGAATCCGAGTGGGTTCGGCACGGCTGAACGGACGGCCGCAATAAGTCTTCACTCATAAAAACCTCATCTTTCATGCGCAGACGGTTTCCCGCGGTTAGTATCTTGTGGGATAGTGAAATTTTGAGGACGGAGCAGCCATGCTGAACGAAGCGACGATTTCGAGCTTCAGAGCCAGCTTGCTTGGCGGGCTGAGCGAGCCAGGCGATCCGAATTACGATGCGTCTCGCAAGGTGTACAACGGCATGATCGACCGCCGCCCGCGCCTAATTGCGCGTTGCGCCGACGTGGCCGACGTCATGGCTTCGGTGAACTTTGGCCGCGAGCAGAAGCTGCTGGTGGCCATTCGCGGCGGCGGGCACAACGCGGGCGGCTTGGGAGTGTGCGATGACGGGTTGGTGATCGATCTTTCGCCCATGAACTATGTTCTCGTGGACCCGAAGAAGAAGACCGCGCTGGCCGGCGGTGGCGCAGTGTGGCGCGACGTGGATCATGCGACGCACGCGTTCGGTCTCGCGGTTCCTTCGGGCATCATTTCGACAACCGGCGTGGCCGGACTGACGCTGGGCGGTGGAATCGGATACTTGACGCGGCGGTACGGCCTGACTATCGACAATCTGCTGGCCGTCGAAATGGTGCTGGCTGACGGGCGGTTCGTGACCGCCAGTGCCAAGGAAAATACCGACCTGTTCTGGGCGGTGCGCGGCGGAGGCGGAAACTTCGGCGTAGTGACTTCGTTTCTGTTCAAAGCGCAACGCGTGCACACCGACTACGGCGGGCCGATGCTGTGGCCGATGGAAGATGCGGCGGAAATGATGCGTTGGTACCGCAGCTTCATCGCCAAGGCACCGAATGACGTCTACGGGTTCTTTGCTTTCCATACCGTGCCGCCCTGGCCGCCGTTTCCCGAGCATCTGTATTACAAAAAAATGTGCGGCATCGTGTGGTGCTATACCGGACCGATCAACAAGGCGGAGAAGGTGTTCAAGCCGATCCGGAGCTTCAAGGCTCCTGCGCTCGATCTGGTCGGCCCAATTCCACATCCCGCGCTGCAAAGCATGTTCGATCGTCTCTATCCGCCAGGCATGCAATGGTATTGGAAGGCCGATTTCGTGCGCACACTCAGTGACGAAGCCATCGCGCAGCATCTGAAGTACGCCGCGAAGCTGCCGACGATGCAGTCAACCATGCATCTCTACCCGATCAACGGCGCGGCGAGCCGGATGAAGAACAGCGCGACGCCGTGGTCTTACCGCGACGCGACCTGGGTCCAGGTGATGGTAGGAGTCGATCCGGACCCCGCGAACAAGGAAAAAGTCTCCACATGGGCGAAGGAGTATTGGAGCGCGCTTCATCCATACTCCGCGGGTGGCGCGTACATCAACTTCATGATGGAAGAGGGCGAAGACCGCATTCGGGCGACTTACGGCAAGAATTATGACCGACTGGCGAAGATCAAGAAGCGCTACGACCCAGCGAATCTGTTTCGCGTGAATCAAAATATCAAACCGGCGAAATAAACCGGGAGATTTGGACCTTCGACAATCCGAGCGGACTCAGCACGGGTGAAGAGCCTTGGTAGATTGGCAATTGCAATCGCAAATGAAAACGGCGCCCGATGAATCCTGGCGCCGTTGAAATTTACTCCGATAAATTCAGACTAAGCCGGCGCCGGCTTTTCACCTTTCGCCATGCCTGGGATTGGGCGAGGCTCGGGACGCAGCGAGAGTTGCGGCTCCTTGGCAGGCAACGGTGGAGCAGCCGGCGGCGGAGGCGGAATCTTCTCCGGGAGCGGCTTATTTTCCAGCAGGAGCTTTAGTTCGGTGGCGTCGAGGACTTCGCGCTCCAGCAGGGCTTGGGCGATGCGCTCGAGCGTGTCGCGCTGGGTTTCTAGGATATTACGGGCGCGGCTGTAGCCGTTGGTGACGATGCTGCGGACTTCCGCGTCGATTTTGATGGCGGTGTCTTCGGAGTAGTCGCGGTGCTGGGCGATTTCGCGGCCGAGGAAGATAGCTTCTTCCTTTTTTCCGAACGTGAGAGGGCCGAGCGGGCTCATGCCCCATTCGCAAACCATCTGGCGGGCGATTTCGGAAGCGCGCTCGATGTCGTTACCGGCGCCGGTGGTGATGTGGTGCAGGAAAATTTCTTCGGCTGCGCGGCCCCCCATCAGAACGCTGAGTTGTGACTCAAGAAATTCCTTGGTGTAGGTGTGCTTGTCGTCGATGGGCAATTGCATGGTGACGCCCAAAGCCATGCCGCGCGGAATGATGGTGACTTTGTGAAGCGGATCCGCGCCAGGAGTCAACGCGGCCACCAGGGCGTGTCCAGCTTCGTGATAGGCGGTGTTGCGTTTCTCTTCATCCGACAAAATCATGGACCTGCGCTCGACGCCCATGAGGACTTTGTCTTTGGACATTTCGAAGTCGGACATGGCGACGAATTTGCGGTTCTGGCGGGCTGCCCAGAGAGCGGACTCGTTTACCAGGTTCGCGAGGTCGGCGCCGGAAAAACCGGGAGTGCCGCGCGCGATTACGGAGAGCTCCACATCTTCGGACAAGGGCACTTTGCGCGTGTGGACGCGGAGAATTTCTTCGCGGCCTTTCACGTCGGGTCGCGGGACAACGACACGCCGATCAAAGCGCCCGGGGCGCAACAGAGCCGGATCGAGTACGTCGGGACGGTTGGTGGCTGCGATGAGGATGACGCCTTCGTTCGATTCGAAACCGTCCATTTCGACCAGCAATGCGTTCAAAGTTTGTTCGCGCTCGTCGTGACCGCCGCCCAGACCTGCGCCGCGGTGGCGTCCAACGGCGTCGATTTCATCGATGAAGATGATGCAAGGCGCGTTCTTCTTGCCCTGCTCGAACAGATCGCGGACGCGGCTTGCGCCCACGCCCACAAACATTTCAACGAAATCAGAACCGGAGATGGAGAAAAAGGGAACGTTGGCCTCGCCTGCGATTGCTCGGGCCAGCAAGGTTTTTCCAGTGCCCGGAGGGCCGACCAGCAGCACGCCTTTTGGAATGCGTCCGCCGAGCTTTTGGAATTTCTGCGGGTCCTTCAGGAAGTCTATGATTTCGTAAAGCTCTTCCTTAGGTTCATCGATGCCCGCGACATCCTTGAATGTGGCTTTCTTCTGTTGCGCGGTCAGCAAGCGCGCGCGGGATTTCCCGAAGCTTAGGGCTTTGTTACCGCCCGCCTGCATCTGCCTCATCATGAAAACCC
>JBAVQA010000049.1:0-2006 GCA_049693595.1 Candidatus Acidiferrales bacterium | reverse complement strand
GTTTGCGATTCTATGTTTTGATACCGCTCTACAAAATCATCCGGCAGGTGCCGGGCGGCGAACAAATTGGAACCTTGCATGGGCGCTCTTCCCGCGATGTAGAGCTGGCTTCCGGCCTGCCACACTTGAGCGCCGCTGGCGAGCGTTCGCACGATTTTCGGCGCTCCCGGATCGCCATTCTGCGAACGAACAGTTTGCGGCGGCGGAACCTTCGGGCCGAATTTCCATCCCTTCTCGAAATCCATTCCGGCGGTTACCCGGCCTTCACCGTCAGTGGTCCATGCGGCATCCGCAGTGCGGCTCAGTACCAGGAAACTTTGGTCCGGCGTTTCTCGCATGGCCGCTTCGGAAGCGAGCGCGCTCAATCGCGTAAGCTCCGCGGTGCCGAAGCCGGTTAGAAGGACTCGGCTTTCTTCGTTTGCTATTTCCAGAGGCCGCGGGAACCAAAGGTTGAGAGTCCGATTCAACAGCGCATAGCTCGAGAAAAACAAAAACATAACCGGCAGCAATGAAACGCCCATCGCGCCCAAAACCATTTTTGCCTTGAACCGTGAGCCTATCTGCCGATCGCGCCGCTCACTCCACAGACGGACCAGGCTCCTGATCATAATCAGAGTGAAAACCAGCAGCGCGGCAAACATGAAAGTGGACAGCGCGAACAAAATCACCAGTCCGTTTTCTTGTTCCGGATGCAGGGGAATATTCAGGGAGCCGAGCGTGAATACCGCGGCAGCAAGCAAAACAATCGCTATCAGGCCCAGCGTGAGCCACAACTGCTCCTTCCACTTTGACCGTTCGCCTTTCACCGGCCTTCCTCCAGATACCGCCCCAACGGACACTTTTCGCACTCAGCGACTTGCTTGCGGCACCAGTTTTTCCCCACGGTAACGATCAGGCCGTGAAACTCCTTAAACCTTTCGACCTCTCCGGGAAATTGCCTCTCGAACATCCAGCGAACTTCCTCGTATTTAGCCTGGTCGCTAATCCATCCGTGCCGCGCCATTATGCGCTTGGTATAGGCGTCGACCACGAACGCCGGGTGCTGTCCCGCGTAGAGCAGAATGGCGTCGGCTGTCTCCGGGCCTATTCCCCAGACGCGCAGAAGCTTTTCCCGAAGCTCAAGCGTTGGCGTCGCGAACATCCTCTTCAGCGATCCGCGATACTCCGTGCGCAAGAACTGCACGAAAGCTTTCAGCGCTCGCGCCTTCTGACGGTAGTAGCCCGAAGGTCGAACCAGCGCTTGCAGGCTGCGGATGTGGACTTTCTGAACTGCGGTGGGGGTAAACACTCCGGCGGCTCGCAGGTTCAGCAGGGCCAGCTCTACGTTCTTCCAGGAGGTATTCTGCGTGAGGATGGCGCGGAGGATTACTTCGAATTGTGTCTTTCCCGGCCACCAGTGTTGCGGTCCAAGCGCGGTGAATAGTGAGTTAAAGTATTCATCCAGGGGGGGTTGTGCGTCGCCCTTGGCCGCTCTTGCCATCGTGGCTCGTATAGGGGTACTTCGGGGCCATTCCCGGCGCGCGCCAAGGCCTGAAATCGGCAAAATAGCGATGTAATCCCCCGTATTTGACATGAAACACCAAGAATAACGGGCAAATGGATGCAAGTCAAGGAGTGTTGCGTGAATGCCACACTACTGTGGCTCTCTTGCAGCCAGTGCTACAGTCCTCGGAAAAGGATCGGCCCGGAGACCGACCTTCAGCCTTGCCCTCGTCGGAATTCGTTCATAAAACTCACCAAAGCTTCGACCGCTTTCATGGTGACGGCGTTATAAAGCGACACGCGCATTCCGCCGACGGAGCGATGGCCGGTGATGCCCACGATGTTGGCCCCAGCGGCTGCCTGCGCGAACTTTTTCTCGATAGCTTCGTCTCCGCCCGCAACGCGGAACACTACATTCATCTTCGATCTTGAATCTTTCTCTACCGGGCAGGAATAAAAATTGCTCGCATCAATCGTCTCATAGAGCAGCTTGGCTTTTGCTTCGTTCCGCTTTTCGGCTGCGA
>JBAVQA010000048.1:0-2002 GCA_049693595.1 Candidatus Acidiferrales bacterium | reverse complement strand
GGTCGTTGAGAGGGAAGCGGGTGCAAAAAAAAAGAGGCGCATGGCAGACTCACACGCGCCTCCTTACAAATAAATCAATTTTTCGTGTACCTCAGGGATCACCTCCTTATCGACACAGCATGTCGATGCCACATTATAAATCCACTTCCGCCGATCCCGTCAAGCCCGCGCAGCTAACTCTTTCGCACCACCGAATCGAACGCTCATCTTTTGCCAGTGCCGCACTCTTCGGTTTCCGAAGCGTGCGGGCTTTGACGTTTCCGCCGTTCCCGAATTCCGAGGGAATTAATTCCGAGAGAATTCTCGACGCGAGTGCTTGGCGAACGCCCGACTCTTCTTATTCCGCTTAAACGCCGGAGGCGTGGTACAAGCTAGCCCAGCCGGTAAGGGCTGGGAATAATTCCCAAAACGCCCCGAGCGCCGTAGGTGCGGCACAAGAATCTCATCGCGAGATCCCAACCTACTCACAACCCGCGCTACCCCGCGGCGCGCAAAATTCGAATCCTCTTGATAATTTCCTTCGCCGTGGCGTTCGCAGCGCCCGCATCGGTCTTGCGCCCGTCGCGATTAAAATTAAAAAGCTCAGCACCTTTCGCGTCAAACACCCTCGTCACCGACGCGGTCGCCACCGGACCATACGGACCGCCCGCTGCTCCCGTCCCGTAACCAATCCGGTAATCGTAGCCTTGGCTCACCAACTCAAACCTCATATGGTGGTCCGCCCCGTGATCGTTGAGCTTTTGAAACAGCAGCGCCCGGTCCAACTCCTTCGCGTCAATCCTCACCTTGATCACTTGCTGCCCCATCGCCAACTGCGCGAACCCGCAGCTAACGATCAGCACCACCAGTAAATGTCGCAGAAACTTCATCGCGTCCCTCCTTCCCAAAACTGTACCACGCCGAAGCTCCGTATCAAGGAGCACCCGCCGCGCCACGAACGCATCAGTCACCGACACCTGAAACCTCTTCGCAGATCCTCTTCGTAGGGGCGCAGCATGCCGCGCCCGCCACAGCGCGGCCGACGATCGCACCCGAACGCCGTGCCGTTGCCTTTCGTAGCGCCGGCGTCCCGCCGGCTCTTTTGACTTTCTTTGCGGATCGGCAATACGCAGGCGCAGCAGGAAGCCCCAGCCATGTTCGGTAGCTTTGTGGGTCGCGGCTTCAGCCGCGACATAAAAACGTCTCTGACGATTTTTTCCTTTCGGCGGATTTTTCGCCGGGCCTTCGGTTTTCGTAGCGCTCGAGGCGTCGCGATCGCACCCGAACGCCGTGCCGTTGCCTTTCGTAGCGCTGGCGTCCCGCCGGCTGTTTTAGTTTTAGAATTGACGCAACTGACTTTGGTTAATATAACGTGTGTGCATTAATTCCGTCCAAGGCGCTGCGTGAAATATTCTCTAGGACGTTACCTCTTCGGCCTCGCGACAATCGCTACCGCCATCTGCGCCTTGGCGTTGCATAACTACGACCAGCTCGCCGCCGTTCCTCACCACGCGCTCCTCTCCAACATCGTGGCCGCCATCGAAATCCTCGCAGGCCTAGCCACCCTATGGACCAGAACCGCCCGACCCGGCGCCATCGCACTGGCTGCGATCTACTTGGTCTTTTGCTTGCTGGCGCTACCGCTCATAATTCACCAGCCGCTCGTCTACAATAATTTCGGCAACTTCTTCGAACAATTTTCCTACGCCGCGGGCGCCCTGATCCTCTACGCGTGCGCCGGCCCAATCGCCGCGCCTCGAAACACAAGACTCGCTCAGATCGGCTGCTACTCCTTCGCTCTTTGTCTCGTCTCCTTCGCGCTGGAACAGCTTTTCTATCTCTCCGCCACCGCAACCCTCGTTCCCAAATGGCTTCCCCCCGGACAAATGTTCTGGGCCATCGCCACCACCGCCGCGTTCGCTCTCGCCGCTATCGCTCTACTCACCGGCTTCCAGTCCCTGCTCGCCTCTCGATTGACCATCGCCATGCTAGTCGGCTTCCTGTTGCTCGTATGGCTCCCCGC
>JBAVQA010000047.1:0-6431 GCA_049693595.1 Candidatus Acidiferrales bacterium | reverse complement strand
TTCCGCCCAAGTTCGGCGTGCAACTGCTCGGTCGCCAGCCCGAAGTCTGGATGCCCCGGATCATCGAATTCAGCCTCACCACTCCCGCCCGCGTCAATCTCGGCGGCATGTATTACGAAGCTATCGGCCGGCTGCGCCCCGGCTTCACCACCGCGCAGGCGCTTGCCGAAACCGAAGTCATCTTTCAGCAGTACAAGCACGATAAGCCGGGCAATTTCGACGCGACCTCGGACGTCGCCATGACCGTTAGCAACCTTCAGTCAAATCTCGTCGCGAACGTCCGCCCAACCCTGCTGATTCTTTCGGCCGCAGTCGGCTTCGTCTTGTTGATCGCCTGTGCCAACGTAGCGAACCTTCTGCTTTTCCGTGCCCTCTCTCGAAGAAAAGAATTCGCCGTTCGAAGCGCGCTCGGAGCGCCGCGCTCTACCCTCGTCCGCCAGCTACTCACCGAGAGCGTGCTGATGGCCGTCGTGAGCGGCGCCCTTGGAATCTTTCTCGGGTATTTGGGTACGCGATTTCTAAGTGCTTTTACTCAAACCAACCTGCCTCAAGTGGCCGATATCCCCATGGATCTGCGTGTGCTTTCGTTCACCGTGGCGATTTCTATCCTGAGCGGAATTCTCTTCGGGCTTACTCCGTCACTGCAGCTATCCCGCCCCAACCTCGGCTCCACGTTATCCGACGAAGGTCGCAGCTCCACAGGAAGCCGCCGGCGAAATCGCGCGCGCAGCATACTCGTCGCGGCCCAAGTTGCCCTTTCAATGGTTTTGCTAATCGGTTCCGGCCTGTTGATTCGCAGCTTCATGCGGCTGCGGATGGTAGATCCTGGATTTGGCGGTAAAAATACTCTGACGGCGAAGACCTTCCTCCCGCCAGCCATTTACCCGCAACCTGCTGATCGCATCGCTTTTTACCGAAGCGCGCTTCAGCATCTGCAATCGATTCCGGGAGTGGAAGCAGCTGCCATCTCCACCGCGTTACCCGTCCTTCCCACTCACGGCGCTCCTGCTCGGTTTGAAGGCGAGCCGGATGTGGATCTCGGACGCCGCACAGTCATCTTAATCGAGTCGATTAGCCCCGATTATCCTAAGGCGATGCGCATGCCGCTCGTTGCAGGCCGCGCGTTCAACGATCTTGATGATGCCCAGTCGACCCCAGTAGTAATGGTGAATCAGGCTACCGCGCGGCGCTTCTGGCCCAACCAGGACCCGCTCGGCAAGCTTGTGTGGGTCGGCAGATTCCCTCCGTGCCAAGTGGTCGGCGTGCTCGCTGACATTAAGAACGACAGCCTCGCTTCGCCCACGCAACCCGAAGTCTTTTTTCCATATCCTCAGCTTGCCTCCCCAATGCTCTACGTCAGCATCCGCGGCTCCCTGGATCCGCATAGCTTCGTATCGGCGCTACGCGCCCAAATTGTTGCCGTGAACCGTGGCCAACCAATCTCCGATGTGCAAACAATGGAGGAACGTCTTGAATTAGCGAGCGCGCAAACGCGTTCAATGATGCTGTTGATCGGCGTATTTTCGGCGACGGCGTTGATTCTCGCCCTGGTCGGGATCTACGGAGTCATCGCATACTCCGTCGCACAGCGAACGCAAGAACTGGGTATCCGCATAGCTCTCGGCGCATCCAGTGCCGATATTTTCAGGCTCGTCATCGGAAACGGACTCAGACTCGCCGTAGCTGGAACCGTCATCGGTCTCGTGGCTTCATTCGCCCTAACGCGTCTGATGGCCAGCCTGTTGTTTCAGACCAGCGCAACCGATCCAATCACCTTTGTCGGCAGCGCTCTCGTGTTTGCCCTCGTAGCCGCGCTTGCAAGCTATTTGCCCGCGCGCCGAGCGATGCGCATCAATCCCACTGACGCCCTCCGCTCTGCCTAAACCTGCGTCCAATTCGCCATCCCGCATTGAGCAGGCGCCATCATCTTCTCGCCCCAATCCCGAGTCTCGCACCGCTGATTTCTCCTGTTGACATCCCACAGGTCTTTAGCGACACTCCTGTGTGTACACCACAGGAGGCCGCATGGCTGTCGACAAGTCTGATATTCTCCAGGGCACTCTCGATTTGATGGTCCTGAAAACTCTCGACGCCATGGGTCCTTTACATGGCTACGGCATCGCCCGCCGTATCGAACAAATCAGCGAAGAAACCCTGCAGATTAATCAGGGCACAATCTACGCCTCCCTGGTGCGCCTGATGCACAAGGGCTGGATCGCTGGCGCTTGGGGCACCTCGGACAACAACAGAAGAGCCAAATTTTATTCCATCACCAAAGCCGGACGTAAGCAGCTCAATGCCGAAGCAGAGAACTGGGAGCGCATTTCCACCGTAATTGGCCGCGTCCTGCGCCTCGCGGAACGGGGATAGGCAAATGTTTGCTTGGATGACAGCGCTCGCTTCTCGAACTCGCACGTGGCTCTCGCCCCGCCGTGTGGATCAAGATTTCGAGAACGAGCTTGGCGCTCACCTCGATATGCTGACGGAAGAAAACATTCGCCGAGGAATGCCATTGGAAGAAGCTAGGCGCGCCGCTCGCCTGAAGTTGGGAGGCGTCACGCAACTCAAAGAAACCAACCGCGACCTCCGCGGTTTGCCGTTCATCGAAACATTTCTTCAAGATGCGCGTTACGCATTCCGCATGCTGCGAAAGAGTCCCGGCTTCACCGCTGTAGCCGTACTCACTCTCGCTCTGGGCATCGGCGCGAACACGGCCATCTTCAGCGTCGTATATGCCGTGCTCCTAAAGCCGTTGCCTTACGCGAATCCCAACCAATTGGTCAGCGCATTTGCCGCGAACACCCAAGAAGGAATTCCGGAAAACGGCACTTCGTATCCGAATTTCGAAGAGTGGCGCGCGCAGAACCATGTTTTCAGCGAACTCGCGACAATTGATTTTCACCAGCTGACGCTCACGGGGCGTGGCGAGCCTTCCGAGGTGAATACCTGCGTCGTGACGCCGGAGCACTTTGCGGTTCTCGGCGTGAAGCCGCTCCAGGGGCGCGTTTTTTTTCCTGAGGACGGCAAGCGTGGCGCTCCCCCCGTCGTAATCGTGAGCGAGAATCTGTGGCGCGGCACTCTAGGAGCAGATACAAAGATTCTTGGAAGCTCGATTATCCTCGACAAGCGTCCGTTCACCGTCATTGGAATCATGCCCGCGAGCTTTCGCTCTCCTTTTATCAACAGCAAGCCGGAGGTCTGGATCCCGCTCATTCAGGACCCTCTCTTTGGAAGCTGGATGGCTCGCCGTGGAGGGCATTGGCTGGCAGTCTTTGGACGGCTGAAGTCTGGTGTTTCCATCGCGCAGGCTCAGGCCGAAATGGACGCGATCAGCGATCGGCTGGCGAGCGAATTTCCGGCGGAGAATAAAGGATGGACCGTCCGTCTCGTGCCGATGCAGAAAGAAATTGTGGGAGACGTCAGAACCGCTCTTCTGGTGCTTCTCGGCGCTGTCGGCCTGGTGCTGCTGATCGCCTGCGCCAATATCGCCAACTTGCTTCTCACGCGAGCCACTTCTCGCTCGAAAGAAATTGCCGTTCGTGTTGCCTTGGGAGCCGGGCGCGCCCGAATTATTCGCCAGTTGCTCAGTGAAACTGCGGTCCTCGGTCTGCTCGGCGGAATTATCGGCATAGCTCTCGCCTACGCCGGAGTTCAAGCGCTCAGTTCGCTGATCCCTGATAATTTGCCGCGCTTGAACGCAATTCGCGTTGACAATTTCGTCTTGGTTTTTGCACTAGTCCTCTCCGCCGTAGCAAGCGTAGCTTTCGGCTTGGTCCCTGCGATGTTTTCCGCCAATTCCAATATACAAGCGAGCCTACGCGAAGGCAGCGGCCGCTCGGGCGAAAGCGGAAACCGGCGCCGCGCTCGCAATTTTCTTGCGGCGTCAGAAATTACTCTCGCCATGGTGTTGCTTGTAGCGGCGGGTTTGCTGCTTCGAAGCTTTTCGAAACTCACAGCGGTCAACACGGGGTTTGACGCACAGCACCTCGTGAAAGCCGAGATCTCGCTGCCGCAATTTCAGTATTCCAAGCCCCAGCAGTGGACCGCTTTCTCCGACGAATTGCTCGCGCGAGTCCAGGCTCAACCCGGAATGAAAGACACCGCCGTGGCTATCCCCCTGCCGATAGTCAACGGCTTCATCAATCTTGGATTCGATGTTGAGGGAGCCCCTCCCGCTTCCCATGCCGAATCCCGCCTCGCAAACTACGTCGCCGTCAGTCCGGAATATTTTCGTGTGATGGGAATTCCACTGCTCGCCGGCCGCTTCTTTGGCCAGCAAGATATCCCATCGGCTCCGGCCGTCACGCTGATCAGCAAAGCGATGGCACAGCGCTACTTCCCAAATCAAGATCCCATCGGCAAACGGCTCAACTTCGGCTTTCCCCCCAATCCCGACGTTTCGCGCGAAATCGTCGGAATCGTCGGTGACGTGCGCGACGTTTCGCTCGGTGAAGCTCCCGGGCCGATGATGTACGTGCCCTACGCGCAAGCGCCTTTCTGGGGCGCGAACTTAGTGGTGAAAAGCACGCTGAGCACATCTGCCGTGGCCGCCGCCATTCGCCAGGAAGTTCAAAAAATTGATCGAGATTTGCCTGTAACTGACGTAGGGAAAATGCCGGATCTTATCGACGCTTCCGTCTCGCAACAAAGATTTCGCACCTTCTTGCTCGGCCTGTTTGCCGCCATGGCCCTGATTCTCGCCGCCACAGGAATTTTCGGTGTGATTTCTTATTCTGTCTCGTGCCGCACGAACGAAATCGGCATCCGCGTCGCCCTGGGCGCTTCGCGCAGCGCAATCCTGCGCATGATCTTGCGCGAAACGATGCTCTTGGCATTCGCGGGCTTAGTTATTGGAATGCCCTGTGCTCTCGTCGCCTCTCGTCTCATCGGCTTTTTGCTTTTTGGCGTCTCCGTGCACGATCCTGTTACCCTCGCAGCCGTCGCGTTCATTCTCGCTGCCGTAGCAATCCTGGCCGGATTCGTCCCCGCGCGCCGCGCCATGCAGGTTGACCCCGTGATCGCTCTTCGCCACGAATAAGACGATAAAGTTGACGCGAAAGGAAATCTTTCTTTCCGCCATTCCTTCTGAATACGGTGAGTTGACTCACTGCCAGATGCTTTGGCGAGAATCGGACCGGTCCGCTGGCGGGAATTGTTACTTGGAAACTCGTGCCTTCAGTTTTACTCGGCCGCCTTCGATGCTCACTGTGTATTCCACTTCCTGGCCGCCCTTGTCCTTGAGCTCTTTGGTCTTCTTACGGACGAAGCCCTGGAAATCCTTCAGGCTCGGCGCCCCGGCTTTTTCCCCGGTTTCCGTTCGAGCTTCGATCAGCTTTTGATAAAGCTGCTGCACCTTTTCTTTATCGCGCTCCGGGTCGGAGAATGAAGCGGCAAACGCTTCCGCCGCTTTTCGCTCCGCCACCGCAACTCCACGGCCCTCGGGAGAAGCAGCCGGCGGGTTAGCAGCCGCCTTGCGCGCCCGTTCCTCCTCAATTGCTTTCGCGGCTGCGCCAAAATGCCGCTGCTGGCCGCCCGATTCTTTCTGCATCATTTTCTTGCGCCACATATCGACATATTTCGCGTACGTCTGCGAAAGATTGTTGTAGCGAAATCGCTGCGCGAAGGTCAATTCTGCCGTACGCTCGTTATACCGCCGCAGCAGCGATTCCGTGCGCCACTGCGTATCCGCCGGAGGACGCGGACGCCCGCCGCCGAAGTATTGTTCGTACTCAATCTTCAGCGTCCGAATGTCGCGTTCGATCTGATTCAGCTCTTCGTCAACTGTAGCCATAGTAGTGTCAGGTGCATTTCCAGCGTAGGGGCTGCGGCAGTCCGCGTCAATGCAGGTGTGCGCGGCCATGTCGCAAGAGAAATCCCCCACGGATACGCGTGTTGCTAGTCTGTTTCTGCTTGTGTTCAAATACTCCGGCGATGAAGCGGTTAACCAATCCCGCGCAGAAAACCCAAAATAGCTCCAGCGCTAGGATGCGTGGAATTCCTTCCGTTGATGAATTGCTCGGCCGCCCACGCTTGCTAGCTCTTGCTGAGAAATCCGGACGCAAACTGGTGACCCAATCCGCGCGCACTGTCCTGGCGAATTTGCGAGAGCGATTGAAAAAGGGCGCCGGCGGCGATTCGGCCGCCGATTCTGCTCAACTCGAAATGGACGTGGTCGCCGAAGTGGAAGCGCATCTCGCACCATCGTTGGTCCGCGTAATCAACGCCACAGGCGTAATCCTGCACACAAATCTTGGCCGCGCGCCGCTTTCCACCGAAGCAGCCGCGCACATCTCTGAAACTGCCACGCGCTACTCCAATCTCGAATACGCGCTCGAAACCGGCCGCCGCGGCCAGCGCGATATTCATACGTCCCGTATGCTCGCCGGCCTGGCAGGCGCGGAAGCCGCTATCGTCGTGAACAACAACGCCGC
>JBAVQA010000046.1:0-8033 GCA_049693595.1 Candidatus Acidiferrales bacterium | reverse complement strand
GCGATGGTTCACGCCGGTATTTGCGGAACTGGATCGCCGCGGAATTCCGTTCGTGCGATTGGACGCGGCTCACAGCCATTTCGACCTGCGTCCGAATGGGAACCAGCGCTACGGGCTGATTTTCAACCGGATGAGTCCGTCGGCTTGGACACGCGGGAACGCACACGCCATTTTTTATACGCTTAATTACCTGGCGCATCTCGAGCGACTTGGGACGCGAGTGGTGAATGGAAGCCAGGCGTTTCGCAACGAAACTTCCAAGGCGCTTCAGCTTTCGTTGCTGCAATCGTTGGGGCTGCCGTATCCGCGCTCGGTGGTGATCAATCACGCGAGCCAAGCTTCGGAGGCTGCGCGGGGGATGCGGTTTCCTGTGATTATCAAACCCAACATTGGCGGAAGCGGTGCGGGGATCGTTCGGTTTGACACGCCGGAGCAATTGGAAGCGGCGGCGAAGAATGGAATCGCGCTGGGGCTCGATTCGACCGGGATCGTTCAGGAATTCATTCCGGCGCGCGGTGGGCACATTACTCGCGTGGAGACCATTGGTTACAAATATCTCTACGGAATTAAAGTTTTTACGTCCGGCGAGACGTTTGACCTTTGCCCGATGGACATATGCAAGACCAATGACGGAGCGGAGATAAAGACTGTCTGCGTGGTGGAAGGGCCGAAGACGGGCTTGCGACTGGAAGCTTATACGCCGCCGCCGCAGGTGATTGCGGACGTAGAGCGGATTTTTCGCGAGACTGCGATCGAAGTGGGCGGGGTGGAGTACATTATCGACGACCGCGACGGGCAACTTTATTACTACGACATCAACGCGCTTTCGAATTTCGTTTCCGACGGGCCACGCGTGATCGGATTCGACCCGTTTGAGCGGCTGGTGGACTACTTAGTTCAGGAGAGGCGTTGATGCGCTACGGATATTGGCTTCCGATTTTCGGCGGGTGGCTGCGCAACGTGGAAGATGAACATATGCAGCCTACGTGGGACTACGTATCGCGGCTGGCCCGGCGGAGCGAAAAAATTGGGTTTGACATTACGCTGATCGCGGAACTGAACCTGAACGACATCAAGGGAGTTGACGCTCCGTCGCTGGATGCGTGGTCCACGGCTGCGGCGCTTGCTGCCGTTACCGAGACGCTGGAGCTGATGGTGGCTGTGCGGCCTACGTTTCATATACCGGCGCTGCTGGCCAAGCAGGCGGCGAATATCGATCAGATTAGCGGCGGGAGGGTTTCCTTGAACGTGGTTTCTTCGTGGTGGGCGGAGGAAGCGAAAGAATATGGCGTACATTTCGATCAGCACGACGATCGATATGCGCGGACTTCGGAATGGCTGGATGTGGTGGACAAAGCGTGGAAAGAGGATCACTTTTCCTATTCCGGCAAATATTATTCAGTGCAGGACCTGGTGATGCAGCCGAAGCCGATTTCGAAGCCGCGTCCGACGATTTATGCGGGCGGGGAATCCGAAACGGCGAAGGAGTTGATCTCGCAGAAATGCGATGCGTACGTGATGCACGGAGATTCGCCGGAGCGAGTGGCGGTAAAAATCCGGGACCTGTCGGAGCGGCGCGAGCGCAAGGGTTTGCCGCGAATGATATTTGGCGTGGCGGGGTATTCCATCGTGCGCGAGACAGAGCGAGAGGCGCAGCAGGAACTTGCGCGGATTACGGATGTGAAGCAAAACGCCGCGGGGTATCAGAATTATCAGGATTGGCTGGCCAATACGCAGCTCGAACAGCGTGTGTCGCTGGAAGATTATTCGGTCTCGAATCGCGGATTGCGCTCGGGATTGGTGGGGACGGCGCAGCAGGTTGCGGACCGCGTTGGCGAATTCGAGGATGCGGGAGTGGATTTGCTGCTGCTTCAGTTTAGTCCGCAGATGGAAGAGATGGAAAGGTTCGCGGACAGCGTTATCCAACCCAGGGCGACTGCGTCGGGGTTCTGACGAAAGACTATGAAGGCCGCAGGGCACAGACAGCGCGTTGGATGAATTGTTGCCAAGAAATTGTGGCGGGCGCAGCATGCTGCGCCCTACGGTTAGGTCTGGTCGAGTGCGGCAGCTGTGCCGCGGCGGTATCGCGATGCCACCCGGGTCGAGTGTGAGACGACGCCAATCGGGAGATTGGCGTTCTCGGGGTGGGCTCATCGGTTTTCGTGGGTGACTGTTTTACTCCTCTAGCGTCAAATTCCGTGGGTGCTCACTTTTTTCTTGACAGGGCGTCTTATATACGTTACAAGTTGTAACGCTACAATGAAGAACACACACAGTCCGCGTCCCAAGAACATCGGCGAAGTGGAACAGATGGTGATGGATTACGTGTGGGCGCATGGGCCGGTGTCCGCGGAGGTCTGCCGCGAGGCGCTGGCGGCGCGGCGACCCATGAAGGAATCGACCATTCGCACGGTTCTGCGGCGGCTGGAACAAAAAGGATACGTTGCGCACGAAGTGAGCGGACGGACGTTTATTTATCGCGCCGCGGAGCTGCGGCAGAATGTTGCGGTTCGCGCGGTGAAGAATATTATCGACCGCTTTTGCGGAGGGTCGGCGGAAGAATTGGTGATTGGAATGGTTGATAACGCCGTACTGGACCGAAAACAACTCGAGCGATTGGCCCGCAAAATCGGCCAACGAAAGGAAGCCAAACCATGATCCTTTCTTCGATACCTCACGCGGCGGCGAGTTTTCTCACTCACATCGCGGACGCTGCGATTAGATCATTTGCGCTGGGGTGCATTGCCGGGCTCGCGCTGAGCGTCATGCGGGTGAAGAGTGTTTCGGTGCGACTGAATGTGTGGAGAGCGGTGCTGTGCGTGGCGCTGATCATGCCGTTTTTGGGGGTTTTCCTGCCGGCGATTACGTTTAGATTGCCGGAGCAAGTGGGGCGGCGTGTCGATGACCTTCGGTTTGCGTACCGCGCGGTGAATGCGGTGACGAACAAGGATGAGAGCGGGTCGGCGCGATCCGCGGAGTCCACACGAAATTCCAGCGGTCGTCACGTTTCGCATTCTTTCGGCAACACGGTTCCGGCGAGCGGGCTATCTGATGGACAGCGGCCTGCTACTTCCGGGGAAGTCAAAGTGGATTTGCCGCGCGGCGATAAAGGCGTTTTGCTAGGGCGAGCTGTGACATGGAGCAAGTCGGAGCTTGCCGCGATGCCGTGGATCGCTCTTGCGGCGACAACCTATCTTCTGGTGATGCTGGGTTTTCTGGTTCGTTTTGCGATTGGATTAATTTTGAGTGTACGGCTAGAACGCCTGGCGCAGCGGGTTCACGATTCACGGGCGCTGGCGCTACTTGCATCGCGGGCACGCTCCTTGGGAATCAAGCGTTTGCCGCGGCTCGCAGAGTCGGGGCTGCTTTCCGTTCCGGTGACATTCGGAGTGCTGCGGCCGGCGATTCTGCTTCCTTCGGGCTGGCGGGACTGGGACGAAGTTGAGCTGGACGCGGTGATTTCGCATGAGATTTCGCACGTGGCGAGGCGGGACGCGTTCATCGACCGGCTTTCGTTGCTGCACCGAGCGGTCTTTTGGTTTAGCCCGTTGAGCTGGTATCTGACTGGATGCATTGCGGAACTCGCCGAGGAAGCTAGCGATGAAGCTGCGCTGGCCGCGGGGGCGGACCGCACGCGTTATGCGGAAACGCTGCTTGGTTTTTTCGCGGAACTCGAAGCCACTCCGGGGAGGGCTTGGTGGCAGGGAGTTGCGATGGCTACAGCGGGGCAGGCGGAAAAACGATTGGACCGAATCCTCGAATGGAAAGGGAGTGTGGCCATGCAATTGAAGAAGTCCGTTGTGGTGGTGCTGGTAATGTGCGCGGTTCCGGTGGTTTATGTAGCGGCGTCTTTGCGGCCGGGGGCTTTCAACTTCAGTTCGTCTGAATACGGTTCGATGCAGGAGCAAGTGCCGGCACCTCCCGCTCCGGCTCCGGCGCCAACGCCGGCGGCTTCGCCCGCGCCGGTGGTCACGGTGGACCCGGTGACGAGAGTGGTTGTTACGACTGCTGTGACGCCGAAGGTGATTGATAATCCGGTGAAGGTTAGCGTCCTCGCGCCTCTGCAACTGGTTCTAGCACAAGCCGCGCAGTCAGGGTCCACAGTTTTGGTGATGAGCGGCGAGCGGGAGGGGCATCAATTTGTTATTTCATCGGGGAACACTTACATCAGTGTTTCCGGGGACAGCGAGAGCTATGGGACGGATCACCCGTCGGAGTTCGTTGAATTCCTCCAGGAGAAAATTTCGGGGGACTTCATCTGGTTTCGGCGCGACGGCAAGTCTTATGTGATTCGCGATGCGGCTACGATCAAGCGGGCGAAGGACTTTTTTGCCGCGGTTCAGGAGCTGGACAAGAAGCAGGAGGAACTCGGCAAGCAGCAGGAAGCGCTTGGCGAGAAGCAGGAAGTGTTGGGCAAAGAGCAGGAGGGAGTTCACGTTCAGATTCCGGATATGACGGAAGATCTGCATAAACTCGAAGCCGAGCTGAAGAAGCTGGGTGCAAGCGGTACTCAAGAGGATCTTGGCAGGATTCAGAGCGAGATTGGCGATCTGCAGAGCAAACTTGGCGATCTTCAGTCGGTGGCAGGGGAAGAGCAAGGGAAGCTGGGTGAGAAACAGGGAGCGCTTGGCGAGGAGCAAGGCAAGATTGGAGAGATGCAGGGGGAATTAGGTCGCCAGCAAGAACAAGTTTTTAAGAATGCTTCGCGCCAAATGAAGGCGCTGATTGACGACGCTATTGCGCAGGGGCTTGCCAAGCCGGAATAAAACGTTGAATTCTTATCTTTGATCAGCGGCAGTTCCTAGCGGCGAGACGGACGGGGATTTCGCCCAACTGTACTGAGGTGTTGGGCTTTAGCGGGCGCAGCAAGCAGCGCCCCTACGGAGTCGAGGAGCTACCGAGCGACGCCTTCGGGCTTCTGACGTAACGCGCTACGGAGGGCTCACGGCCGAGTCGAGTGTGAGAGGACGCCAATCAGGAGATTGGCGTTCCCGGGGACACTCTCCCCGCCGGCTGTTCGCTGTTCGCGGGTGACCGTCCACTCGCGGCTTGTCACTCGGTGATCTTCCTTGTAGATTGTTCCTTCAGCAACGCAGAACGGGATTCTCTTGCCTCCGCGTAAAACAATCGCTTCCAAGTCGCGAGCCAAAGCCAGGGCGAAATCTAGCCTGCGGTTCGGCTCGGAGGTCCGGGCTAAAGGCTCAGGCGGCGCTGAAGCACGCATTCCGCGAAGCGGGCGCGACAAGCTGGCCGGCCAATGGTTCGAGAAACTTGTGGCGCTGCAGGCTCGGTTGCGGGCGCCGAATGGCTGTCCGTGGGACCGCGAGCAGACGCACGAATCGCTGCGAAAATTCCTGATCGAAGAGACATACGAGGTTTTGGACGCGATGGAGAAGGGCGACTCGCGAGAGTTTTCGTCCGAGCTTGGCGATTTGCTGCTTCAGATTGTTTTCCACTCGATCCTCGCTGAAGAAACGGGACGGTTCACCATCGCAGACGTGATCGAATCGGTTCACACGAAGATGGTGCGGAGGCATCCGCACGTTTTCGGCAAGGTGAAGGCGAAAAATTCTTCGGAGGTGTTGAAGAATTGGGAGCAGATTAAGGCGGAGGAACGCGCGGAGTCAGGCGGCGCCGGTGGGAAGTCGGGTGACGCGAACGAAAAGGCTTCTTCCATCCTGGCGGGGATTCCGCGATCTCTTCCGGGCGTGTTGGAAGCTTATCAACTTACGCGACGGGCTTCGCATATCGGTTTCGACTGGGACAGAGTTTCGGAGATTTTCGACAAGTTTGACGAAGAGAAACGAGAGCTAGAGGCTCTGCTGCCGAATCCGCCGGGTTTTGACGCTTCAGCGCAGGAGGCCGTTTCCGCTGCGGGCGTTCCGCGGGTGGAGGAAGAAGTCGGCGATCTGCTATTTGCGGCGGTCAATGTCGCGCGGTTCCTCGGTGTGGATCCGGAGCTGGCGTTGAAGAAAGCTAATCGGAAATTTAAGCGACGCTTTCGGCATATGGAAGCTGCTGCTAAAGAGCGAGGTCAGGAGTTCGCGGACTTGCCGCGGGAACGCAAAGAGGAACTGTGGAATTTTGCGAAGTCGGCCGAAGGTAGCGGGGAACCGAAGGCGCCGAATATTGTGAAGGTGGCTAGCACGCGATGAATGCGTCGGCAAAACATCCAGCGGCGGCACCGGGCGAGATCGAGGTGCGGCATTGCGAGTCGCTGACTGAATACGAGGAGTGCGTTAAGCTCGAACTACTTACCTGGGGCGAGCACATTGCGGTGCCCTCGGCGATTTTTGTGGTGGCGCATCACACCGGCGGGCAGATACTCGGCGCGTTTGATGGCGCGAAAATGGTTGGGTTTACGTTGGCCTTAGCAGGGACGCGCGGGGGGAAGCCGTTCCTGCATTCGCACATGACTGCAGTGCTGCCGGAATACCAGAACCGAGGAGTGGGACGGCGTCTAAGACTATTTCAACGTGAGGACGCTTTGAAGAATGGCGTGCCGCTGGTTGAATGGACTTTCGATCCGCTGGAGTTGAAGAACGCGCGGTTCAATCTGACGCGGCTGGGCGCGATCGTGCGGCGATACATTCCAAATTGCTACGGCGTGACTGCGAGCCCGCTTCACGCCGGACTTCCTACCGACCGGCTTGTGGCTGAATGGTGGCTTGACTCCGACCGGGTGCGCGGCATTCTCGCGGATAACCCTTGCGCGAGCGGGGACGCTGTGGAGCGAATTTCGATGCCGACGCACATGAGCGACCTCAAGTCCAAAGACTCGGCGGCGGGAGCGCGCAGCCAAAAGCAAGTCCGCGAATCGTTCCAGAAACATTTTCATGCGGGATATGTCGCTACCGGAGTGGAAGCTCGCGGCGACACCACCGATTATATTTTGGAGCCAGCCGGGTCGATCGGCGGGCTGCGTCTGCCAGAATACCGTCCGGAAGAATTCGAGGACTGAAAAACTTTAAAAATGAAGGTTAAGAAAATCACGCTGCGGGAAATCCATCTTCCGCTGATCGCTCCGTTTGAAACGAGCTTTGGGCAAACTTCGCTTAGGCGGATTTTGCTGGTTGAAACGGATGTGGATGGCGTCGCGGGGTGGGGAGAATCGACGGCGGGGGAAGACCCTTACTACTCGTACGAAACGGTGGAGACGGCTTGGCACATTATTCGGGATTTTCTGTGGCCGATACTGAAGGGCAAGGAGCTTGGTAGCGCGTCGGAAGTTTGGGACCTGTTTGCGCGTGTTCGCGGGCACAATATGGCGAAAGGCGGACTTGAGACAGCGATCTGGGACGCTGAAGCCAAACAAAGAAATCTTCCGCTGGCCAAACTCCTCGGGGGAGTGCGCGAGGAGATTCCCTGCGGTGTGTCCATCGGAATCCAGCCGACGATTGAAGCGTTGATTGGCAAAGTTGAGAAGGAACTGGGGGCGGGTTATCAGCGCATCAAGATTAAAATCAAGCCGGGGATGGATGTGGAGCCGGCGCGAGCGCTTCGCGAACGCTTTCCGCGGATTCGGCTGATGGTTGATGCCAACTCGGCTTACCGGCTGGAGGATGCGCCACTTCTGAAACAACTGGATGCTTTTTACCTGATCATGATCGAGCAGCCGCTGGGGTGGGACGATATTTATTCACACGCGCAGCTTCAGCGCCAGCTCGACACGCCGATTTGTCTGGATGAATGCATTCACGACATCGAACACGCACGAGCGGCGATCGAGATCGGGGCGTGCCGCATCATTAACATTAAGCTGGGGCGCGTGGGCGGACATACGGCGGCGCGTCGCATTCACGATCTTTGCCAGGCGAAATCGATTCCGGTTTGGTGCGGGGGCATGCTGGAATCCGGGATTGGGCGCGCGCACAACATCGCGATGTCGACGCTGGCGAATTTCACTTTGCCCGGTGACGTCTCGGCGAGCAGGCGGTATTGGGACGAAGACATCATCGAGCCGGAAGTTGAGGTTACGCGGCAGGGGACGATTCGCGTTCCGTCTGCACCCGGCATTGGTTATAAACCGCGGC
>JBAVQA010000045.1:0-7030 GCA_049693595.1 Candidatus Acidiferrales bacterium | reverse complement strand
CCGCTCCTATAAATCACTTTCAAAATCACTCGATATTGATTGGAAGAAGGAATGAGAATGAACTTCCGCTTCCGAGCACGCTATCAACCCACACTTTCCCGCGATGGGCTTGAATCAGGCGTTTTGTAATCGCCAGTCCCAATCCCATGCCGGAAGAAGATGGATCGACGCGCACGAATTCTTCAAAAATTTCTTGATGAAATTCGGCGGCGATTCCGCCGCCTGTATCCGTAACCGAGACTAAAACACTGTTGGCGCGCATGCCAGCGTCGCGGCGGCGATCGGTGGAAGGAGAGGCCTCCGAAACGCGGCGCTCCCAAAAATGCGGCTCCACGATCAGAGTTACGCTACCTTCCGGCGGCGTGTGCTTCAAAGCATTGTCGAGCAAATTGGCGACACACTGTTGCACCTTCTGGTAATCGAACTTGAAAGACGGCAAGTCCGGATGAACCTTGACGTCCAGATGTATCTTGGCGCGCTGGAAAGCGTCCTGCCAGCGGCACGTTAGGTCATTGATGCAATCGCGCAGGTCGTTTGCACGCAGCTGCAACATGAGCTTTCCACTTTCAAGCGCGGAATAATTCAGTAACATGGAAACAAGCCTGACCAGGCTATCGCAGCTTTCTTTCGATTACTGCAGCATTTCGCGCTGGCGCTCGGTGAGTTTGCCAAGTGATCCCGAAAGCAGCAGATCGTAATAGCCCTTCATAACAGCCAGAGGAGTTTTCAGCTCGTGCGCGGCGGACGCCAGAAAAACCGTTTTCTGCCGATTCACTTCCTGAAGGCGCAGGTAAGCGGCCAGCAGATTTCGGTAGGTGATCTCCCGCTCCTGCATTAATTCTTGAACCGTTTGCCGCATCTCTGCTTCATTTGCCAACGCTTGCGAAGGGATTGGTTCTACATAAGCGACCAGCCAATCCGGCTCCGGTAACCAACGAACCCGCGCGCGGCTTTGCCCAGTGGCGGATTCAATCTGAACGTTTACTTCCTGTTCACCGGCCTCGAGTTGGTCGACCACGCTTTTGCGGTCGGCGTGCAAGATGTCGCTGAAGAGATTCAGTTCCAGTTTCGAGGTCGCTTTTTGGGAGTTCAGCCGATCCTGTGCATGGAGGTTCGTGAACAGAATTCGCCCAGAGCGATCCGCGACCACCAAGGGGCGGTCGAAGGCGTCCAATAGGCTAGCAACTAGATGAAAAACCTGCTGTCCGGTCGCCTGCTGGTCAGTTGTAACGCTGTTCGTCAATTCCCCTCCCGGGGGACGCAGCACAAAGACACCACTCTTGAGCTTTGGCCGCGACCGAAGGGGACTACGCTCAAGAAGGTTCATGCTCGCAAAGGGCGAAAAGGGAGTCAATGGTAAATGCGTTCTACTTTGCACAAAGTTGGAAAAGGAATGGAGTGTTTTTGCCCAAGGGATTACCTCACGGAAAAAAACTCAAGTCGCGGAGTACTTGTAACTTGTTTGTACTAAGCATCTTACAACAAATCGTGTCTCAAGTCGAGACTTGCACTCGAATTGCGTACTAGTGTGAGTACTAAAACTGGGGTACTAATGAACTCGACGGAAAATGTTCTTCATCACAAGCTGAGTATGTCGCCTCTCTACGAAGAGCGGAGGCGATTCCAGAGGATACATCTGCAAGTTCCGATGTTCATTCGCGGCAAGGATGCGCATTCCGAGCAATTCCTCGAGCTTGCCAAGACCTTAGATGTCAGTGGCTTAGGCGCTTTTCTTACCTCTCCGCGCTCCTTATCTTTGGACGAGATTATCACTCTCACGATCCCCGCCCCGTCCATTACCTCGACCGGTTTGATTCCGGCTGGCATGCCTCCAATTCAAGCGCGAGTTAAAAGGCTACAACAGGCCGGGGATGTTTACCTAATAGGTGTCGAGTTTCTGAAGCCGATTGGCTAAACTTTTTCCACCTGTCGTTTTCCACAGAGACCTTGGTTTTCCTCATCCCCCCTGCCTTCGAGACGTAACCTGCCACAATGTGGAATCTCTTTTACACACCTTCTGAGGTTCCGACCGCAGTTCGCCATTGACTTGGGTTAGAAACCGTGTAATTTTCACTCTTGCAGCAACTTAGACATCGTCGGTCCTTCGATATTCTTGTCAGGGATTGGGCTGTCTCTTGCTGTAGTTCTCCTGCCGCCGCAGTGGCCCCTAGTCAGGGAAGAGTATAGCCATTTTCCGGAACCCACTGATGCCCCAGCCCGGCGAATCATTGCATTCACAGCCTTCGGCCGAAGACTCGTACTTGGAAGTTCTCGCGGAAACCCTCGAAGGCCTCGAGGATGCGGTTCGAGGTCAATTTCTGCGTCAATTTTTCCGCACAATTGCACAGATAGATCTTACCGAAACGCAAAGCGATGAATATTGGGAACGGATATTACTGCGCCGCCGCGAGCTAGCCGAAAGTATCGGGAAAAAAGTCTCGCTGAAAACGGCGATGGTCGATGTGCTGGCTTCCACGAGTTTTCTGCGCGTCCCCATCCTGATGGAGTACGAAGACTTCAAGAAGCTGCAAATCAATGCGGCAACCGACCCGCTTACCGGTCTCTACAACCGGCGCCTCTTCGACGAATACTGCGATAAGGAACTGAATCGCGCGAAACGCTACGGCCACCAGCTGGCTGTGGTGATCCTCGATGTGCACAAGCTTAAGGAAGTGAACGATCACCACGGCCACTTACAAGGCGACCAGATATTGCAGCTCGCCGCGGCTACTTTGAGGAAAACTTTGCGCGCGTCCGACTTCGCGTTTCGCATCGGCGGAGACGAATTTGCATTGCTTTTGCCGCAGACAGATTCCGAACAAGCGACGACGCTGTGCCGTCGCGTTCGCGCACAGTACGAGGGTGACGTCTCTTCCTTGAAATTGGATCCAGGCGTCACGCTGGACTTTGGAATCGCCGTCCAGCCGGTGGATGGGGAGCAGAAAAGCGTTCTCCTGGGCATCGCAGATGACCGCCTCTACGAATTGAAAAACGGAGGGCGTGGTACGTCGCGTGTGATTCCGCTTATCTCTCAGGTACCGCGAGGAGACTCCGGAGGCGAAGCTGCAATGCAGCACGACTCGGTTCCGCGTTCCTCCAAGGAAGCTCCCACGCGCCTGCGAACAGAAGAATCTTCTCCCCCGCGCGGAAGCTCTGCTATTTCTGAACCCGGGCGCGTTCCCCTGAGCGACAATTCGCCTCAGCATCAGGGGCGAACGACGCAGGCTAAACCACCTGAGTTGCAAAGTGCGGTGGGTCCGCAGCCGGCCGGAGCGAGTCCTGTTAAGCCTTCTTCGTCCCAAAGCGAAAAGCGTAAATGGGAACGTGTGTCACTAGCGGGAACGAAAGCTTACGCATTGCTGACGGAAGCCGACAAGAAGACGGCAACCTTGGTGGATTTAAGCTACGGCGGCGTCGCGCTGCTACTCGAAAAGGGAGTAGAGCTTCCGAACCAGTTCAGCGCGATTCTGCACGTCCCGATCTTGCCGCCGGTGCGTGTGATTTTGCGCAAATCCTACACGCAACGGCTCGGTTCCGATCGCGAGCGCGTCGGTTGCTCGTTCGTTTCTTAGCTCCTCGGCTGAAAACCCACCATCCGAAAGGATAGGTCGAAGGTTGGCAAACCTTCCGTAATGCCATATAATCGACGTTCCCGCTGACCTAGCGACGCGACCGTGTGTCTAATCTTCTTGGGTCCCGCAGACCGGCCAGCAGGGAGGAGCGTCCCATGAAAGAAGGAATTCATCCCGATTATCACGCCGTGAAGGTGCATTGCGCCTGCGGCAACACGTTCGATACCCGCTCGACGATCAAGGGCAATATGATCCGCGTTGAAATCTGCTCGAACTGCCATCCGTTTTTCACCGGCAAGCAGAAGCTGATCGATACGGCCGGCCGCGTGGAACGGTTCCAGAAGAAGTACGCGGACAAAGCAGCCTCGCTGAAAAAGTAGCCGAGCTTTTTGTAATTCGTAACAGCGGTTTAAAAGCCTCCGGGCTAAATCCCGGGGGCTTTTTTATTTTGCTCTGAACTGAATCCGCTCCCGCGCGGTGTACAATGCTAGAAAGTGGCCACGCAATTTTATCCATCGTCCGATGCATCCGCTGGAACCCAAGTGGAAACCGCTGCGCCTCGTGTAACTCTACGAAATTATTTTGCGCATCCATTTGACTCTGCGATCGCGGCGGCGCGCACGTGCTACTCGCCACGCCTCATCGGCGCAGAGGAAATCACCGACAAGCAGCGAGTGACGATCGGCTCGGCCACCTACTACGGCGGACATCACACCGTATTTCAGCACGCTCATTTCGAATTCGGGCTGGAAAATATCAGCCGGCAGTTCGTCTGGTCGCTGCTTCACGCGCATCCGTTTTATAACTCCGAGCAGCAAAGCCAGCGGTACGTGCGGCTGGATCGCGCGCAGGCTTACGTGCCTGCGGAGAGCACGCATTTCGGCGCAGGCGAACGTAAGATCTACGAAAAAGCTGTCACTGGCGCCTGGAATCACTACCGTGAACTGACGCGCGTGCTACAACCAACCGCTCGCGGCATTCTTGCGGACATATGGCACGTCAGCGAAATGTCACATGCGAAGCGCGTGCAAAAAGTGGAACGTCAGGCGGAAAAACGCGCGATCGAAGTGGCGCGCTACGTTTTGCCGGTAGCCGCATTCACAACCATGGTGCACACGCTGTCGGGCATCGTCCTGCACCGGCTCTGGCGTATGCACGCGGCCAGTGACACGCCTTCGGAAGCGCGCCTAGTGATCGGGGAGATGGTAGCGCGCGTCCGTGAGGTTGATCCGCAATTTTTCGATCGTTTCGATAACGTGCCGATGGATGAACCCCCGGAATGGCAGGCGCCGATGCGTGATGGCGAGGCATTCGCTCGCGAATTTGACGCAAAGCTGGCCGGCCTTACATCGCGCCTTGTTGATTGTCCGCCGCGCGCCATTCCCGTGATGGCCGATGCCTACCGAGCCGTGATGGGTCTTACAGTCGCCGAATGCCCGGATACGGAAGCGCTAGACCGCATGCTGAATCCCACGCGCAATCCATATCGCCGCGAGACTCTGGATATCGGCGTACACGCGCCGATGATGCGCGCGCTGCAGCACGCCAACTTCACCTTCGCAAAAAAAATCAGCCATACTGCCGACAGCCAGGACCAGCGGCACCGTATGGTTCCAGGCTCGCGCCCGCTGCTGACTTTGGCCGACACGCGTTCTCCCGATTACATCGCACCCATGCTGATTCGCGACAACCCGCGCGCGATGGAAATTTACGAGCGCGCGATGGAAGAAGCTTGGACGGCAAAGAACGAATTGCTCGACCGCGGCGTGGCGCCCGAATTCGCGCTGTGCCTGCTACCGAATGCGAAGGCGATTCGGCTCGTTGAGACCGGTTCACTGCTGCATTTGCTGCATAAATGGACTATGCGAACCTGTTTCAACGCACAGGAAGAAATTTATCAGGCGTCGATTGAGGAAGTAGAACAAGTGCGCGGAGTGCTGCCGGAGCTGGCACGCTACATCGGACCGCCCTGCCATCTTCGCGCGGGCATCTCAACGCCCATCTGCACCGAAGGCTCCCATTTCTGCGGCGTGAAGGTCTGGCTCGATTTCCCCAATATCCAGCGCCGCATATGACGCGCAGCGGCAGCCTGGCATATTACCTCACCGCTTGGATTTGCGGATGCTTCTTCATGAGCCTCGCGGTTTGGACCAGAGACTTGTTCGGAGCTAACGCGGATAACGCGTTTTCCACACACTCGGTATTCGGGCTCATCTTCATTTATTTTTACGCTCTTGTTTTCGGCGCGGTCGCTGCGTTCGCTGGGGGATTTCTTCTGCGGCGCGTGATGGCGGCCCTAAAGTGTAGAACACCAAGCCACTGGGCCGTCGCGGGAGCAATTTTAGCGCCGGCGGTCGTCGCGATCCTTGGACAGCTGGGACGTCACATCAGCCTCGAAGAAGGAAGCGGCATAAGCTTCCTCAGGATCATCACATACGGCCCGAGGATTGTGGTGGAAACGGGGTGGTGGCTTGCAATTCCAGCCGGGGCGGTGACCGCATTCTTCCTGTGCCGAGTTCAGCGCGCGTTCGCAGGACAACAGGCGCCACAGCCTTCCTAGACTCGGGTGCTGCGAATTGAAAAGGCGATGGGCTAGCGCTTGATGATACGGGTCATGTTGGGCGATATAAGTTCGTAGCGGATGCCGCGCCAACGGATACGTTTGGAAAGTAGTGAAGAAATAAAATTCCAGGAAAAAAGAAACGGGACGACGGGTTCGAGGATGAGAAACACCCAGCTCGTTTCCTGCAGCTTGCCTTTCCACTCTGGAATCGCCTCATTGATCGCCACGATGCGCAATACGCCCTTCATTGCGGCAAGCAATGGAACTGCCAAGGCCACGAGCACCAACTGGCTCCACGGATCGCCGTCAATCATCAGATAAACAATCGTAAAAACGGCATAAAGCATGGTGACCACATAAGCCAAATGCATGAGCCCACCCAGCAGCCATCGGCGGTGCGAATACACTCGCGTAATCAGCATTTGCCGATTTGTGAACTCGAGCAGTTCCTCCCAATTCCATGGATGCAGAGTCGCGGCAAAACATTCAGGGCAAAAAACGATGGGCTTGCCCACCTGATCGAGTGCCGAGGTGAGGGCGAAGTCATCGCTGACCGCGCCTTTCCACGCTTCGAGCACATTTGCATCGTCGAAAGTCTTGCGCCGAATCGCTGTGCCGCCGCCCCAGCAGAAATTGTCCTTGGATGTCCCCAGCAGTGTGGCCACTGATGCATTCCACGCCGAAGCCAAAGCGCTCGCCAACAAATCCCCTCCGGATGCGCCGGGAAATATCCAGCGATACGCGGTGGTGGCGCCAATGCGGGCGTCCTGCAGGGGAGCGATCAGTTTAGTAATCCAGCTGCGCGGGAGGCGCACATCCGAGTCAGTGAAGATAATGACTTCGAATTTTTCAGGCAGCGCCTCAACCGTGCGGCTCAGGTTGAACACCTTCTCAC
>JBAVQA010000044.1:0-1591 GCA_049693595.1 Candidatus Acidiferrales bacterium | reverse complement strand
GCTGGCCGGCCCGGCGGTGGCGGCCCGGTTGACCTGCAACAACTTCTTAGTCGCATGCCTGCTGCACCGCTCACCGATTTTCAGAAAGGCGACGCGGTCATGGTTGTAGCCACGAACAGCGGGAATTCCGGCGGAGTCATCGCGATTACTTTGTTGGGCGGCGTCGAGCCGATTTTGGCAGCCGCCCCAAGCGGCAGCCAGGCGGTGACCCTCTCTCCGTGGAGCCTGGGTTCGTCCGCAATAGATGCCGCTGGCGGGAATCCATAGAGAAGCGCACAGAAGCCGGCAATCACTTTCGAGTTCAGGGGACAGAATGAAATTTCGGCGTTTCATAACTTGCTTGCGGATTGCAACGATCGCTTTTTTCGGTTTCATGGGCACACACGCGCTAGGGCAGACGCCCGCGACAACTGGCTCTCTACATGGTCAGGCACTGGACCCATCACGAGCTGCGGTGACGGGGGCGACCGTGCTGCTCAACGCCGCTGATGGGCATTCCACTGCTGCTACCACAAATCAACAGGGCGTCTTCGACCTGAAGGAGTTGGCACCCGGCAAGTACACGCTGGAGATTGTGGCCAAGGGATTTGCTCTGTACAAAAACGAGGACGTCGAGATCGCTGCGGGGCAAGTTAAGAATCTAAATATTTCTCTTTCCATCGAGGAACAAGAACAGCAAGTGGTGGTGTCGGGCGAAACTCCGATTGTGGACGTGAACCCGCAGAACAACGCTGGCGCCATTACCATCTCAGGAAAAGAGCTCGATGCCCTGCCGGATGATCCGGACGAATTGCAAACTGATTTGGAAGCCCTGGCAGGACCTTCCGCCGGCCCCAACGGAGGCCAATTCTACATCGACGGTTTCACCGGAGGCCAGCTGCCGCCCAAAGCCTCGATTCGTGAAATTCGCATCAATCAGAACCCATTTTCGTCGGAGTATGACAAGGTCGGATACGGCCGCATTGAAATTTTCACCAAGCCCGGCACCGACAAATGGCACGGGCAGGTATCAATCAACGCGAGCGATTCCGCGCTGAATTCCAAGAATCCCTTTTTCAATTCCAGTTCTGCCGGAGGCACGGAATTTCCGGGCTATTACACCACGCAGTACAGCGGCAACCTAGGCGGGTCTTTGAGCAAGAAATTGTCGCTGTTCGTTACCGCGGACATTCGAGATATCAACGACGTCGAGGTCGTAGACGCGCAGACCGTCGATCCCACAACTTTCGCAATTATTCCCTTCAGTGCGGCAGTTGCCAATCCCCGCAAACGCTACAACGTTTCTCCGAGGGTAGATTATCAGTTGACGAAAACAAACACATTGTCCGTGCGTTATCAATATTTCCGCAACAATGAGATGAACGATGGAATCACAGCTTTCTCTCTGCCATCTCAGGCCTTCAATTCCTTGTCCACCGAACAGACTTTGCAGGTGAGCGATACCCAGGCATTCGGCACTAATATCATCAACGAAACGCGCTTTCAGTATCTTCGCGATGAAAGCAGCCAGATTCCGCAGAGCACCGCGCCCAGCGTAACCGTCGGCGGAGCATTCACCGGCGGAGGCAACAGTCAGGGAAACATCATCGAC
>JBAVQA010000043.1:0-2149 GCA_049693595.1 Candidatus Acidiferrales bacterium | reverse complement strand
CGCGCACGCAAGCAGAGGCCGATGCTTTGCTGGAGCAGGTCGAATCCGGCGCCGAAATCACATGGAACGAGCCCACCTTCCAATTCAAAGAGCCGCCCATCACGGCGATGATTGCCGGAACCATCGTGGGAGCCGGAGTCATCTGCATGTTCGCGATAATCTCCGGCATCGCCTTCGGAGGAGTCCGGCTGGTGGTGAAGCGTTATTTCCCCGACAAGGTATTTGACCGCAGCAGCCATTTGCAGGTTCTGCAGCTGGGTCTCGGCAGCAAGCCCATTAATTCAGAGGACTTCTACGGCCTGGAACGTCCGCCGCGCAAATAAAGTTTTCCCTCGAACACAACTGCGGCCGCTGTCCCCGCTGGAATCACGCGCTGGGTTTATCGGGAACCGGCTCCGTGGCGTAAAAATCATTGAGGAAGCGCGCCGAGTAGGATTCGAGCAAATCCGTTATTCGCTCCGGCTTTTGCGCGCGCAGCACGAATCCCGCGTGATGATGCTTCGGAATGCGCAGCACGATTTCGGGATCGTTGTAAGCGGAAGTATCCGGCCGCTCCTGGCGCGCCAATGAGATTGCAACTCCGGCGTAGTCGCGCCGCACCTTCGGCAGAACGTAGGGCGTTTTCCCTCCCCCCACTTCGATGCGCGCCCATTCACGCCAAAGGTTGATTCCCGTGGCGGCTTCAATCACGTCGGAAATATAAGCGCCGCCCACGCGGGACGCGATCTCGATAAAATAAAACTTCCCGTCTTCGTGTGCGCGCAGGAATTCAGCATGCGTCACGCCGCGCACGAATCCCAGCGCTTCAATCAATTCGCGATTGATCTTCTGCAGCGCCCTGAATTCCGCCGAAGTACGGCGCACAGTCTGCGTGGTAAAGATCCCGCCTTGATGAGAAACCTCCAAAGGCGGCTTCCCGTAAGCATGCGCTTCGGCAAACACCACTTTGCGCTCGGAGACGATACTGTCCACGTGAAAAACATCGCCCGGAACGAACTGCTCCAGCAGAAAAAAAGACTGCAGGTCGCCAGCCTGGTCCAGCCAGGGCCACAGCTCAGCGGGCTCCTGAATTTTTTTCATGCCGATCCCGGATGCCTGCGAGCGCGGTTTCAGCAGCCACGGCGGTTTCACGCGCGCCATGAAGCTTTTCAGATTGTCGTAATTCAGAACGTGGACGAATTCCGGGACCAGAATCTCGGATTCCCGCGCGCGGCCGCGCATCGCTAGCTTGTCGCGAAAATAGCGCATGGTGGTGAGGCCCATGCCCGGAATGCGCAGATGTTCGCGTAGCGCTGCGACGTTTTCCATATCGAATTCGTCCAGCGCTACGATGCGATCGATCGGCTGCGTGCGAGCCATGAAGCTGACGGCGCGGATGATGTCCGCCGTGGGAAGTTCCTCGGGCATATAAAACATTTCGTCGATGGCTTCACTCGGCCAGTCGGCGTTGCGCAGTTTTTCGAGTGTAAGAAGCAGCACGCGGCAGCCTTCGTTCTTCGCCTCGCGCAGAAATTCCTGCCCTTTCTCGTAAGAGCTGATGCACAGAATTGTTAGCGGTCTATCTGGGGACAAAGACAATAGCCTCGGATACTACTGAATTAATCTGGCTCGGCGGTCAAGACGATAGTGCGGATTATACTGCGGTCTAGCCGGAGGGAAAAAGGAATTGCAAGAATGGCCCCACACGCTGTCCCCAAGCCGCTTCGTTGTGCTCCGCGCCGGGAATCACTTCGAAATGCAGGTCGCGGCCTTCTTGCCAGCCTTTCCGCGCGAGAACGTCGCGTAACTTTTCCACGTTCTCGGCGCTGCGCCCGCCTTCCTTCGTGCCGACATCTAACCAAATCCGGGGACGTTCGCGCACCCGTGCCCGAGCCGCAAATTTCAAGATCGAGCCCTGGTTCCACCATACCGAAGGCGAAAGAATCGCCAGCCTGCCGAACACTTGCGCGAAACGCAAACCGAGATAGATCGCAAGGAGCCCTCCGAGCGATGAGCCACCGATGCCCGTGTTCGCCGGGCCGGAGAGTGTGCGATATTCAGAATCGATGAACGGTATGATTTCCTCGATCAACATCCGTCCGTAGCGACTCGCTCTTCCTCCGCCCATTTTTTTATCGCGCGAAGGCGTGTACTCGCCAAGCCGCGCTTT
>JBAVQA010000042.1:0-1648 GCA_049693595.1 Candidatus Acidiferrales bacterium | reverse complement strand
GACATGGAGACCGATCTTCTCGGGCTTTGTGAATCACCGCAGCCAGCTGATTTGTTAGCAACTCTCCAACAAGCGTTTCCATGGCGCTTACGTCGATCTTACCCTTGGCTTCGTAAGTCGTATCGGCAGCTTCCAATGCGTCGTAGTATGGCCTCTTGTGCTTAGAGATTTGTTCCGGCACTGTGTTCGACCCAGGCAAGCGGTAACCGAGCCTGACGCAGAGTACGACGAACGAAATCACGCGCCTGGTTCGTCCATTTCCGTCAACAAAGGGGTGGATCCAATTTAGTCTCCACATGACGTAGGATGCCAAGTGGATTGGCGAGCGGCTCCAATTCTCATTCACGTAATCGCAAAGACCCTCCAGTAACTCTGGAACAAGATGCGCAGGCGGAGGTTTGTGCTTGCTGCCCGAAATCTCAACGTCTCCCGGCCGGTAACTGCCCGCGTAGCGGCTTATTCCCTCTAGGGCGATACGCTTCAGAGTCAGAATTGCGGAGGCGCGTAGTTTGAAGGGTCGGTCAGGTTGGAGCCAATACTCGATTTGCTCGATCGCGGTGTTGAACTGCCGGAGTACATTTTCAGCCTCTCGAAGCGCCCTTTGGTCCGGGTCGAAGATTAAGTCGACTTCCCGGGCCTCGCTATGGCGGTCGTCCTAGTTCATGCCGACTACTTGCCTCTTAACGCCTCCGCCGCTTTGTTGACCGTCTCGCGCGTGACGCGTGGATTTTCAATGTTTGCATTTCCAAAGGCAAAACTTCGCCTCTGTTCTTCCTTTTCCTCGGGAGACATCACAATTTTCTTTGCCGCATCGAGCAACTCTTGCAATTCTTTTGTCATAACTGGGCTCCCACCTATGTCATCAGCCTTTGCCGGAGCGGAATTGCGGGACAGCTGCAACGCTCTGCAATAGGTATAGGTAAAGAACCCCAGTTATTTTTATAGGGCGTGGGGGAGCCAGTGAGATTTCATCGTAACAGAAGCCCTTCGCGGACAGCAATAGACACAACTTGAGTTCGTGGCCTCGCCTTCACACTCCCCGGCGGGTGGGTGGCCAACCGTCCCGCGCTACCCAAACGAACGCAGTTGAATTTCCGGGTGCCCGATCTTTCGCGCCTCTGTTTCATGCGAAGGGTGCGGGGTTCAGACGGGGCTTCGCGCCAGCCGCCCCGCCTTCCACGCCCTAGTCTTTGTAGGTCGGAGCTTTAGTTTATCCTGAGACCCTGCCGGTGGCAGGGGCAGAAGGGCTCCGACAAGCAATCAGCGCCGCGAAGCGGCATACCTTTCGCGGCGATTTTCCCGCGAGTTTTCGAGTCGCTCGCGCCCCACTCTGCACGTTCCGTCCCCGCGCCGCTCGCGCGCTCGGCAAGCTTTTGAATTGCTCGGGGGTTTAGACGCTCCACCATCGGCGCACACAGCAGAGTACAACCCATCTTTTCTAGCGCTTACCCTCATCAGTACTTCTACGAATATTCAGCCGATTAGGAATGTGTTAGCGTGAGTCGGGGCGCTTTTCGGCGCTGCCAAGGACGCGACATGCAGACTGCGGCACGGGCGAGGGGCGTGGCTGCCGAATCGGATGGCAGAACGCGCGGCCGCGCGCCTGGCGATAGCGTCTCCGAACGCAGGTTCGCGGCAGCCAAGGCAC
>JBAVQA010000041.1:0-3579 GCA_049693595.1 Candidatus Acidiferrales bacterium | reverse complement strand
GAAAATCGCTCATCAAAGACTGCGGATGGAAGGATGGCGACAGAGGCGGCTCGGTGAAAAAGTTAGGTTCCACAGAAAGAAACTCAAAACCGTCTTGACTCAGACCGGCCTTCTCATGGAAGGAGTTATGCGGTGCTGTTGCCTGATCCGACCCCGGTTATCCCGGAATTTAATCCAGGTTGAGCGGGGTGCGCAGGACGCCGATGGCGAAGTGCGCGAGGTGCGGGGCGTCGTCATCCATTTGAATCCAGCGGACGACGCAGTGGTCCTTCAGATATTGCGAAACTTTCGCTTCGGTGATTCCGAGATGTTCCGCGAGTTTTACCTTTAGGCCGGTATCGAATGATGGTCGACTGACGCGCGTGGTTTTGCTACTGCTGCCGCGCGATCCGCGAACCAAGTTTCCGACTCCGACGCGCAGTGTCTGGCAAGCTTCCACGTAGTAAGAAGTGATCTGGTCGGAATCAGACAGCAAAAATACACCCGGGCCAGCCGGGGCGTCTTCGGTGTCCAACCGATGGAGTGGACTTCCAACCAGCCGTCGCAGCATCGATTCCAGATGCGACATCCGCGAAGCCAGTGCGGGATCGCCCGCGCGTCCATGCGCGGTGCGCTCGGACGGCAGCATGGGCGCGGCGTGTTCCATTCGGTCCCGTTGAGGAGGCTCATGCGAAATCACCGGCGATTGTAAGGCAGCGGGCGCTCGTTCTTGAACGGGGGTGTGTGGAGCCGCGGCCCTAGGAGCCTGTTGGCGCGTAGGCGCGACAGAAGATGGTGCGCTCGTTTCCGCGAAGGCTTGCGACGGGAGACCGGGCGCAGTTCCTGCACCCTTTCGCCGCCGTCCGCGTCCACCGCGGCGACCGCGCCGCCGCTTCTTCTTTGAGGGATCGTCCGATTCGGAAGCGGAGCTAATTTTGGCAGGTGATTCGGAGGACCAACCTTCGTCGTCTGATTCGTGAATTTCGCCGAGAGCTAATGGCGAGGCCGCTTGCTCCTCGTCGGATGTGTCCGAAATCGTATTCAGAGGTTCTTCCGTGTTTACCCCGGTATCCATGGATATCGCGCTTCCAGCAGGGAGCGCTGCCCCCAACCTGGTGAGCGCTTCTTCCGCTTTTTTCTTCCACTCAGCGCGCCTGAATTTTTCGGCCGCGATGGTGTACCACTTCACGGCATCGTCCGCGATTTCGGCTTTTTCCTGGATTAAGGCAAGCTCCCACGCCACCATCCCGTCGTGCGTGCGCTGGTAAAGTTCGGAAAGCTTCGCGTGGGCGTCGGGGCTGTTCTTGGCTTTGCGGATGCGTGCCTGGATTTGGCGCCAATCTGCCATGGCGGGCATTGTAGCAGTCGCCGCGAGGCATAGTCCAATCCCGGATTGATTTCTGCAAGTTGGACGTCAATGGCGCCGATAATGCATCATCACACCATGAACGCTGCCGAACGGACGCCTTGGGTTTACGAGCAGGCGCACGCTATCGGATTCGATCTGTGCGGCGTCGCCGCGATTGCCACCGCGCCGGCAACGCGCGACAGCGCTTCGCGAAGTTCGTGCGATGGAACGTTCGAGGAGCTCGCATACTTGCCCGAATGGCTGGCACGAGGCTACGCAGGTGAAATGAATTATCTTCGCGACCCGCGGCGCGCAGACCCGCGTCTGGTTTTGGACGGCGCGCGAAGCCTGATCGTGGTCGCGCTAAACTACAATTCACGTTCGGCGTATTCCACGGAAGTACCTGTTTCGCACGCCGATGAGTCACCTCGTGGCTGGATTTCCCGTTACGCCTGGGGCGACGATTACCACCAAGTCGTACGCGAAAAACTCGATGCACTTGTGGCGGCAATGCGCTCGCAATTCGGCGAGCCGTTCGAAGCGCGCTCGTATGTTGACACCGGTCCCATCATCGAGCGCATGGCTGCGAAATATGCCGGGCTCGGCTGGCTCGCGAAGAATACCTGTCTAATCAACGAAAAGATGGGTTCTTGGTTGTTCCTGGGCGTGATTGTCACCACGCTGGATCTCGCTCCATCCGTTCCGCCCGGCGAACCGCCTGCGCCCGATCTCTGCGGAAATTGCCGGTTGTGCCTCGACGCATGCCCCACACAAGCGTTTCCGGCCCCCTACGTGCTCGACGCAAGCAGGTGCATTTCTTATCTCACGATCGAATTGCGCGGAGCGATTCCAGACGAACTGCGCCCCGCGATGGGCCGCGCCGTCATCGGCTGCGACATTTGCCAGGACGTCTGTCCTTGGAATCGCAAGTCGCCGGTGACTCAGCTCGCTGCATTCCAACCCCGGCAATTCGCTTCGATAGCTGAAAACGGGGGTAACGAAAAGAAATGCAGCGAATCTCTCTTCGCGCCGGAGCTGGAAATGCTCGCTTCGTTGACGCAGCAGGAATTCAGCGAGATCTTTCGCAACAGTGCAGTGAAGCGAGCAAAATGGCGCGGAGTCGTTCGCAATGCCTGTGTAGCGCTGGGAAACTCGGGCGTCGAGCGTGATTCGAACGCACATCGGCGAGTTGTCGGCCTGCTGGAGCGCCTCGCTGGTGGTGACGATCCGCTCATTGCCGAACATGCCCGCTGGGCTCTCGCGCGCTTGAATAACCGCGGAACGGCTCGTCGCCATCATCCGATTGACTTGCCTCGCAAACTTCCGATAGCGTAACCAAGCAATCGCTCTTTCTCGCACCGGAGGCTCTTAATGGCGCTCCTCTCGTTGACGATGGTTTTTTACTTCCTCTTACCGCATTTCAGTTTTCCGGCGGGCGGAGGCGCGGCTGAATTTATCGTTCTTCGTTGGCTTCACTTCATCTTCGGAATCATCTGGATCGGCCTACTCTATTTTTTCAATCTCGTCGGGTTTCCGACCATGAAGCAACTCGATGCTTCGGTACGGGCCAAAGTCTATCCGGTCATGATGTCGCGCGCGATGGCTTGGTTCCGCTGGTCCGCGATGATCACTGTAGTCGTCGGCCTACGCTATTACTTCCGTCTGCTGAGCGTGGACGCGCACAATGCGGGCGATCCGTCGCTTACGCTGAAATGGTTTGGCTGGTGGGTAGTGGTCTGGCTTGCGGCCTACGCGTTGATCTATCCATTCCAGCTTCCGCACAAAGGAATTCTCGACAATCCTTGGGTGCGGACAATTGCGATTGCAATCATCGTTATCGCAGCCTCGTGGCTCGTCCTTGATCTGAACAGTGGAGCAGACGTTTCCAACGCGCATCTCTCCATAGGCGTTGGCGGGGGACTTGGGTTTCTAATGCTAATGAATACGTGGGGCGTCGTGTGGCGCGTGCAGAAGCGGCTGATTATTTGGACGCGCGAAAGCGCGGAGCAAGGCACGCCCATGCCGCCGCAAGCCGCGCGGTTCGCACGCTGGAGTTTTCTCGCTTCGCGCGTCGGCTTCTGGCTTTCATTCCCTATGCTTTTCTTCATGGGCGCGGCGGAACATTATCCCTTTCTAAGCAGCATCGCCCGCTAACCCCGATGTGCCCGATTGCGATTCCGCCACGTCTATATGAGTAGCGGTAGGAGGCCACTATGAAACCAAACCAGCGTTTCGGGCTCTCCGTCTTACTT
>JBAVQA010000040.1:0-6492 GCA_049693595.1 Candidatus Acidiferrales bacterium | reverse complement strand
AGGCCGTGGTGCATCACGGGATACTCGAAATGGATGCGGTACTTCTTCAAAAACCCTTCACTATGACTACGCTTTCGACAAAGCTGCGCGAAATTCTCAGTGCTGAAACCGTGCAATAATCCTCTCGTCTTGTAGCTTCCGTTCCTCACCTAACGGTGAGCTTCACGTAAGTCGCTGGATCACTCTGCGTGCACCGTTGCGACACACATGACCGCCGACGCACAGCCATGCTGAGTTCGGGATTCCGTTCGTTTTTCACTTCCGCCTGTAGTGCTCTGAAAACCAAGCCGTTCCGAGGTAAGGCCGCCTGCGCGGGAATCGCGTCACACATGGCGCTGAAGCTGCTGTTGTAAGAAGTGTACGTTTCAGCGCTTCGTCAGAATGAAGACGATGGGTATGCGGCGCAGGGGGATGCGATGGGGAAGAGTGGAGCGCAGTATCAAATCGACTCTCAAAACACGGTAACCGAGGATCTAATCGGCGAGCGAAGACTTTGGACCGCAGTGGTGATATCAGCGGTGGAAGACTGGCGTAATGGGAGCTTGAGAACCCAAAGAAAAGCTCAAGAATTTCTTTTCGGCAGCGACGCGGATTTTCAGACCGTTTGCGGGCGCGCGGGCCTCGAGCCGGACAGCTTTCGAGCGAGACTGCTGAAAATCGGGAAGCTTGTTGAAATGCACGGTACGGTCCCGCCAGGCATTGCTGCATGAACCAGTCCAGCAACCGGGTTTTAGCCCATCGAAACGATTTCGCAGGATGGGTCATAGGACTTTCACTACCGCAGTACTTGTTCTACAGAAAGAGTACCCTTCCTAGAGAATCCTCCAGCCCCAGATATTGAAATAGCGTAGAATTTCCTGTTCACTCGCAATCCGAAAATATTGATGACTTCCGCCGTCAGCAATTCCGCCTGTCCCGAGAAACAGTTCCTTGCCTACTGCGCGCATAGTCAGCTGGATCCGTCGTTGAAGCAGAAGATCGCTGAACTTCTAGAACGAAATCTTGATTGGGAGTACATCCTTGACCAAGCGGAGGAAAACTCAATCACACCGCTAGTTAGCCGGCAATTGCAGGCGATTGCGACAGGCGGCATGCCAGCTTCCGCTGCAGATCGCTTGAAAGATGCTTGCCGCGCAAACACGATCCGATGTTTGTTCCTTAGCGCCGAATTGATCAAGATTCTCGATCTCTTTCGTTCTCGCGGAATACAGGTTATTCCGTACAAAGGCCCCGTGCTGGCGGTGCAGGCCTACGATGATGTAACGCTTCGCGAATTCGAAGATTTGGACATCATTCTGCGGCAAAGCGATTTGCCGAAGGCGCATGAAGTGATGCTTGGACTCGGGTATCGTCCAAAATACGATTGGCTTCTTTCAGCCGGCGCGGCTGATTCGGCGGTTCCGGGCGAATATAACTATCGAGACGAAGAACGCCGCATAATGGTGGAGCTTCACACGGAATTGACTCTGCGCCATTTTCCGAGAACTGCCAATCTCGATGAGGTGTCACAGCGGCTTGTATCTGTAAATCTGAACGATCATGAGGTTCGGACTTTCTCTGTTGAAGACGGACTCCCCATACTTTGCATTCACGGCGCGAAGGATTTTTGGGAGCGATTTTCATGGATCGCCGACATTTCCGAACTAGTGACGCGCTACCCGGACCTTAACTGGGATATCACAATACGGCGGGCAAGAGCTTTAAACGCGGAACGTATGCTTCATGTCGGGCTTGCGCTCGCAGCCGGATTGCTGGATGCACCAGTGTCGAGTGAAATTCGGCGCCGAGTGCAAGCGGATCCGGCTGCGACCGATGTCGCCTCGGAAATAGCGAACCGTCTCATGAGCCTTAACTATCGATCACTGGATGCTCCTGGCCGTTTCAATTTTCGCCGCCGGATGCTGCCCGGGACCTTTGAGGGGTGGCGTTATGCCATGCGGCTTTCCGTGGTGCCTGCCGAAGAAGACTGGCAAATGATGCGTTTGCCGGGTCCGTTAGCGCCTCTTTACATTGCACTGCGCCCCCTTCGCCTTCTGAGGAAGTACGGTTGGGCCAGCCGTCGGGCCTGAGATCCCCCTCATCTCCCCTTATCCTCCTCACGTATCTACTGTTAGTGGCAGATACGAATCGACGCCCCCATATGCAGTTGACGCGTTACATACCAGCAACGAGACTAGCCTGTGCCGCCTCTCTTTTATTAGGCGAATTCAGAATTTCGGGGGACTGCGAGGACGCCCTCACGTCCTGCAGTTATGGTATTACCGCCGTGAACTTGGGAACGATTGCCGAATTGGACTGTCCGGTCAAGCAACTGGATAGTTGCGCGCCGCTACAAATCTCCATCGGAAATGTACCACTCGACCTTTTTATTCGCGAAGAAGCGCTGCTGACGCCGGCGTTGCGACGGTATCGTGAATTTGCGCAGAACTCCGAAAACGGCTTTCCCATTCTTCTAAATCAACGAAAAATGCGGGTGGGAAGTGGCGAATTCTCCTATTTGCTAGACGATGCGAAGCTTATCTTGGGAGCACGAGGCGCCGAATTTCACGGGGTGCGCCACGAATATGCACTGGACTCGCTTCTCCGTATTTTGTTGACGATGGTGCTCCTACCGCAACGCGGATTCCTTCTGCACGGCGCAACGGTTGTGCGGGACGGCCGCGCGTACATTTTTTTCGGACGTTCGGGGGCCGGGAAGAGCACGGTTGCTTCGCTGTCACCGGAAGGTAGTGTCCTTACAGACGAAATTTCGCTTGTGCGCTATTCAAATGGCTGTTGGCAGGCGCATGGAACGCCTTTCTGGGGAGAATTTCGAGCCGCCGGGATCAACCGGCTGTTTCCTATCGCGGGTTTGTACTTGCTGAAGCAAGCGAAAGATGATCGCGCTGAGCCGCTTTCCTTGAAGGAAGCGCTCCGAGCACTGTTGCCCTGCGTCCTGTTTTTCACTGCCGAAAAGCGCGCGCATGAGACGTTGCTGCATACGTTGATGGGGCTGATCGAGAAAATACCGTGCTACCGGCTGCATTTTCGGCGGAACGCGGAATTCTGGAGGGTGATTGCGGCATGAAAGGACACATCGTTCGAAATCCAAAACTCGCCTGGCGGGAAGTTGACGGCGAAATGGTGATTATTTCGCCCGAGGACAGCCAAGTGCATGAGTTGAACGAAACCGCGAGCCTGATCTGGAAACACGCCGAGAGTGAGAGCGTGGAAGAACTCGCGAAGAGGATTTCCGCGGAATATGACGTTAGCTTGGAAGCGGCACGTGCCGACATCGGCGAACTGGTGGCCGCGCTGGAACAGAAGCAGTTGGTATTCGTGGCTACAGAAGTGAAGGGCTAAGGAATGGCGAAAACTCCGGTGATGGACGGCTTGATTCGGAGGACGGTGGAGCGGCATCTTCCGTGGAGCGTCCATGTAGATCTCACCTACCGTTGCAACGAACGGTGCATCCATTGCTATCTCGATCACGAAGATCATGGTGAGATGAAAACGGATGAGATCAAGAATGTGCTGGAGCAACTGGCGCAATCCGGGACGCTGTTTCTCACATTGAGCGGCGGCGAGATTTTTTTGCGGGACGATCTTTTCGAGTTGCTTGAGTTCGCACGCGCTCTTCATTTCGATATCAGCCTGAAGACTAATGCGCTCTTAATTGACGCCGAGCGCGCCAGTAAGCTACGCGCGCTGAGCGTCCGTCGCATACAAATCAGCATTTATAGCGCCGAGCCGGCAGTTCACGACGCGATTACAAAAGTCCGGGGATCGCTGGAACGCTCTTTGACCGCTATTCGATTCCTGCAGGCGGAGGGCTTGCAGGTAAAGATTGCGTGCCCGCTGATGAAGCAGAACTTGATGGCCTATCGAAATGTGCAAGCGCTCGCGGCAGAACTGGGCGTTCCCTACGTTCTGGATATGACGATTACCCCCAAGATGGATGGGGACATGAGTCTTCTGCAACTGCGCAATTCAGTGCAGGACCTTTTGCCGATCCTTCAGGATCCAACTCTCAATCCTGCATCATCAAGTTCACAAGACAGCGTGCAAGCAACGGCGCTTGCGACAGGGAGCGCCACTTCGAGCGGGATTGAAAGCGAGGCGTACGAGGACATCCCGTGCAGCGCGGGCCACAACAGTTGTTACATTTCTCCGTATGGAGATGTTTTTCCTTGCGTGCAAATGCCCGTCGCCACAGGCAACTTGCGGCGGCAGCGATTCGAGGAGATTTGGTTCAGATCGCCGGAGATGAATCGCGTACGAGCGGTGCGAGAGTCACAGCTGCCGGTCTGCTCGAAATGTTCGATTCGACAATACTGCGAACGCTGCCCCGGACTTGCGCAAATGGAAGGCGGGGACCTATTGGGAGCGTACGAGCGCGCGTGCGATTTGGCGGAACTAAAAGCGAGGTTGGCCGGCGTGCAGAATCCCGTCAGCGCCATGCACGCGGAGAAACCGAGCAGAAAAGGATTATGTTCGCTTCCGTCGCCGGCCGCCGCGCCGGAAGCGCAAATCAGCAGTAACTGACCCAGGGGAAATAATGGAAAGAACGCAAAAAATCGCGCTGGCCGACGGAAAGCAACCGAAGAAGAAACGCGCTTACGTTAAGCCGCAGTGTCTTTCGGAACCTATTTACGAGACCTTGGCGCTCGCTTGCGGGAAGCATCCTGGTCAAGGCGGAGTTTGCAACGCGGCGCCGCGCCGCTCGTAGGTGGACGCGAGATTTGGCACACACTAGCTGGAGGCAATAGGGTCCATGGATATACGACATCCAGTGATCAGAATTCGACGTACTTGCCGGCGCCGGTGGCTTAGTTTGGCGCTGGCGCTGCTGGTGGCTGCGCCCGTGATTGCGCGCGAGACAATCGTGTTGCAGAAATCGGGCACGGACCCGCAAGCGCGCGGCGCAGACGCCACGCTCAATCAGGCGTCCCCGACGAGCAACAACGTAGGACCTACTCTTACAGTTGCATCGGCCACGAACGCAGCCCAGCATGCACTTGTCGAGTTTGATTTATCTCGCATTCCGAATGTGGGCATTAAGGCGGCGACGTTGACTCTGCATGTGATTACGCCGCCGGCTGCAACTGTAACCTACGAGGCTTTTGACGTAACCAACTTCTGGCAGCCCAACGTGGTGACCTGGAATACACGCGTTGCGACGACGACCTGGACCGCGCCGGGTGGTGACATCGCGGGAACGGCCACCGATATGGAAATGGTGAAAAAAAACAGCACAAGTGTCGCGTTTGACATTACCGCCGATGTACAGAACTGGTACAACGGCAGCCCGAATTACGGAACGATAATTGAGGATAACGCGGCAAATGACGGCCGCACGACTGTTTTTGGATCGAAGGAAGCTACGACCAGTACAAACGCGCCTGAGCTGGACGTAACCTTTGTTCAGAATGTGACGGGCCTGACGGCAACTCCCGGCAACGCGAGCATCACGCTGAATTGGACGATTCCGGCGTTGATCGGTACCGCATTTAACGGCGAAAATTATACGGGAGTACTCATTCTTCGGCGCACCGGTTCTCCGGTAGATAAGACTTCGGTGCCGACTGATACTGCGGATCCGGGACTGTGCGCGACTGTCGGTACGGGAACGGTTGTTTTCGATGATGCAACTGGAAAAACAAGTTTCACGGACAATGCTACTACGGATACGTGCGCTGCCCCGGGCGGTACGCCGGCCAACGGAACGACCTATTTCTATAAGGTATTCCTGCGCGATAGTTCGAACTACTACTCGTCTCAGCCGATCACGGACGGCTCGACCTTCACCGAAGAAATTTCAGCGACACCGGCGGCTACTGCCGCCGCGCAGCAGAACACCCAGTGGATTGCCGCGACCTTCGCTACCGATCTCGCCAGCCCGGCTTTGATTCCCGGAACGGTTGTAGGGGTAGGCTCGCAAATCAACCTCTTATTCCTGATCAATGCTTCCACGGGACTGCGAGAGTTCGTTCCCGTGTCAGTGGGCGGAGCTATTGCTTCACGATCGCCTGTAATCGATGATATGTCTTCATCCACGGGACAAGATATCGTCTATCTGGCTGACGCGGATGGCCTCATCTATGCTGTTAACGCCGATACCGGCGTGTTCGATTGGGTAGTGAATCCTGTGGGCAGCGGAACTTTGTTGCTCCAAGGCGGTCCCGCCGTGCAGTTGAAATCTATCGCGGGGGGCTCGAATGACCAAGTTTTCTTCGGTACCCGTAACACCGGGACGACCACGGGAAACCAAATTTTCGGATTGAATGGTAATACCGGGGCAAACGCGTCATGGTCGCCAATCACAGGCGCAACGGGGAGCGTTCCAAATCTGGACATTATCAATTCGACGCCGTTGGTGGATTACGTTCATAGCGCGATATGGGTAACCAGCCGAAGCGCATGCGCAACTGCGCAGCCAAGTCTATGGAAAATCAATCCGAGCACTGGGGCCGTGCTGGCGACTGCGGATCTTGGAGATATTGACGCGTCGCC
>JBAVQA010000039.1:0-2759 GCA_049693595.1 Candidatus Acidiferrales bacterium | reverse complement strand
GATTTCTAATCTGCGGCAGTCCGACAAAGATTTGAACAAGACGATCAACAGGCTACTCGACGCTTTCGGTTAGGCTTAGCCTGAAAAGTGTCTTTGCCGCCCTATAGCACCTGTGCACGCGCTGTGGAAATAGGTCGACACAGAGTTTCAGCTCTCGTTTTCATTCGGTTCGCGCGGCTATCCACAAGACACACAGAGCTCCAAGCCGCGCAGGTAACACGAGTTAAAACGTTTTCCGCAAATCCACACATGCGGCGACGGCGACGGTTTTCTTATATACTTAATTCATAGAATAAGGCAGTAGAGTAATAGCCGCAGCAGTGTAAAACAAAGAAACGACGCGAGGACTGCCCGAGATGGAATTCAGCGTAAAGAGATCTGACCTGCTTGACGAACTCAACTTGACCCAAGGAGTCGTCGAGCGCAAGTCAACGATCCCCATTCTGTCGAACCTTCTGGTCGAGGCGAAAGGCAGCCGCCTCACGATCACCGCAACCGACCTGGAGCTGAGCATCCGCACGTCCTGCGAAGCTAAGGTAAAAAAAGAAGGCGCGGGCACCATCCCGGCCAAAAAACTGTTCGAGCTAATGCGCTTGCTCCCCGAAGGCGAAATAAAATTCAAGCTCCTTGAGAATCACTGGGTGCAGGTCACCGCCGACAGAAAAACCTACAAACTTGTCGGCATGTCGAAAGACAATTTCCCCGCCCTTCCCGCGTTCCCGCACGCTCTGTTAAAAATTCCAGCCAAACTACTTGCCGACGTGATCGCCAAGACCACCTTCGCGATTTCACTGGAAGAATCGCGCTACACCCTGAACGGCGCTTTGCTGGTCCTGAAACCGGGTTCCATCACCATGGTCGCAACCGACGGCCACCGCCTCGCAATGGTTGAGAAAGATCACAAATTTGAAGGCTTCTCCGCCGAGACCCGCGTCCTCGTTCCCAAGAAAGCCATGACCGAAGTTCAGCGTCTCGCTGCCGAATCCGGTGAAGAAAGCAACGTCGACTTCGCGCAGGACGAAAGCCACCTATTCTTCCAGTTTGGTGGACGCCTTCTTACCTCGCGCAAACTAACCGGCCAATTCCCGAATTACGAAGCCGTCCTCCCCCGCGATGCCAACAAAACCGTGGCTCTCGAACGAGGCGAATTGCAGGAAGCTCTCCGCCGCGTCTCGCAGTTGGCCGACCAGCGTTCGCATGCAGTGAAATTCATGCTCTCAAAAGAAGGCCTGGAACTTTCCGCCTCCAGCCCGGAATACGGCGAGGCCAAGGAAGTGATCGAAAAAGAATTCAAAGGCGAAACCATCTCAATAGGTTTCAACGCGCAATATCTTCTCGATTTCCTCGCCGCCGCGGCGGATGGCCCCATAAGTTTCGAGTTGAAGGACGAACAGTCCGCCGGACAGCTTCGCCCGCTCGCCGACGAATCCACCCGCTACCGCTACGTCGTAATGCCCATGCGCATTTGACCTCAGAGCGAGCAGCGTTTTTCCTCCTTATTTCATTCCTTATAAAACGTTACTTCTCCTCTTCTGCTTGTCAGCGTTTTTAGCTCGCAAGAAAGCCGTTACGCGACGTTTAACTAATTGATTTAGTTGGGCTTATTCCTTGATTTAGTCGCCACTATCGCCTTGTGAAAATGCCTGCTTTCCGGTAAAATTTTGTTGTTCTGGATTCCTCCTGAACGGCACTGTCCGACCCGAACTCGCTCCAGTTTTCTTGCTCGCGCCAGGGCAAGAGGAGCTGCTCAGGTGTGGATGATTCCTCTTCGTTGAGGAAAATAAAAGCTTCGCCGCGTCTCCCCGGAAATTTCGGAACGGGACGGGATGAAGCCGCAACCCTTCGAGTCTCGCAGCGCGAACGCGCCTTGGACAATGTCCAAGCCGGAATTTCCGGATGCTGAGGCCAATGGGCAAGGCAAGTGTCGAGCCGTCCGCGCGACCGCCTTCCCTTGTAGCACCCAGCGATTGAAAATTTTGCATTCATACGATCTAGCGGTCTGAGGAGACGCACGACTCATGGCTGAAAAAGAAACTGCGGGCGGCAAAACTGGCGGTCATAAGTACGACGCCACATCCATCAAAGTATTGGGCGGCATCGAAGCCGTTCGCAAACGTCCCGCGATGTACATCGGTTCCACCGGCGAACTCGGTTTGCATCACCTCGTCTGGGAAGTTGTGGATAACTCCGTCGACGAGGCCATGGCTGGCTTCTGCGATGAAATCAACGTGTCGGTGCATGATGACAATAGCGTCACCGTAGTCGACAACGGCCGCGGCATCCCCGTGGACATGCACGCTACCGAAAAGAAACCCGCCGCGGAAGTCGTCATGACCGTTCTTCACGCCGGCGGAAAATTTGATAGCGACACTTACAAAGTTTCGGGCGGATTGCACGGCGTGGGTGTCTCCGTCGTCAACGCCCTCTCGGACTGGCTCGACCTGGAAATCTGGCGCGACGGCGAAGTCTGGGAGCAGTCCTACGAAAAAGGCGTGCCCACATCCAAGCTCAAAGCGTCTGGCAAAACCCGAAAGACCGGAACGAAAATCACGTTTCACGCTGACCCTGAAATTTTCGCAACCACGGTTTACAGCTACGACACGCTTTCGCAGCGCCTTCGCGAACTCGCATTCCTCAATAAGGGCCTGAAAATCACGCTCGAGGATGAACGCACCAACAAGAAAGCCGAATTCCGTTTTACCGGAGGCATCGTCGAATTCGTGAAGCACCTGAATCGCGGCAAGCAAACTCTGCACGAT
>JBAVQA010000038.1:0-5917 GCA_049693595.1 Candidatus Acidiferrales bacterium | reverse complement strand
CGCTGCAGACCATGGCGGGCGCGGGTACGTCGATTTACACCAGGCGGGCCCAGCCTCGAATCTCTTTCTCGACGGCTTAGTCTTTTGGGAAGCGGTGAAAGCCGGGGTCGAAAAAGTGGTCTACGCTTCCTCGGGCTGCGTTTATCCGAATAACATGCAGACCGATACGAAGCAGGTGCTCTATCTTCGCGAAGGAGACGTGAAACCTCCGCATGACGCCGATAATATGTACGGATGGGCCAAGCTGATGGCGGAGCTTACGTTGCAAGCCTATCACCGGGAGCACGGCCTGAAAGCGGCGTCGTGCCGGTACTTCACGGTATACGGGCCGCGCGGAGTGGAGAATCACGCGGTGATAGCAATGATCGCACGCGCTTTTATCGGGCAGAATCCGTTCGATGTCTGGGGTGACGGCACGCAGATCCGCAATTGGACCTATGTGGATGACATCGTCAGCGGAACAATTCTCGCTGCCGAAAAAATCGACGACGGCACAGCGGTCAATCTTGGAACGATGGAGCGCATTCGTGTGATGGATGCCGCGAAAATGGTGCTCGAGTTCTCCGGACAGAAAGCGGATATCCGACTGCGCCCGGATATGCCCACTGGCCCTGTAAATCGCGTCGCAGATAACGCGCTGGCAAAAAAACTGATGGGCTGGGAGCCGAAAACTCCTTTCCGCGCGGGACTGCGCAAGACCATGGACTGGTACTTCGCAACCAAGCAGAAGGAGCAAGTGCGCGGCGTCCTTGAGCAGATGCTTACGGCGCGTTGACTGGAGAGACAGCAACGATGCCCATCCGCGCCGACTTGATCGCATTCGCAGTAGCCCTGCTGGCTTCTCTCGGGCTTACGATTCCGGTGCGTCACCTGGCGATTCGGTTTGGAATGGTGGACCAACCGGGACCGCGCAAGGTACACCTCAGACCAATTCCGCTTCTGGGCGGTATCGCCATTTATCTGGCTTTTGCCTTGGCAGTTCTTGTGACGGTCCATGGCGCGCCTGAAAAGCAAGTCGCTGGGATTCTCTCTGGAGCCACGCTGCTGGCCGTCATCGGCTTTCTCGACGATGGCAAGCTTCTGCATCACCAAGTAAAGCTATTCGTCGGTATGCCTGTGGCTGCGCTGATGCTGATTGCCACCGGAATTCATGCGCAGCTCCTCTCTCAGTTTGTGCCGGGATTGATGGGCGTGGTTCTCGATGACTGCTTTACAGTGTTATGGGTTGTGGGAATCACTGCGTCGTTCAGCATTCTGGACCATATGGATGGTCTCTGCGCGGGTATTGCCGCTGTGGCGGCGGCCTTTTTCACAATTTCCGCCAGTATGAATGGGCAGACGCTCGTTCGGAGCCTGGGCGCTGCGGCTTTGGGCGCGTCGCTAGGATTTCTGCGCTGGAATTTCAGTCCGGCAAAAATATTCATGGGCGACGGCGGAGCGATGTTCCTCGGGTTTTTGATGGCGACGCTTGGCCTTAAGATCCGGCCGGATGGCGCTCCTTTCCCGATTACCTGGCTGATTCCAGTGCTGATTTTGGGCGTGCCTATGTTTGATACGACGCTTGTCTCCATATCCCGAGCGCGCCGCGGCCTGCTGCCTTTCACTTCGCCGGGCAAGGATCATACGGCGCATCGATTGTCGAATCTGGGGTTGGGTCATCGCGGTGCGGTCTTGGTGATGTATTGTTTTGCGGTCCTTTTTGGTGTGGCCGCGCTTTTTATTCCAGGATCTTCGCCGGCGACAGCATATACCCTGGCAGCGCTGTTGATCTTTGGCAGCCTCATTGCCATATTTTTAATGGAAGGGGCGCCGTATGAACGTCAAGCCAAGATTCCCAAGACCTTTTCCGCCTAATTGCAAGAACCTGCCTGTCTTTCTTGCTTGCACCCCGGTAAGATATATACTTCAGCCTCGGTGGTTACGAGCATCACCATCGCCCGGATTTCTGCTCTCTTCAGTGATGGGTAAAGGACAGTCCCGGTAAGTAGTTTCCGCGGACTCGCTCAAATAAATTACGCAAAGGCAAGTTGTAACCGACTCTATGGCGCCCGAACTACGCGACGCGGAAAACAATTCGTCTCCCGGACCACTCACCGATAAGCAAAGCCTTGCAGTGGTGGGCGGTTCGGCAGCCGGCCTATTTACCGCTTCCCTGCTGGCGCGCCAGGGCATTCCCGTGCGTGTGTTCGAACGCATCGAAACGCTCGAACCTGACGAGCGCACATTGATCGTCACGGATCGAATGCGGGCCCTTCTCGGACGCGCGGCCCAGAAAAGCGTTGTTAACGAAATACGGCACTTTGAACTCTTTACGGATGGCCGCGCTGCGACCGTCACCCTGAAGCACCCCGACCTGATCATCGAGCGCCGCACGTTAATTCAAGCTCTCGCGGAAGAAGCGCAACGCGCCGGCGCGAGTATCGAGCTGGGGCGCCGATTTCACGCGCTGCATCCCAACGGTCGTGGATTGGTACTCGAAATTGACAGATGCGACGATGGAACCCGAGAGGAAGTTCGCGCGGACACGATCGTGGGCGGAGATGGGGCTTCGAGCCGTGTGGCGCACGCGGCGGGGTGGGCGCCGCTTGAGACGGTCCCATTGGTGCAGGCGATTGTGCCGTTGCCGAAAGACATGCGTCCGGATACGGCTCGCGTGTGGTTCGTGCCGCAGGACACTCCCTATTTTTATTGGCTCATTCCGGAATCGCCGACTCGCGGTGCATTGGGATTAATCGGTGAGACTGGCCCGGAAACGCGCCATCACCTGGAGAAATTTCTCGAAAAAAGGAAGCTCAACCCGATCGGATTTCAAGCGGCGCGCATTCCCGTTTATAAACGGTGGGTTCCGGTTCGCCGGCCGGTGGGCAAAGGATCTGTTTATTTAGTGGGCGACGCAGCCGGACAGGTGAAAGTCACGACGGTGGGCGGCATCGTCACCGGATTTCGCGGCGCGCTGGGAGTTGCTCAGGCGATTTTGAATCGTGGGTCCCGTGAGCTGCGAACCCTGCGCCGGGAACTGGACCTTCATCTTCTGTTACGTCGCTCGCTCCATGATTTTCAGCAGGCCGACTACAGCCGGCTGGTGGACTTGTTGAACGCTCCGGCTAAACGGTCGCTTGCCGACTATTCGCGCGACGAAGCGTGGAAAATTCTTTGGCGCGTCTGCCTGAGCCAGCCCCGCTTAGTACTGCTGGGCCTGCGCGGGCTGCTATCGCGCAGCCGCTCGCTGCGGCGGACAGACTTCTAGAGCACAACGGATCTCAGCCTCTTTACCGGCGCCAGGTATCGCAATCAAATGGCAAACATCGAAAAGTCTCCGGCTGCGCAAAAGCGGAATCTACGTACGATCTCAGCTTTGATTTTGTTTGGGCTATTTATAGCAGCGATCTTTGTATTTCGCGGGGTAGGAAACTGGCTGGTCCGTGAAGACCCGCTGATACACGCTGACGCTATCGTGGTGCTAAGCGGGGGTTTGCCGTATCGCGCCGAGGCCGCGGCGCACTATTTTGAGTCCGGCTATGCAAGTGAAGTCTGGCTGACGCGTCCTGAAGGGCCTTCCGAAGAGATGAGAGAACTCGGCGTCCAATACGTGAGTGAAGAGGATTACGACCGCCAAATTTTGATTCACTTTCAGGTCCCGGAGAAAAGTGTTCGCATCCTTCCCAATACCGTGATCGACACCGAGCAGGAAGTGGAAGAAATAGCCGGCGAGCTGCGTAAAGAGGGCAAGACCAGCGTCATCATCGTGACGTCTCCGGAACATACGCGCCGAGTGAGGGCCTTGTGGAAAAAACTCGCGGGTGAACATCTAAAGGCTGTTGTGCGAGCAGCGTGGGAGGATCCGTTTGATGCGGATCATTGGTGGCGCAATACGCGCGATGCACTTTCGGTGGTGCGAGAGGTTTTAGGCTTGATGAATGCGTGGGCAGGGCTTCCGATTCGACCTCACGCTCAGTAAAAAGTGGCATGGATCAATTGCGTTTCTGCGTCGCGTTCTGAGCAACGGGATCCACTTCCGGTTCCAGGATTTTCCAGCGGTCCCACTCCCCTTTCTTATTTAAGTCAAGAACGCGAAGTTGCCATTCAAATCCGGCTTCTTCATCTCGATGAGAATAGAACGCCCGCCAGAAAGAACGATCGAATTGAGTTTCAGGGCCGGCACCGTTTGCACCGTTCTCCGAAGGATCATGGCTCCGAAATTCAGCAAGCTCGGCGGAATCGAATGGTACTCGAAAAAACACTACTTCATTCTTTCCTGAAATGTTGGAGTGGCCATTGCTTCCGGGCGTTGGGAGAAGTTGAGCGCACAGTTCCACGGATTTTTCCTTGAGTACCAGTTCGAGCGATGGCGGACGTTCGTTCGAATTCCCGATTCGCGCGAGCGGAAGTTCCCAGAGAGTGATCTTGTCGGAGTCGGATTCCTGGTCAAAAAAACAATCCAGCGAGCGCGTCTGCCATGCCGCGGAGCGGCGATCGGGCAGAACTTCCGTTATGGTGGCTACGCTATGCCCGCGCCAGCGCTGGATTTTTACCGAACCTATAAAACTTCCGAAGCCTCGGATAAAGGACAAGTTTTCTTCGGTTGTCTGCAGCGTCCTACGCCAGAACTGGTCGCTCAAACGGAAGGAAAAAGTGAATACTTGCTCGAGTGGCGAGGGAGCTGATTCGCCGAGCCGGCGGCGAAACTCCGGATCATCTACTTCCTCAAGGGTGCGAACGCGTTCACTCAGCTGGCGGATGGTCCAGCTTTGGCGCCGAAGGACTCGCTGCCAGTGCTGCACGAGTACGAAGAATACGAAACACACGAGAACGCAAATAGCGAGAGTTGGCCAGAGAATTTCCATGGCTAAGCTTTGGCGTGCCTTAAGACGCTACCACTGCAGCGGTCGCTTTGTGGCGGGATTCTACTATGGCTCACGTTGATCGCCTATCGAGGATTTGAGCCTTGCGCATTGGGGAATTCATGCGCTCGAATGGCCGGCCTGCGCAAGGCGTTCGCGGAAATATTCATAAGTTACTCGCAAGCCTTGTTCGAGAGTTATCTTCGGTTCCCAGCCTAAAACGCGGCGCGCCTTGCTGATGTCCGGACATCGTTGCTTGGGATCATCCTGCGGCAAGGGATGGAAATTGATTGGAACACCAGTCCCTACCAGGGCGCGAACGCGTTCAGCAAATTCCAGAATCGTAATTTCCTGCGGATTGCCAATATTCGTCGGCTCGTGTTCGTTGGATTCAAGCAACTTGTAGATTCCAGCGAGCAGATCGGAAACGTAGCAAAAGCTCCGCGTCTGTTTACCGTCGCCATACACCGTGATGGGCTTTCCGCTGAGAGCCTGATACAAAAAGTTCGGCAGGGCGCGCCCATCGTTTAACCGCATGCGCGGCCCATAGGTGTTGAAAATTCGCACAATGCGAGTATCCAGTCCATGATAACGGTGGTAGGCCATGGTCATAGCTTCCGCGTAGCGCTTAGCCTCGTCATATACCCCACGCGGGCCAACCGGATTCACGTGGCCCCAATACGTTTCCGGCTGCGGACTCACCTGAGGATCTCCATAACATTCCGAAGTGGAGGCCAGAAAAAATTTCGCGCCCTTAGCGAGCGCCAGACCGAGAGTATTGTGAGTCCCCAGGGCGCCGACTTTCAGCGTCTGTATCGGAAACTTCAGGTAATCCGGAGGGCTTGCAGGAGAAGCAAAATGAAGCACCGCCTCCACGGGGCCTTGCACTTCAATGTAACGCGAAACATCCTGATGGGCGAATCGGAATCGAGGATGCGATTTTAGGTGAGTAATGTTGGATTCGTTTCCGGTTACCAGATTATCCAGACACAAAACATCCCAGTCTTTTTCGAGCATCAGCTCGCAAAGATGCGACCCCAGAAATCCCGCTCCCCCGGTAATCACTGCCCGCAAAT
>JBAVQA010000037.1:0-1995 GCA_049693595.1 Candidatus Acidiferrales bacterium | reverse complement strand
AAGCTCCTCTCTCCCGCTTCGCTCCAAAAAATGACCACGCCCTTCAAGGAAAATTACGCATTCGGCCTCGCCGTCTCCACCGCGAACGGCCACAAGTTGATCGAGCACGGTGGCGGCATCGAGGGCTTCAATACTCATCTGGCTTACTATCCCGATGACAAACTGATTGTAGTCGTGCTTGCGAATCTGAATGGTAATGCTCCCGCCGGAATCGCCCACAAACTCGCAGCCGTAGCGCACGGCGAAACGGTTGTCCTCGCGTCAGAGAGAAAAGAAGTCACACTTGCGCCCGCAATTTTGGCGAGCTACGTCGGCACCTACGAACTTTCTCCGGACTTCGCTCTCGTAATAACTCTCGAAGGCGCCCAGCTAATGACCCAGGCCACCGGACAGGGAAAGTTGCCGCTATTCGCAGAGTCCGAAACAAAGTTTTTCCTCAAGGTCGTCGACGCCCAAGTAGAGTTCGTCAAAAACGACAAGGGCGAAGTAACAGGCCTCGTCCTCCACCAAGGCGGCCGCGACATAAAGGGCACAAAGAAGTAGCCTAGCTGTGGGAAGCTACCAATATGAATCGACCGGTTAAGCGCCTTCTTATCGCCCTCGCGGTGGCCATCGCCGCTTTCGTCGGGCTCTTCACTTGTAACTACTACCTATTATGGAAGCCATCTATCCAAGGCACATGCGGAGGTGTCACGCTGGGCAGTCCAGAACCGGGGCGGCCTCGCTTTGCACGATTTCGGGGAGAAGTTGTCGGCAAGAATCTTTGGATTGTCCAATATCGCTGGCTTCGTAGGCGGTTCAAGGCAGTTGGCACGACGCTGAGTTTGGTTAGAGAGCTACCCTCGACCGAATACCAAGGAAACGTCGTTCGGCACGGTGAACGGGCGGGAGAAGTGGTAGTCGATAGGTCTGGCAGATTTGATTTTGGCGACCTGAAGCCGGGTGAATATGACCTGACAGTAAAATTACCCGGGGAAGATGCGGTAGGTTTCGGGTTCGTCATCGACCCTTCTGCACGAAGCACCCATATATTGATCGACGCGTCCCCCGCCTATTATTGCCGTTGTTGTGGCTGGGATTTCGAGCCGCAGTGATGCCGTTCAGATCATGACTTCACCGCGATCGGCGTCACGGCAAAAGCGACATCGCTAATCCGCTTTACATCCTCGAGTTTCCGCCTCGGAACGCCGGAGGCGTGGCAGAAGTTAGCCCCGCCCGTAAGGGCGGGGAAACCAAAGCCTTTAACGAAGTCGTTTTCCTTTCGGCGGAATTGTCGCCGAGCCTTTCGCTTTGCCGGTTTGACCTCCCGTGCTTACGCTCCGTCCCGTGTCAGCAATGAAAGCCAGTCGGTGTACAATGCCGTCCGCTCTCGACCTCGGCGCGAAAATCGTACCGTAACATTGTGCCCTAACAAAGAGGAGCCCCACATGAACCCGCTCGATCCGGCGCTGTTTCGCCCTGACGCCGTTTCCCAAGAAACGCGTCAATTCAACGAAATGCTCGTCAAGCTCCTCACGCCCATGCCCGACTGGTGGGTAGTCGGCGCGCAAGCCACTCGTGACGCCCGCGCGCGCGGTGAAGGGCCGTTTCCTCTCGCGCCGAAATCGCCGCGGGCGCGCACCATCACGATTGACGGAAAGGGCGGCAAAGTTGCTCTGCGCATCGTCGCGCCGCAGAATCCGAAAGGCGTTTATCTCCACATCCACGGCGGCGGTATGGTTCTCGGCTCCGCGGACTTGCAGGACCCCATGCTCGAGCGCGTCAACGAAAAAGCCGGCCTCGTGTGCGTGAGCGTCGAATACCGCCTGGCGCCCGAAAATCCGTATCCCGCTCCGCCGGACGACTGCGAATCCGCCGCTGTCTGGCTGGCGAAAAACGCGAAAGCCGAATTCGGCGCCGACGCATTGGCTATCGGCGGCGAATCCGCCGGCGCGACGCTTGCCGCCGTCACGCTCCTGCGCATGCGCGACCGCCACGGCTTCACCGGCTTCCGCG
>JBAVQA010000036.1:0-14543 GCA_049693595.1 Candidatus Acidiferrales bacterium | reverse complement strand
ATGTCTCGGATGCACCGCCAACGGACGTTTTGGTGGATGACTCGAAGGAAGCCCAGGTCCGCGAATTAGGCGCGAGCATTAAGGAACTCGAAATCGAAGGCAATTATTTCGGCCACTTTTCGCTGAGCGTCGTTATCTATGACCTCGACCCCGCGAAGGTGGATACCGCCGCTTCCGATTTCTACAAGGTTTTCAGCGTTCACGACGCACAGCTCTATGAGGAAAAATACAACCTCTTGAATGCTTTTCTTGCGACCGTACCAGGCGGCTCGCCCTTCAATCTTCGTTCCATGTACTTGCTCAATACCAACTACGCTGACTTCTCATTTCTCTTCACACTCCACTGTGGAGAGCCCGAGAACAGGCACCTCAAGCAGGAATATCTCGCCGTTCTAGAAACCAATCACAACACACCCTACTTTCTAAACCTTCATCATCGTGACGTGGCCCATACGATGATTTTGGGCCGCACGGGATCGGGCAAATCGTTCCTTCTGAACTTCCTCATCACCAATATGCAGAAGTACGACCCTTACACCTTCATCTTCGATTTGGGCGGAAGCTTTGAAAGCTTGACTCGATTGTTTGGCGGCTCTTATTCCCGCGTGGGATTGAACTCGCCAGGCTTCAAGATCAATCCTTTCTCGGTTCCGCCAACCAAGCAAAACCTCGACTTCCTCGCGCTATTTGTCAAAGTCCTCATACAGGGAGCTTCGCCCTTGGAACTGACGCCCACGGAGGAACGCGATCTTTACCACCAGATTGAGAATCTGTACGAAATCGAGCCAGCACTTCGCACGCTGAGCGTTCTATCGAATACGCTCGACCGGCGTCTCTCTGACAGGCTCGCAAAGTGGACCAGTGGCGGACAATTCGATTTCGTCTTCGATAACGCTGAAGACACGATTACGTTTTGCCGTTTCCAGTGCTTCGACTTTCAGGGGATGAATCAATATCCCGAAGTCCTGGAGCCACTTCTCTTTTACATCCTGCACCGAGCAAACACCGCGATCTGCGATCCCAAGATCAGCCACGTCTTCAAGGCATTTTTCATTGACGAGGCTTGGCTGTTTCTAAAGAACCCGAGCATCAAGAGCTACATCATCGAGGCGCTCAAGACCTGGCGGAAACAGAACGCCGCAATGATTCTCTCGACTCAATCGCTGGACGAGCTTAGGAAGTCGGAAATCCTCGACATCATCATCGAAAGCTGCCCGACGAAGATATTCCTGGCCAACCCGGATATGGACCGGGACCTTTACCGTCGCCAGTTCAACTTGAACGAAAGTGAAGTCGAACTCATCTCCACCCTCCGACCGAAACAACAGTTGCTCATCAAGACGCCGGAACTGGCCAAGGTCGCCAATCTCGAAGTGGACCGAAAGAGCTACTGGCTCTACACCAACGATCCGTTCGACAACCGAAAGAGGCGAGAAGCATTCGAGACGTACGGATTTGAGAAAGGCCTTGAAATCTTGGCTAGAGGTCAACCATGAGAGTGGCTGCCCTGGTTTGCGCCGTGGCGCTTTTGGTATCTCCCTACTTCTTTGCCTACTGCGAAGTCGAGCGACTGTTAGGTTGGCCGCAGGCCGTCTACCGCTGGTTTGACCCCTGGCTTCCGCTCGCGATGATCCTAGTGGCGTCGCTCATCACCGTCGCCCTGCCTTGGATTGTGAGCCTTTTCGTCGACCGGAACTACCGTCTGTAACAAATCCAAATCTCTGACAAGGAGCAAGGAATGAAAGGTACAACTATCTCTCCGAAGCACAGTTTCCTGACGCTTATGGCCGTAGCCATCCTTGGCATATTGACCGTAGGGCAACTCCCAACACATGCGGCCACTGACTCAGCTCGTATCGTGAAGTATGCACAGAACGACATCGTTCCGATCAAAGCCAAACTCCGCTTCTCAACCCTCATCATCCTGCCCGAGAAAGAGGAAATTCTCGACTTCACGACTGGCGACAAGGATTTCTGGATTATTAACGGCGCGCACAATCTCTGTTACATCCATCCAGCACAGGCCGGAATTCGCAGCAACCTGAACCTCATCACAGCCAGTGGCCACGTTTATTCGTTCCTGCTCACCGAGATCAGCAGCGATCCGAACGCTGACCCGGACTTGAAAATCTTCATTGAACCAAAGGAGCAATCCGGCATCGGAGCTGGCAATTTGTCGCAAGGCTTTGTCCCAGCTACTGAGGCGGAAGCCTATAAACGGGAGATTCAAACAATTCGTGACCAAGCCAACGCCCAAGTCCAATCAGCGCAGACAAACACGGAGCAGCAGATTCAGAAGTTTCGCTCCGAGTATTCGACCAAACTCATATTCGACTACCAGTTCGACGCGAAGGAGGCCGGCAAACCGTTCCTAGTCTCCGCGATCTATCACGACGACGCGTTTACCTACATCAAATGCGTCGCTTCCGAAAAGCCAGCGATTTACGAAATCAAAGACGGCAAACCGAACCTCATCAATTTCGAACTCCAGAACGGTGTCTACATCGTCCCGAAGATCGTCGACACGGGCTATCTCGCCATCGGCAAGAAGAAACTCGCCTTTTCCCGTCATCAGTAATAAGCGCACGCGCAGACCACTTTCCGCCGAATGAGAGGAGCCCATGACAGAATCAGTAAATTCCCCGGCCACTCAGCCTATCCAAGACAAAGCACCAAAGCCACCCGGCCTCATGCCGAAAAATGTTCAGACGTGGGCCATGCTTGGCCTGGCTGTTTTGATGGTCAGCATCATGTGGCTCACGGGCGGGAAGAAGGACCAGACGTTGCGCAAGTCAGGAACGTCTTCCGTTCAAACTCCTGTCCCGCTCGAAGTCAACGAGGGCAAAATCGCCGAGTTACAGAACCGGATTCAGGAGCTTCAGCGCGAACAACAGGTCGCACTGAATCAACAGAACAAGTTCTTCGGCGCAGTCCAGTCTGACAATCAGTCCGTCCCAACTACTCAGATCGAGAATCCACAAGCGGGTTCGCCGCAAGCAACCGATCCGATTCAAGACGAACGGAGGAAAAGAGCGTACCTGTCTATGTTTTCTTCGAATGTGGCCTTGAGTTACAGGAAGGAGCTATCCCAGCCGGGGACGGCTCCGAACGCTGCCTCCTCCACAAATAATCCCTTCGACTTGCCTAGTCCCCCGGCACAGGACCCAAATATCAACCAGGAACTCGCCCAGATCCTCCAAGGATTGTCGCCCGCACTCCAGCCCATTCCACCGCCTGTCGCGGGAAACCCTCGCCCAGCCGGAACAACCTCAGCCGAAGAAGCAGAAAGGAGCTCTTCCGAGAGTTCCTCGAAAAAAGCTTCACCAAACCCAAATGCACTCAACGCCGCCGAGGGGAAAAACTACGTCATCTTTGAAGGAACGATCCTCGAAACCGTACTTCTGAACCGCCTCGACGGCCAGTTTAGCGGAGCTGTCGAGTGCCTTGTCACCAATGACGTCTACTCCCACGACCGTCAGCATCTTCTGATCCCGTCCGGCTCTAAGGTCTTGGGCGAAGCAAAGCGCGTGGAGACGTTTGGTCAAACGCGGCTCGCCGTAGCTTTCCATCGGCTCATTATGCCGGACGGTTATTCCGTCAATCTCGACCAGTTCAAAGGGATGAACCAGATCGGAGACACGGGCCTACGCGATCAAGTAAACAATCATTACCTTAAAATCTTCGGCGCTTCGCTTGCAGTTGGGGCAATCGGCGGGATTGCCGAGGCAGGGTCAGCGGGTGCTCTGACTCAATCTGGCATCCAGGGCATTGAGCAGGGTGTAGGCCAGAGTCTTGGTCAAACATCTCAGCGCATCCTCGACAAGTTTCTGAACATTTTGCCCACCGTCACGATTCGAGAGGGCCATCGCGTGAAGATTTATCTCTCCGGCGACCTCGCTGTTCCGGATTACGCAAACCACAAAATGCCCTCCGACCTATAAATATCAGCAGTAGTCATTCGACGAAGTCGCAAAAGGAGAAATTACATGAGGAAACGAATATTACCGCTCTTGCTCGCCCTCGCTCTGATTGTCGGGACAGCCTCCGCTCAATTCGGCGGCGGTATCGTCTATGATCCGACCAACTATCACAACGCGCTACTCCGGTATTACCAGCTCCAGCAGCACCTGGTCGTGCTTCAGCAACACCTTGCCCAATTACAGAAGACCTACTCCAAAATCACCTCTCAATACAACCTCGCCATGCAGATGGCCCAGTTCGTAAAAAACATGCCCGCTCGTTACCGAGCGCTATTCTCTCAATGGCGAAATTTCACTTCGTTGAACACCTTCGGAAATACGGGCTCTTGGATTAGTGGAATTAACTCCGGCCTGCTCCCTACGATCAACACCGGTTATATGAACTCTACGACCCAACTGCTGCCATACAGCACGTATCAGCTCTCTGGCATGAATGATCCTGAACTAAAGCGGGTTCAGTCCCAATACGCCACTGTCCAACTCGTGGACGGCGCAAACATCAACGCAATGGCTACAATCGGTTCCATTCGCGGCAGTGCTCAAGATATTCAGACACGGATGGGAAACCTCGAACAAGATTCATTCTCAAGCGATCCCAGTCTCAACACGGAAGTCTCCGTTCTCAACAAGATCAATGCTGCGAACATGCTGACGCTTCGCAGCGTGCAGGACTCCAACAAGCTCCTCGCGTCTCTCCTCGAAGAGGAAACCATCCTCGCGAAGCAGCAGCGCGAATCCACTACCAATTCCATCAATGCCGACATTCAGCGCCAAGCCAACCTCTCATCCAACATGGCCCAGATGACGGGCTCCCTCACTAACTCTCTCCAAACCTTCCGTATGCCGTAGCCAGACAAACGCTCAATCCCACCCCGTCGAAGGAGCTGCCAGATGCAGACAGACTATCTCCAGTTCATCTTTCAAGCCATCACCAACCTGCTGACGCAGAATCTCGGCTTCTTCGACTCGATGGGCCAGAACCTTTTCCGCATGTTCGCGACCATCCTCATCGTCTGGTTCGGCGTAAAGTCTGCGCTCGCCGCCACCAGTGGAAGAGGCGGCTTCCACTTTGAGAACTTCGCCAGTCTTTTGTTGACCATCAGTTTTGGATTTGCGATGGTCAACTACTACAGCAATCCGATCCCCGGCGTAGGGACCAGTTTCCATAACCTCATCACGGACGAATCACAATTCCTGGCCAACAAGATCACACAAACGCAATTGCAAGTGGTTGTCCAGCGAGTCGCCGATTTCGAATCACGAATTGATTCGCCCGGATTCGGGGACTTCCTCGGGACGATAATCTATGCAGTCATCATTATCTTGCTGTCGGCTGCGCAGGCCATCGCCATCGTCGTGATTGCTTACGGCTTCATTGCGACCGCAGTATGCGTCTTAGTCGGGCCAATTTTCATTCCCTTTTTCATCGTCCCGAAGCTCGAATGGCTGTTCTGGGGTTGGTTCAAGGCATTCATCCAATATGCTTTCTACCAAGTCATCGCGGCAGCAGTAGTGTTTGTGATTGCCAACCTAATCCTCGGCACGCTGAATCTCCAGCCGAACGGAACGATCTCGGCAGCACAACTTCTCGAATTCTTTCCCGTCCTCTTCATTACATTCCTGGCATCCATCTACGCCCTCTTAAAAATCCCCGCTCTCACCAACCACATCTTCAGCGGCAGTTCCGGCGGGTCTTCCGCCGGCATCCTGGAGGGCATGAAGCCATGAGCAACGATTCGAGTTTCCACGACGCGAAGCGACTCTACTTGGAGCAATACGGCGATCCTATGGTCACGAACACTTATCTCAAGATTGCGCTCGTCCTGCTTGCCTTCGTTGCGGTTGGCCTTGGCCTCATTGATCTGCGAACGATCCGAACGTTTCAGAACTTCCGACCGCTCGTGATTCGCATTGACCAACTCGGGCGAGCGGAAGCGCTCAGCTACGCCAATTTCGAGTACAAGCCCCAAGATGCCGAGGCGAAATACTTTCTGTCGCAGTTCTGCGCGCTCTACTACCGTCGCAACCGCTACACCATGAACGACGATTTTTCGAAGTCCCTATACTTCCTCGACGGCAAGCTGGCCAGCGACATCATTGACGCGTACAAAAAGAGCGGTGTCATCAAGAGCTTCCTGACGGACCCATCACAACCCGAAATCGACATCGAAGTAAAGAATGTGGCCCTCGAAGGAATGCAGGCCTCGCCCTACAAGGCCCGCGTGGACTTCGACATGGTTTACTACTCAGCAGCCGACCACAGCGAGCTAAAGCGCACGCTCTACACCGCCAATTTCGTCTTCGTTTTCAAAACCAGCGTCCCGAACGAGCTTATTCCGATCAATCCGCTCGGCCTCGCTATCACGTATTTCCGCGAAGACGAAGCCTTTAAGTGAGCCCTGCTCTCGACGATGAGCGCAACGCAGATTTCTGCACGAAGTTCCGTTGCGGGCTATCATGGTTACTTTGGACGAGCTAGGCTTCGAGCCCTCATACAGGAAGGAGTTATAGAGCCCGCTATGCGTTTCGACTATTCCCTTGCCGCGATGCTGCCGTTCGCGAGAGCCGCGATCCGTAACACTTCAAATTTCTCACCCGAACAATTCGCCACTCTTCTTTTCGGCGAGCTTGAGAAGGTACAGGCTCCTGGCGTTAGCCGCAACGCGCCCACGGGTGTTGGCAAGTACAACTTCTCTGATCTTCAGTGCCCACACGACTTAAAACTCGCGGTAGTTGAAGTCTTCTGGCACCTCGAACATCGGGGATTCATTCTGCCGGAGCCTCAGAGCTTTCCTCAGTCCTTCAACCGCGGAATGTATTGGAAGACGGCCCGTGGCACTGCCTGGGCCAACGGTGCCGAACCAATGCCTGAAGATGTGACCGGCTATATGACCCATCTCTCGTTGTTGGTCCCGTCCCTTGACCCTGTGATCCGCCAATACATCGAAGAAGGTCTAGGCTCTTATGTGCGCGGAAGCTTTTTTTCTGCCGCTGTGATGATCGGAGCCGCATCCGAAAAGGAAATCTATCTCCTCGCCGGATCGCTAGTGGTAGCACTGAAAGACCCTTCGGCACAAGGAAAGCTGACGAAACAAATCGTCACGGGTAGATCGCTCTACGCGTTGCTTGAAACAATCCGAAGATATATCGAGGCTTGCACAAAACTGCGCGGTGACTTCGACGGCGCTCTAGCACATCTCTCATCGCTCTTTGAAGCGATCAGAGTTCAACGCAACGATGCTGTTCACCCCAGCACTGCGGCAGTTGATGAAGGCTCAGTGCGGCTATCGTATGAAGCATTTCCGCACGCGGTGGAAAAAGCAGAAACGCTTCGGGTGTGGTTCGACAGGCATCCGGCCTCGGTGTAGTCAGAACGAACTATGCCATCTCAGGGACACTCACTGCCGCTGGACTGTTACGTGATTCTTCATATCCGCGCCGGACCGCCTTATCCCGACGCCGACATGCCACAGATTGCTTTGGATGCTCCGTTTCAATTATCGAGCGACATTTGGATCGAAAGGCTCGACGAGCAGCTCGCGATAAATATCCAAAGAGCTTGCGAACCTGCAAACCACAGAATCGACAACCACGTATGGGACCGCCATCTCTACGCATTTGTCAGGCGAGAGCCCGAAGACGAAAGGCGTCAGCGACGACAGCCCGGAATGGTCGTGAGGGATGAAGGAATTTATCCACTGTTCACTGTCATGGCGCTATCTCGTTTGATTCACCCGACGACAACCGGGAATCGATACTGCGCAAAGATTCATCCAACGCCGGAAACTGATCCACCGATTCAGGCTTTGACCACAGTTGGAGCCAATCCGTCCGTAACGTTCGGCGACATATCGCGCGATTGGCTGTCGCCTTCTCACGGCCATGAGTTGCGGCAATTGATGCCGTGGGTGCCTGAAACGAGACCGATGTTGAAACGCGTTCACCGCGCTTTTTGGAAACACGAAGACGCAGCGCGAACGTATTTTCTCGATTCCCGTTTTCCTGTTGTCGTGGCTGGCTTGGAAGCGCTGGTTACTGTAGAGAAGTACAAAAATGGGCTGCGATTCGTGCGTCGGGTCGAAAAACTAGCAACGGAGTTTGGAATCAGCCTGTCTAAGGCCGAACTGGAACAGGCATACGAATTGCGCTCGGAACTCGCTCACGGCCAAAGTTTTCTTCATGATTTACACACTGTGCTTCCTGCGGATGAGCAACCTCCTTTATACAACAAGCTGGAATCGCTTCTCCGTGCGGCTGTGAAAAAGTGCCTGCTAGATGCCAAATTTGGGAGTCGATTCGCGGACGATCAATCTGTCTTAAAGGAATATCCTTAGCATCCAGCCTCCGACCTGATTCGTTTCGCCTTGCGCTTCGCCATCCGCCACTCGATTACAGAGGTCTCTGCAAATGGTCGCCAATGCGCTTCTCTTGTCACTCGCGTTGTTACTCGCTATCGCCTTCTACCTCATGGGTGAGCTGAAGTTCTTGGTCCCGTATCGGGCGTTACTCTTCCGCGAGTACGGCTGGGCACTTGTCCTCTTTTTCGGGGTTCTGTTTCTCAATATTTTCGCGGGCGCGTTCGTCCTCATTCGCAAGTCCTTCCTCAAAGACACTGGCCGGAAGCTGTCCCACATCGACAAGCAGTTTCATGTTGGAAACGTGCATCTGCCCGCAGACTCAGATTACGACGAGAGAACCTGAACAATGTCCCGCTACGACTTCGATCCAGAAGACTACCGCGTTCCCGATCCACCGGCGAAACAAGAGTCGGAACGCAAGCCTGAGGATGCCAAGCCGGAGCCTGGTAGCGGTGGTGCTAGTGGCGGAGAGCAACCGGAATCGAGAAACCGAGGCGAACGCCCTAGAAACATCGAGCGCGGGAACCGTCGCCCACGTCAGGATCGCGACAGGGAATACAAATTGCGTGATTCGGAAGTCGCCGCCCTTATTGAAATTGCCAAGTTCCGCAGCGTGAAGACTGACGACCTCGTAGAGATTCAATACCAAGGCGACGCGGACAGGGCCACGCAAGACCTCAGAAGCCTCACGAGCCAGGGACTTATACAGCGAAGAACCTTATCGGGGACGGAGAAAGAACAGATTCTTACGGTCACCCGATCAGCGCATGCGTTTCTGGACCGTACCCGACCTCAGGGGCTTGGCGCGAGCCAATCTTTGCATCACGGTTTCGTCAAACCCCGTGAAGCTCGGCACGATGCCACGCTCTATCGTTTGTATCAGAAGGCATCGGAAAAGATTGAAAAGGACGGAGGCACGAAACTCAGAGTCATTCTCGACTACGAATTGAAGCGCGACCTCTATCGAAAACTGGCAAAACTCAAGTCATTACCACCATCAGAACAAGATGCCAGGCGGGAACAAATCGCCCAGGACCATGGACTGAAAGTAGTAGACGGCAAGATTCCGCTGCCCGATCTGAGGATCGAATACGAGACGCGAGACCACGAGCAGTCCCGAGTCGATTTGGAACTTGCAACCCGAGACTATCGCGGGCATCACCTCGCAGAGAAGGGTAAGGCAGGCTTTTCGATCTACGCACCGGCAGACGACGCCTCACGCGTGCGTGCCGCCGCGCAAGACCCACACCTCATTTCGGAGATCCTCTCGCTATGAAAATCCAACCGGAATACCTCACCGCCATCAAGAACTTCGGATATACCGAGCGCGAATCCCGCTTCCTCTACATCGTGGCTGTACATTCGGGCTATTTTACACAGACACACTTGAGGCAGTTCAGCGGCAACAAGTCGGGCCGCACTGTCCGCGCATTCATCAAGAGAGCTCTCGAACAGGAGCATGTTAAGGAAAGCAAACATCAGAACAACGCTCGCGTCTATCAACTGACCTACAAGCCGATGTACGCGGCTATCGGGCGGGCGAATATTCGGAATCGCCGCGAGCACTCGTTTGATTTCATGAAGACGAAGCTCGCGTGCCTCGATTTCATCATCGCCCATCCTGACCATGATTACTTCGAGGGCGAAGCCGACAAGGTCCAGTATTTTCAGAATCACTTTCAAATCCGTCCTCAAGAGATGCCAGGAAAGACCTATGCCGGAGCGAATCGTGTCCCAGATACGATTCGCTACTTCGTGGACAAGTTCCCAATGTTCCTCGACGAGGCTCGCACAGGAGAGGCTGTGCCCACGCTGACCTACGTTGACCCAGGCATCGGCCATCTTTCAGATTTCAATACGCACCTTGAAACCTACTCGGGCTTCCTAAAACGATTGCCACTCTTTGCATTCGTCTATGCAGGGCCGCGCACCGCTTTCTTTTCCAAGGCAGAGACACTTTTCAGAGGAGCCATCGACCCTCAAACCGGGAAGCTTTCCTCACAGCTTGCCCGCTACTTCGCTCTACGCGCCGCGTGGGAAGGGAAACGATATGAAACACTGACCAACGGCGACCTCGAATTTCTGAATCATGCAAAACAGTGCTTTCCAGGTGAACCGTTTGAGTCCGCGTACAAGAAATGGCAGATGGGCCAGATCAACGAAAAGCAATTGGTTGCGGAAATCGAGAGCCGCCCGTCTCACAAGCAGGAAGTTCAATTCAAGACCTGCCTACTTCCTCGTGACTATTCTTCGTTCGGCCAGAACTCGAAAGTCACCGGAAAACCGTGCTGAAAACGGTTTTCCTCACGGTTTTCCTTTCGGTTTTCCGCACCCGCCAATCCTAAGACCCGAACAACCATCGAGATACGAAGTCCCGAGACACAAAACGGGACGCGGGCAAAATCGCGGAAAGGGCGGGAGCGACCCCACCTGACGGACCGCTTCGCGGCCCTGGTCCTTTCGGGCTTCGGGGGTCGCTCCCGCCCTTTCTCTATTTCCCTCAAAGCTTTTGCCCGCGTCCCTCGAATCGTTCGGAAACCATCCAGCAAAGGAGATAAACGATGTCCATCATCAAAAAGCCAGCCGAGCCACCCAAAATCGTCTCGCTCGAAGTCCAGATCGAACAACCTATTCTCGACACACTCGACCGCTATGCGGAATTCGTCGGGACGAACCGAGAGCACATCGTCGAGTCCGCTCTACGGCTTGTCTTCAAAAAGGATTACGACTTCAAGCGTTGGGTCCGCTCACAAAACTCAGCCGACTCCTCAGCCGCACCTCGTACTGCGAAGAAGCCATGATTCAACGCATCCTCAACTCGAAGAACTTCATTGCCTTCGTCCTCGCCTCGGCAACAGGTATGACTCTCTACTTCCTGTTGCCATTCCCAGAGGGGAACCTCTTCTTGCGGCTGATCGCCGTGAAGGCCCCGCTCGTCTATTCGGGCGCGAAATACAGTTACACCGTAATGCTCTTCACGACGCCCTACATCATCCTTTCGATTCTCCTTTCCGGCTTGTACATCTTCACCCTGAAGATCCGTAAGCGAGTTTCTCCTGCCCGATTGCCTGCCTATCCCGACGCACAACACCGGGACAACCTCTTCCTCGTCGTCGGCGAGGTTCACGACCCCCGCAAGCCGGTTCCGGCTGAGAACCCGCACTGGCTTACGATCCCGGAGCGTGGTCTCTACACCGGTATCGCAATATTGGGAGCAGTGGGTACCGGCAAGACAAGTTGCTGTATGTATCCGTTCGCCGAGCAGCTCATCGCCTACAAAGCTCAGGACGAAGCGAAGCGTATAGGCGGCCTCGTACTCGAAGTCAAAGGCGACTTCTGCCACAAGGTCAGAGGAATTCTGGAAAGGTATGAGCGGGCCGAAGACTACATCGAAGTCAGCCTGCACTCCGAGTACCGCTATAACCCCCTGCACAACAATTTGGACGCGTACGCCCTGGCCTACAGCATCGCGGCTCTTCTGAACAACCTCTTCGGCAAGGGCAAAGAACCGTTCTGGCAGCAGGCCTACACGAACCTCGTGAAGTTCATCATCTTGCTTCACAAAGTCGCTTACGACTACGTAACGCTCTTCGACGTATACGAATGCGCGATCTCACCCGAAGTTCTGGAAAAGCGGATCGAGGAAGCGGAGAAGAAGCTATCGAAGTTCTTCATCGAAGTGACGCCGGAGACCTACACAGCATGGGTGAGCGACCTCAAGGCATTCTCGTTCGAACTCGACAAACCGAACAATGTTTATCGGGCCAAGTCCATCACCGAACTGTGCGACGTTCTGCGAAACAAGAAGATTTCATTCCAGTTCAATAAGCACTCATCCACTGATCGAGACTTTCGCAAGTGGGAACAGCTCGAAGCTGTGAAGCGGTGGTTTCATTACGACTGGAAACGGATCGAGCCCAAGCTGCGGACCTCGATTGTGGAAGGCATCTCCGTCTTTCTTTCTCTGTTCGATGACAATCCCGACGTGAAGAGGACGTTCTGTCCTCCCGTCGAGTGCTATGACCCGGTAGCTAATGCCGATCACCGATACGGGAAGCCGTTGCCTTCGTTCACTTGGCTTGTTGAGACCGGCAAAGTATGTGCCCTCAATTTTCCCATCGGCATGAACGCAGGCCTCGCCAAGGCTCTAGGCGTGATGATGAAACTGGATTTTCAAAGGGCTGTCCTCAATCGCGTTCCAGAGATGGAAACGCACCGGGAGCGGTACTTCCGACAAGTCTTCTTCATCTGCGATGAGTATCAGCACATTGCCACCGTCGGAGAGAACGAGCCCACGGGCGATGAAAAGTTCTTCAGCCTCTCACGACAACCGAGGTGCATTCCCATCGTGGCCACACAGAGCATCAGTTCGCTCAAATCCTCATTGCCCGGAGACACCTGGCGCTCTTTGCTCCAGACCTTCCGCACCAAGATATTTCTGGCACTGTCGGATGACTTCTCCGCACAAACGGCAAGCGAGTTATGCGGGAAAGAAGACCGCCTCAAGGTCAGCTACAACTTCTCCGAAAGTGGTCACGATGCCCGCGTCAGCTTTCTGTCAGGCAAGGCCATTTCGAATCGCGCCAACGTAACAGCATCTAAAAGTTACAACACCCGTACCGACTACCGATTCGACATGAAGACTTTTACGGAACTCAAGAACGCACAGGCAATCGCCATCGCGTATGACGGCCTGAATCCAATGCCGCCGATGTTCTGCTATCTGAAGCCCTACTACAACGACGTGAACCGCTCGTATTTCGAGCAACTCGCCAGCGGAGAAATCTAATGCTCGGTTTTGAAACCATCCTCCCATTCTTGCGGCCCATCGAGCACCTGATCCGCGATGACTCCATAAGCGAAATTATGGTCAACGGCTCGGCTCATGTCTTTATTGAACGGGCTGGCGTACTTCAGGAAGTGCCCGACCTCACCTTGAGCGAGAAATCTCTAATGGTCGCAGTCAAGAACATCGCGCGGCGACTTGGCGACGACATCTCCGAACAGAAACCGATCCTGGACTCCCGTCTGCCCGACGGTAGCCGCGTTGCCGCCGTGATCCCGCCGTGCAGCATTCACGGCGTGACGCTCACAATTCGTAAGTTCAACGGTCGCCACTTCACAATTGAAGACTTAGTGAAATGCGGGAGCCTTGATGCAACTCTTCTTGAACGGCTGAAAAACTACGTCGAGAGACGGCAGAACATTCTCATCAGCGGTGGAACCGGCACCGGCAAGACAACGCTCTTGAACGCCTTGGGAAAGCTCATTTCGGATGACGACCGAGTTCTCCTTATCGAAGACACGTCGGAGATTCAACTCGAAAAGCCAAACCTCGTCCGATTTGAAGCTCGTCAGGCACAGGCGGGCCTTCCCGCCGTCGCGATCCGTGACTTGTTGAAGGCATCACTCCGGCACCGTCCCGACCGAATTATTCTCGGTGAGATTCGCGGCGGCGAGGCATTCGACTTGCTTCAAATCCTCAATACCGGCCACTCGGGGACGCTGTCCACGGTCCATGCCAGTACCGCTCCGCAAGCGATCTCAAGATTCACGAGTTGCGTTCTGCAAAGCGGCGTTGAATTGCCTTATCGCGCTATCAAGACAAACATCGGCGACTCGCTCAACGTCATCATCCAGCTCGAACGACGACCCGGCAGACGTTTTGTTTCGGAAGTTCTCGAAATTGGCGGCTACAGCGCCGAAGCTGACCAATACAATTTTGCTCAAGCCTTCACGGCAAACTAGTTTTACCAGTCCCATTTCCCCGTAGTTTCAGGAGGACCCATGACCCTCGCATCAAAATCCGTGCGCGACGAAGAGATCGTCAACGACGCTGAAAAGCGACAGATGTCGAACAATCAGATCCTCCTCGCTTGCATTTTGTTGGTGCCAGAGGACGCGGCACCGCTTTTGGCCCTCCTGAAGCAAATAAATGGAAACTCCGGCCCACCAATCGCGCCGGAAAGTACGGACATCCGCCAGATGAATTCGCCACGCCCCCAATCTGATTCCTGGCTGGGGCACTCGGAAGCAGCAGACTACCTCGGCGTGGCCAAGAGCACGCTCTATCGCTTCGCGTGCGAGGGAAGAATCGAAACCAGGAAACTTGGGGGGCGATTGGAATACCGTCGTTTGACCCTCGATAAATTCAAAGAGCAACAGATTCGCCCCGCTCGGCGTCATCGCACTCGCGGTATAATCA
>JBAVQA010000035.1:0-3167 GCA_049693595.1 Candidatus Acidiferrales bacterium | reverse complement strand
CATCCGCGCGGGATTCGTAGAGTGGTAGTACGCCACCTTGCCAAGGTGGAGGCGAGAGTTCGATTCTCTTATCCCGCTCCATATATCCGCGCCGCTTAGTCCTTTTCGCTGCAGGTTGATGCCGGATTCCTATGTCTATCTTCCCGTTATGTTTCCGGAGCCTTCCAAGTCACGCGGGTAATAGTTGTTGTCGGCGGCCGATTGGATAGGTTATGCTCTCCCCCGCAGTTCCCTGGGTTACGCCCGGGTCGGAATCCAGCCCGTCTGAAAGATCAACCCTAACACCAACATCCGAACTCTCTCGGATAGCGTAGTAACAAGAGGAGCAGTCGAAGTCCAAACTCAATAGGAGGAATTCGGGAAATGACAAAATCGAAGAAGGCTTTGGTTGCCGGCGCCGCACTTGCAGGTCTTTTGGCGGGCACCGGTGCGACAATTCAGGCATCAAATCTTCTGTCCGGCGCGAGGCTGGCTGCTCAATCCGATCAGAAGCCTGCAGACACTAAGGTGAAGGAAAAGCATGCTTGCAAGGGTCAGAATTCCTGCAAGGGCAAGGGTGGATGTAAAGCGAGCGACAACGGCTGCAAAGGCAAGAACTCTTGCAAAGGCAAGGGCGGCTGCGCAACCGACGGCTCCAAGCCGCCAGCAAACTAACTCTCCTCGGAGCGTTAGAAATATAGTCAAGCAGTCCTGTCTGGGGCCGGCTTGGAACTTACCGGCCCTCGACATTCCCTTCGACTTACCGGAGTAGCAAATGCCTGCGAATCGCTTTAACAATTTTACTGACTATGGAATCGGGATTGGTTTGCGCGCACCGCACTACAACCATATTCTCACCCGCAAACCCGTGGTCGATTGGTTTGAGATCATTTCTGAGAATTTCATGATCGATGGCGGGCGCCCGTTGCACATCCTCGATCAAATCCTGGAACAATACAAAGTGGTGCAGCACGGCGTTTCCATGTATTTCGGTTCCGCCGAGCGCCCCAACAAAGAGCATCTCCGTCGGCTGAAGACGCTGGTGCAGCGCACCAAGACTCCCTGGCTATCGGACCATCTTTGCTGGGGAAGCGTGGATGGCCGCTACACCCACGATCTTCTGCCGATGCCTTACACCTTCGAAGCTGCGAGCATCACCGCGCAAAAAGTTCGCGAGGTTCGCGATTTCGTGGAAGTACCCGTGGTGGTGGAAAACGTGAGCAGCTACGCCGAATTCCACGTCTCCGAGATGACCGAGTGGGAATTTCTGAATGAAGTGGTCGAGCGAGCCGACTGCGGAATTCTCCTGGACGTGAACAATATTTACGTGTCGTCGCGAAATCACAGCTTCGACCCGTACACTTACGTCAACAGCGTCCCGGCAGAGCGAGTCGCTCAAATCCACATCGCGGGCCATTCGAAATATAAGAAGTACATTCTGGATACCCACGATCATCCCGTCATCGATCCGGTTTGGAAATTGTACGAACGCGCCATCGAACGCGTTGGCCACACCGCAACGCTTCTTGAATGGGACGACAGCATCCCTTCCTTCGACGAAGTGCATGACGAAGCATTGAAAGCCAATCGATTCCTCGCGAGCGCTTCACTGGCCAAAGCCGTATGAAGTTGCTAAGCCTGCAACGCCGCATGGCTCGCGCGGTGATGACGCCCCTCACGGATTCCGAACGCATGCGCTCGACCGCCCCCGATGGCCGCTCGATGCGTGCGGTAGCCTCTGCGATCATCAAGCCAAACGATCGGCTTACGTCTTTCGAGCGCCTGGAAATTTATAACCGCCAATATTGGTTTCGTGTCCTTTCAGGTTTTGCCGAGGATTTTCCGGGCCTGCGCGCCGTGCTCGGAGGAAATCGCTTCGACCGCCTGACTAAGGCATATCTAACGGATTGCCCCTCCCAATCGTTTACTCTGCGCAACTTGGGTTCGCGCCTGGAAGCTTGGTTGCGAAAAAATCCCGCTTGGACCTCCGGACGCGGAAATCTCGCGCTCGATATGGCGCGACTCGAATGGGCCGATATAGAAGCCTTCGATGGCGGCGCCGAGCCCACGCTCAAGCCGGAAGACCTTGCGGCGGCTAATCCTGCGAAACTGCGTTTGCGGCTTCAACCATATGTGCAGCTTCTCGACCTGCGTTATCCGGTTGACGATCTCTTGCTGGAAGTTCGTAAAGAGGACGATGACACCCAGGTCGCCAGCAATGCTTTCAGCGAGCGCCACCACCAGAAACGAGTTTCAGCCGTGGCGAAATTAAAACCCAGCCCGATTTTCCTGGTCGTACATCGCATGGACGATTCCGTTTATTTTCGCCGGCTTCATCGCGACGAGTTCGCCATCCTGTGCGCTCTTCGCAGCGGCAAGCCGCTCAAGACCGCAGTTGAAAGCGCTATGAGAGAGAGTTCGATTGTTCCCGACGAACGCGCAGCCAACGTGCAGCACTGGTTTCAGACCTGGGCCGCGCTCGGCTGGTTCTGTTGCATCGAGAGCAGGCAAAATGCGAAAGCGGATCGCTCGAAAGCGTTCCGGAGGGGAATCCGCCGAAAATGAGAAATGAGACGAATCTGATTCAGCGATTGCATGACGGTTTTGTAAGAGCTGTTTCCAGCCTTCAATCGCCATTTTTGTTAGTCGTTCGGTTGTACTGGGGATGGCAGTTTTCTCAAAACGGATGGGGCAAACTCCACAACCTTTCTCACGTCACGGAATTCTTCGCGAGCCTGGGACTTCCGGCGCCGGCTTTTACGGCAACCTTTGTTGCGTCATTTGAACTTGTCGGCGGAATTCTTCTCGCCATCGGCCTGTTGTCCCGAATCGCGGCTCTGGGCATCGTAATTGATATGTTCATGGCGTATTGGATGGCGGATAGGGAGTCGCTGCTCGCGTTCTTCTCCGATCCCGGGAAGTTTTCCAACGCCGACCCGTTTATCTTTTTCTTCGTAGGTCTGATTATTCTGTTTGTCGGCCCGGGCAAACTATCGCTCGACACGCTTATTGATCGGACGATTCGGAAAAGAAAATATTCTGAGTCTGCGGAGACCGCCCGCTCCGCTACATGACGGCCGCCAGATGAAATGGCGATCGCCCGATTCATGAAAGATGCGAACAGAAATTCCAAGACGTTTCAACGCATAACCCTTCTATGCCTATTGGTGTTCTTCCTAGCTTCCGCG
>JBAVQA010000034.1:0-51299 GCA_049693595.1 Candidatus Acidiferrales bacterium | reverse complement strand
CACTTTGGCGGCGGCGATTTTTCTATTTTCAAAATTACTATTGCTGGCGCTGGTGGTTTGCATCATTCCGGTATTTCTCGGCGAAACTCATTTTGCTTTCATGAATTACTCGCTTAGCTTTCAACAGACTCCCGACCGGCGTGAACTGGAATACCTGCGGGTTTTAGGTGGGACCAAGGAAAGCGCGAAGGAACTAAAGTTATTTGGATTGGCTCCGTTTCTCGTAGACCGTTATTCGGATTTATCCGACGTGCTGTACCACCAGACTTTGGGGCTATCGAAACGCCGGCTCATTTTCGGATCTTTGTTATCGCTTATAGGCTTGGCGGGATACTACGGGAGCTATACGTACGTCATCTACGCGACCGTAATCGGCATGCTAACCGTAGGAAGAATGGTTTATCTTTCCGGCGCCATCGCCGGTGCGAGCGGAAATCTGCAGTCGCTCTTTACGACTTTCTCCGGGATCACCAACCAAGCGCTGTTTATGACGGACCTGCTGGAATTTTTCTCGGTGAAGCCGAAGATTATGTCGAAAGATTCGGCATTGGCGGCTCCCAAACCGATCCGCACGGGATTCGAATTCAAGAATGTTTCGTTCAAGTACCCTGGAAACTCCCGAATGGTTCTGAAGAACGTCAGCTTCAAGCTGGGGCCTTCGGAGAGCATAGCGATTGTAGGAGAGAACGGCCAGGGCAAGACCACCATCGTGAAATTGCTTACGCGTTTGTACGATCCAACCGAAGGACAGATTCTGCTGGATGGAAAAGACCTGCGCGAATATAACCTCGAGAGCCTGTGGAAAGAAATCGGCGTAATCTTTCAGGATTTCATGCGTTACGAGATGACCGCCGCTGAGAACATAGCGGTGGGACGTATCGAAGATCTCGATAATCAATTTTTGATACGGGCCGCGGCCAACAAGAGTCTGGCGGAACAAGCCATACGCAGACTGCCAAACGGGTTTGACCAAGTGCTCGGCAGCCGGTTCGAGGGCGGCGTGGATCTTTCAGGTGGCGAGTGGCAAAAGATAGCCCTGGCCCGAGCCTACCTGCGGGACGCGCAACTTTTGATCTTGGATGAACCGACCGCGGCACTGGACGCTCGTGCCGAGAGCGAGATATTTCAGCGATTCGCCGAGCTGACCAAGGGGAAAATGTCGTTGCTGATTTCCCACCGATTTTCAACGGTTCGAATGGCGGATCGCGTTTTGGTGCTAGCCAATGGCGAGATTGCGGAAGAGGGACGCCACGAACAACTGCTGAAAGACGGCGGGCAGTACGCGGAGATGTTCGAGTTGCAAGCCGCGAATTACCGTTGAGCGCGAAGCTTGTCCCGCGCCCTAAAACTGTTTCACTCGCGTCGGACCGGGCGAGAGTGCATTTCCACCAGTTCCTGAGGCGATGAGGGCTTGTAGGATTTAAATCCGGCCCGTTCCATGCCACGTTGCGCTTCCGGATTCTTCATAAAAGTATCCCAGACGAAAGCAGTCCGCGCATTCTCCGCCATTACCATGCTGATCCCTGAGTCGATGCCGACGATATCGCTGTCATACCAGTTTGTGCGCGGGTTGAAAGCATCCACGAAACCGTATCGGCTCCAGGTGCCCGCGCTGTAGCGGTATTGAATGTTGCGTAGCACGCGCATGACTGGTCCGGGCAGAAACGGGAGCGAGCCTGCGGAAGCACAGGGGACCACGGTTCCGTCGATAGGCCCGGTGGAGGGAGGCCCGCCCCAGACTTCGTACCCGTGTTCGGAGTCCGAAGCGGAAATGCCCCAGAGATTGTCGCTGTAATCGGGGAATTTTTTCGCCAAGCTTAGACAAAAGCGGCGGTGTACGTCCGTAGCAAGAATGGAATTCTGAAAATAATCGACGTACTTGTCACGCTTGGCTCGAAAGTCAAACCAGGCCTGTGAATATTGATGAACGAAGAGCGGCGCGTAGGAACCGATGTAATGAATGCCGTCGAATTCGAAGGTGGTTCTCTTCCACGCGTCCCAGGCTTGTGCCGAGAGCGCATGGGAAGAGGAACCCAGGCCCAGAAGGTACATCATCATCATTTCGCTGTAGGTGTCCCAGCGATACTGCAGGAATCCGCCTTCGGGAGTCCAACCGTGAGGCAGAATGCGAGTGTCTTCGGAGAGCCAATTCCAATCGACGCGATTGAAAATTTCCTGCGCCAGCTGGCTGATCTCGGAATGCTGGAAATATTGGCGGCAGGTGAGAATTCCGCAAAGCAGAATGGAAGTATCAACGGAAGACACTTCCGATTGCCACAATCTTTCACCGGTGCTGATGTTGACCCAATGGTAGTAAAAACCTCGCTCGTTCGGCATTTTCTTCCAAAAAAAACGCAAAGCGGTCAGAGCGCGGTCGCGGGCTTGAGCGTAAGAAATGTAGCCGCGTTTTTCGCCGATACAAAGAGCGGTCAGTCCGAAGCCGGTGGCTGCGATGCTGCCCAGGACGCTTTTGTCCGAGGCGCGAACATTGCACCTGTCTTTAACGATGCCCGTCTTTGGATCGCACTGTTCCCAGAAATACAGGAAATTGGCATTTTCCATCTGCTCCAGGAAGGTGTCATCTCCGGGGGATAAATGCGTGGCGGGCGGAAGATCGGATAGCTGGACGATTGGGGCAACGCTTGGGACGACGGTGGGTTTCTGAGTTGCGACTATGCCGGTGGCCGGAATGGATCTCAAAGCCGTCGCTGGGACACACGCAGCTACGCTCGCGAGCCGGCGTAACAGCTCTCGACGCGAAAGGCCCCCACCGATGTGAAAACGGTCCACAGTTTAATTTTAGACAGAATTGAAGGCGGAAGAAAACCGGCGGCCAGCTCTATTTCCATCCCAGTGAGACTTCAGCTCGGGTACGAAGAGCCAGCCGCTCCTCAGGCTTAGATGCCGATAGCTCTGGTCTTGCGTTCTGAAAACTGCGAAATCATTTCGGGTCGAAAGCGGATATGTCCCGAACTTCCTGCTATCCGGCAGACACTGTAAGGTTTGGAAGTATTGTATATAGCAACATAATCGCGACGGGGAAGCCAACTCTCGAACTTACGACCTAAGGAGAGAGGAGAGGGGCCACTCTCAACATCAGGGGTAGACTCGAATGGCCCCTCCAGGGGTAAGATCTGAAAGCATCGAGCTTGGAAGCCAACTTAGCTAAATCCGCAAATGCTTACCATCGGCTATGACGTGTAAATGAAGCTAGGAATTCACTGTAGCGGTCAAAGTGGCCTCCGACCCTTGTATTGGATGTATTGGAGCAACGCTAACTGCCTTCAAACAAGGGCCTTAGGGCTTACAGCGAACCAAAGGAATTCATACGTTAATGTGTGTATTGTGATCTTGGGCTACTGCGCTTAGAACCCAGTGGTCGAGCGGTGAGTCTGTTGAACGGTGAACTTCGACCTTAAGGAGGCGATATGTTACGTTGGGCGCTGATATTTTTCGTGGTAGCTCTGATCGCGGCGGTGTTTGGATTCCTCGGGATCGCAGCCGCGGCGGTGGGGATTGCCAGAATTCTGTTTTTTATTTTCCTGGTGTTGTTCCTGGTCTCTCTGGTGGGCGGACTTCTGCGGAGAGCCTGATCCAGGGCTGAAAGTTGTCTCAGTGCACGTCGAGGAGCATTAATGAAGACTCTGCCCGTTGTTGGGCTGATCTTGATCGTCCTTGGGATAATTTCCTTCGCCTACCAAGGAATCAATTACACAACGCACAAGAAGATAGTGGACATCGGCCCGATTCAAGCAAGCACCACCGAGCACAAGACTATTCCGCTGCCTCCGGTTCTCGGAGGGATCGCGCTCGTTGGCGGCATCGTTCTTCTGATGGCGGGAAGAAAAGAATAGCCGCGGAAGGTCAAGTAAGCAGCCCGTGACCCTCCGAGTGTTCAGGCGCAGCCCTCGGACTATTGCGCTGCGGGGCGGTTGTAGTTTGGGTACTCCGGCTTATGCGGTTCAGGCACAGGGTTCTTTGCAAGCTCTTCGAGAGCGAGGCTGACAGCTTTTTCAAGCTGCGGATCGTGGCCCTCGCTGACCGGCTTCGGTTCCATGTCCACTTCGTAGTCCGGCGGCACTCCGTGGTTCTCTACGTCCCACTGACCCTGCGGATTGAAGAATCCAAAGCTAGGCGAAGTGACTTGGCCGCCGTCCATTAACGTTGGGATGCCGCCGATTCCGACGAGTCCGCCCCAGGTGCGCTTGCCGACCAAGGGGCCCAGTTTTGCTTCGCGGAAGTACCAGGGCATCGCGTCGCCACCTGAGCCGGCGTATTCGTTGATGATCATCACTTTCGGGCCCAGGATTGCGGCTTGCGGAGTGCGGTAGATCGCGCCGTAGCGCGGAGCCCACCAACTCATCAGCGTGCGCTGCATCGCGTGGATGATGTAGTCCGCCGCCTGGCCGCCGCCGTTGAAACGCTCGTCGATGACGGCTCCCTGCTTGTCGAGCTGCGCGAAGTAGTAGCGGTTGAAGTTCGTGAGGCCGCCCAAACCTGTGTCGGGCAGATACACATAGGCCAGCTTTCCTCCGCTCAGGTCCTGCACCTTGCGACGATTGGCCTCGATCCACGCCAAGTTCCGCAAACCAAGATCGTCGCCGATCGGAGTCACCGTGACATCGTGGGCATCTTTGCCGTTCGCGTCCGCGGCGAGTTTAAGCACCACTTGCGTTCCGGCGGTGCCTTCCAGCAAACGCTGAATGTCATCGGATCCGCTCAAGTCCTGGCCGCCGACGGCGAGGATGAAATTTCCCTCTGCGACTTTCACGCCCGGCTCGGCTAGCGGTGCGTGCGCTTGCGGGTTCCAATGCTCGCCTGTATAGATGCGTTTTATACGGTAGCGGCCGTTGACGATTTCGTAGTCGGCTCCCAGCAAACCGCCCGGCACGCGGTTCGGGCGGGGGATTGTTCCACCAAAGCCGCGCAGATGGCCGATCGAGAAAGCGCCGAGCATTTCTTGAAAGAGATAATTCAGATCGCTGCGGGAGCCAACTTCGTCGAGATAGGGCTTGAACTTTGCTTCGTCCGCGACGGTGTTCACGCCGTGATAGTGCGGATCGTAGAAAAAGCTGCGCTCGATCTGCCATATCTCGTGAAACATCTGCCGCCACTCGGCGCGCGGATCCACGCGGACTTCCATTTTGGAAAGATCGAGTCTGCCTTCACCGGGTTTGACAGGAGCATCGGCGGGAACGATGACAAAAACGCGTGCGGGACCGGCAGCCTGAGCGCCTGCGGAATCGCCTTGGGCCATTTCCAGAAGCATTTTGTTCCCGTCAAATGAAAGATCGAATCCGGCGATGTGTTCGGCCAGCTTCTCAGGCTTTTTTGTTTTCAGATCGAAGCGGGTGAGCGTCTGGCCGCCGGCTGAGTCAAATCTTCCGCCGTCTTCAAGCAGATAAAGAATGCCTTCCTTGCCCGTGGCCAGATCCGAGTAACCGGCTGGAGGCAGTGGAAGCGCGACGGCGCGATTTTCCAGACCTTCGAGATCGATTTTCACAGGCTTCGGTTTCTCAGCAGGCTTTTCTGCTTTTTCCGATTTGGCTGTCTCGTCTGATTTCTTCGCGGTGTCGGATTTGTCTTTATCTTTATCGGCGTGCTCGTCGCTGGAGTCCTTCTTGTCCTTTGCGTCGGGCTTCTTTTCGTCTTCAGCTTGGGGCGCAACGGGAGAAGCGGTGTCCGCCGCGAGCGCGAGACCGTAAACACTGCGGGTCACGTTGAAGGCGTCGCTGCTCATGTCCAGCCCGCTCGAGGTGGTGCCGTAATTCGTGCTTTCGGTGAAGTAGAGATACTTCCCGCCGCGGTCGAACGCGGGAAAGCGGACATCACTCATGCCGTCGGTGACTTGCGTGCTCTTGCCGGACTCAACGGAATAAAGAAACAGCGCATGGAAGCGGTTCGCGACCGTCTGAGTGTAGGCGAGCCATTTGGAATCGGGCGACCAGGATGCGGAGTAATCTCCGTCGTCCACTACGGCTTTGCCGATCACCGTGGCTTTCGCCGTGACCGTGTCCAGCAGCCAGATTTCCGTCTTGTTATCGTGAAAGGCGATCAGCTTTGAATCGGGCGACCATGCCGGCTCGAAATAGAATGTTGCATCGTTGGCCAGCGGAAACTTTTTCACTTCGCCCGCGCCGCTCTGGCTGCTGATGTGCAGAGCATACTGGCCCGACTCGTCGGAGAAATACGCAATGCTCTGCCCATCCGGGGACCACGCCGGATCGCGCTCCATCACGCCGGGAGTATTGGTGATATCCCGCGTCGTGCTTTCTTTCGCCGGGACGGTGAGGATGTCGCCATGAGCTTCAAAGACCGCGCGCACTCCGGTGGGCGAGATGCCATAGTTCTGGATGTCGCGATCGGCCGGCGAAATGCGCGAGCGCACGTCCGGCAGGTCCGCGCTCACATCCACGTTGATCTGGTTTGTCTTGCCGCTCGCCGTGTCGTAGAGGAAAAGTTCGCCGAATCGGTCGTAAACGATGCCGCCGGGGCCTGCGCTCGCGGAACGAATATCGGCGCCGTCATTCTTCACCACTTGTGTTACAGATTTCGTCGCGGGGTCAAAGCGAAACAGCGAAACAGGGCCATTGCGGTCGGAAAGAAAATAGACTTGCTTGTCCACCCAGGCAGGACTGAAATCATTCGACCGTTCACGCGGGACTTTTACTACATCGAGCGTTCCCATGTCGGCAATCCATACCGAGCTTGCCAGCCCGCCGCGGTAGTTTCTCCACGCAACATAGGAGGCATAATTGAAGGGCGATGCGCCGCCCACGGGCGAGTATGCAAAATATTTTCCGTCGGCGGAAAACTTGCCGGAAAAAGCCATCGGCAGCGGGAGCGCGGCGGGAAGACCACCATTCACCGAGACCTTAAATAGTTTGGTATAGCGCGGGCTGCCGCTTTCGCGGTTCGAACGGAAGATCACGTACTTTCCGTCGGGCGTCCAGCCCACGGCAAAATCCGCCCCCGGGTGATAGGTGAGGCGCCTCGGAACTCCACCGCTTGCCGGGACGATAAAGACGTCCGTATTGCCGTCGTATTCTCCGGTGAAGGCGATCATGCTGCCATCGGGCGAGAAGATTGGGTCGGTCTCGATGCCGGTCCCGGTTGTGAGGCGAGAGGCGTGGCCGCCGGTGCGGTCCACGGTCCACAAATCGCCGGCGTAAGAAAAGACAATTAGAGTGCCGTTAAACGTTGGGCGCTGCAGCAAGGGGTGCGAAGCCTGAGCGGCGGCGGCGAGCGGGCAAAGCGCGGCGAAAATCACGGCGAGAATTAGACGAAGCAGGCGCATCTCTTCAGCCTCCAGTACAAATAGCCGGGTAATAGTATGCCAATTCGTGGAGATTTGGTTTGGGAATCAGGAAAGACCTTTGCAGCTCTCCGGTAGTGCAAAGGAATCAGCCCAGCCATTTTGCGGACGCGCGCCGTATCCTTGACGACATTAAAAAGGACGCGGGGAGCGATAGCGTTATAAAGCGCAGCGACTTGGGCCCCATCTACGCAGCAGCAGCCAATTGATTGAGAAATCTGAAGATGGCTCCCCGGGCTAGATTCGAACTAGCAACCCTTCGGTTAACAGTTGCGGCGCACGGGTTTGCGACTGAGTGCGATAGTTTGCTATCACGTTGAGTTTTCGTGGCATTAGAGGCTTTTCGCGCCATCGCCCTTTACTAACGTTTGCGACGGTTTCCTACCTAGGGTGGGCACAAAATTGGGCACACTTGCCGGAGCCGGTGATCTTAGCTTTTCTTAGCACCTGCTTACGCCGATTTCTCACCAATGCCTTACGCGATTCTTCTGTACAGTGGGTCCAATCCAAGGTCGCACAATCCCTTGCTATTGACTGCACAAGCTCGCGGTACCGCGGGGGTTTTTCTCTTGTGAACACCAAAGCCCTGTAGCAGCATCTGCATGGGGCTCAACGTTTTTGCAAGCAGCTTGAATATTCCCACAGTTAGACGTAGAAGGGTACCGTACGATTCCTTAATCAAATAGGAAAGGCGGGACCACTTGGGGAATACCAGCGCACTTGGGATCGAAACAAAATTGTGGGAGATGGCTGACGCGCTTCGGAACAACATGGACGCGGCGGAGTACAAGCACGTCGTCCTTGGACTGATCTTCCTCAAGTACATTTCTGATGCGTTCGAAGCCAAGCACGCCGAACTCGAAGCGCAGCGCGATCAGGGTGCCGATCCGGAGGACCCGGATGAATATCGAGCGGCAAGCATCTTTTGGGTGCCAAAGGAAGCTCGATGGGCTCACCTGAAAGACAACGCGCCGCAGCCGAAGATCGGAACCATAGTTGACGAGGCGATGACCGCCATCGAGCGGGACAACCCGTCGCTTAAGGTTGTTCTGCCAAAAGACTACTCACGCCCAGGTCTGGACAAGCAGCGGCTCGGTCAACTCATCAATCTCGTCAGCGACATCGGCCTCGGCAGTCCAGCAGACCGCGCCAAGGACGTTTTGGGTCGGGTGTACGAATACTTTCTCGCGCAGTTCGCCAGTGCTGAGGGCAAGAAAGGCGGACAGTTCTACACGCCCTCGCACGTTGTCCGCATTCTGGTAGAGATGCTGGCACCGTACAAGGGCCGAGTGTACGACCCCTGCTGCGGATCGGGCGGAATGTTCGTCAGCAGCGAAAAGTTTATCGAGTCGCACAGCGGTAAGCTCGGTGATATATCGATCTACGGGCAAGAATCAAACTACACGACGTGGCGTCTGGCAAAGATGAACTTGGCGATTCGTGGCATCGACGCCCAAATTGCCCACGGTGACACTTTCCATAACGACCGTCATCCCGACCTGAGAGCAGATTGGGTATTGGCGAATCCTCCCTTTAACGACAGCGATTGGCGCGGCGAATTGCTGAAAGAAGACAAGCGGTGGGTCTACGGTGTGCCGTCCGCGAGTAACGCCAACTTCGCATGGGTGCAGCACTTCATCTACCACCTCGCACCGAAGGGCTTGGCTGGATTCGTCCTCGCCAACGGCTCGATGTCGTCCAACCAGTCCGGCGAGGGTGACATTCGCGAAGCCATTATCGAAGCCGACTTGGTGGACTGCATGGTTTCTCTGCCCGGACAGCTTTTTTACTCAACACAGATTCCTGTCTGCCTGTGGTTTCTTGCTCGAAATAAAAAGAATGGACGATTCCGCGATCGCCGGGGAGAAACACTATTTATCGACGCTCGTAAGATGGGAACTCTCACTGACCGAGTACACCGTGAACTGAGCGACGACGACGTGTCGAGGATCGCGGGAACCTACCACGCGTGGCGTGGCGACAAAAATGCTGGAACGTACGTCGAAGTGCCCGGTTTCTGCATGGCTGCAAAACTTGACGACATCCGCAAGCACGGCCACGTGCTCACGCCGGGGCGATACGTGGGTGCCGAGGAGGTCGAGGACGATGGCGAATATTTCGAAGATAAGATGAGACGGCTTGCTTTGACCCTGCGAGATCAGACCGCTGAATCCGCAAAGCTCGATGCAGTTATCGCTGCCAACCTCAAGGAGCTTGGGTATGGCGGTTGAAGCTCTCGTCGGGAAGGTTCCCGAAAACTGGGAGTACACGACACTTGGTGAAGCCTGTTCCAGAGGCGGCGGGGACATTCAGACCGGGCCTTTTGGAAGTCAACTCCATGCTTCGGATTATGTGCCGAACGGAATTCCTTCCATCATGCCACAGAACATCGGCGATAACCGGGTAGTTCCTGATGGCATCGCACGGATCACAAAGCGGGATGCAGAACGCCTGAATCGCTACCGTGTGCGCCCTTCGGACATTGTGTACAGCCGACGTGGAGATGTTGAAAGACGCGCTCTGATTCGACCATCGGAGGATGGCTGGCTTTGCGGAACTGGGTGCCTACGAGTGAGGTTCGGTCGTAGCCAGATTAGCCCTGTCTACGCTTCATATTACTTGGGAGATGCAAGAGTACGCGAGTGGATAGTTCGGCACGCTCACGGCGCAACGATGCCCAACCTAAATACCAGCATCCTTTCAGAACTCCCCTTCGTAGTTCCGCCACCGGAGGAACAGCAAAATATTGGCCGAATCCTCGGTACATTCGACGACGCAATCGACTTGAATCGGCGAATGAACGAGACGCTAGAGGGCATAGCTCGGGCGTTGTTTAAGTCGTGGTTTGTGGGCTTCGATCCAGTTCGCGCTAAAGCCGAGGGCCGAGACACGGCTCTGCCGCATAAGGTAGCCAATTTGTTCCCCAACTCCTTTGTAGCCTCTGAGAACGGTGACATTCCAGAAGGCTGGCGAGTGCGACCGATGGAAGAGCTTGCGACCATAAACGGCGGTAGCACCCCGAGCACGAAAGAGCCCTCTTATTGGGAAGGTGGCACACATTGCTTCGTGACTCCCAAAGACCTGTCCGCGCTTAGGACACCTGTATTACTCGACACTGAGCGCAGGATCACCGACGCAGGACTGACTCAAATCGGCTCGGGGCTACTCTCGCCGGGCACAGTGCTCATGTCGTCGCGTGCGCCCATCGGTTATCTCGCCATCGCAGAAATCCCAGTTGCGATCAATCAAGGGTTCATTGCGATGAAGGCTGCTGAAGGCGTCTCAAACAATTTCCTCCTAAGGTGGGCTGAATGGGCTAAGGACCTGATCGTCAGCAGGGCGAACGGTTCGACCTTTCTTGAAATCAGCAAGTTCAACTTTCGTCCGATCCCTGTGACCACTCCTCCCGACCTACTGATGAACGAATTTGATCATTTGGCTCGACCGATGTACTCCAGAATTGTGGCCAACGAATTATCCTCCAGAGCACTGGTTCAGCTTAGGGATACGCTGTTGCCGAAACTCATCTCCGGAGAGATTAGGCTGCCGGATGTCGAACGAACCATGGGAGGGCAGACGTAATGGAGGCCTTCGATGCCTTCGTGCCACAGTTCCGCCGCGCCAAAGAACGTTGGCCGGAAGCTCCAACACTCGCCACGCATTATGATTCGGTGGTCGCAAGCTACGAGAGCAGCGCCTACGGGATCATCGCCAGCGTCAAGTCGTTCGTCGAGTGCGTCTGCATCACTATCCTTGGCGAGTTTGGAAAGAGTTCACCGTCAGATGCCACGACGACGCTTTTCCTTGTGGAGACGTTGAAAATTCTGGGACTCGATGGCGGACGAGGTGCCAGCAAGCTCAGTAAGCTGCTTTCCGCCCACAACAAGATGGCTGATGCGCTGAACGAGATGCGCAATGAACATGACCCGGTAGCGCACGGCAAGGATGGTTTCCTCGATACGCTCACCACAAACGAATGCCGGGCGTTTTTGGTCACTGCCGATACCATCCTTGCTTTAATTCTGGCGGCCTACGAGGGAACCGAGCCTGACCTTAGGTTCACGCGGGAACCTTATGATCGGTTTGCGCGATTTCATGACCGCGTGGATCAGGCGACCTCGATTGATGCTGATGTAGACGCCGACGGTGACGTGGAAACCTTGGTTGTCAGACTTCGGACGTCAACTTTGCCTGACGGCTTCGAGATTAGGCTGGAACCGAGCAAACTGTTGTATGCCATTGACCGCGAAATGTACGTCCAACTATTGGCGTCAGCGTTAGGCGGGCCACAACCTCTGGTTCAGGCTGAAAGCAACCCACCGATGCCGGTCGAAGGAACGCCGCTTCGGGCCGCGACCCCTGTGACGACAGGGGGAGAAGTCGTACCGACCTACGAAGGCGCGCTCTCAAACTTGAAGATGCCTCTCCAAGAGTTCCTGCAGACACTCGGCGGACTAGAAACAGCGGTCGCTTCCACCGGCACCAACCTGCGCGACTCGATCTTGGCGACCGCCGAACCGAGTATGGGGCTGGACTGGGTATCACGTGAGCCCCTGCGAGCGGCCATGAAAGTTGCGCTTCGCCGGACGTTGATCAAGTTCGGAATCGAGGCCGCCCGCGCGGAACAGACAGCGGAAAGATTAGTAGCTTGGTTCAAGAAGAACGCAGCCACTCTCACGGAATCGGCACCAGCGGCATGAGCAACTTCACCGAATCCGTTGTTGAAGAGGCAGCCCTAGAGTGGCTTGCAGGGTTGGGGTACACCGTTCTGCATGGGCCGGAAATTGCCGCAGGAGAACCCGGTGCCGAGCGCACCGATCCTGGCTACCGCGACGTAGTTCTTCAGACACGTTTGAGGAAAGCTCTCAAACGCCTCAATCCCAAACTGCCTTCCGAAGCCATCGAGGATTCCTATCGGCGCTTGACTTGGGCTGGTGAGCCTTCGCCCGTCACGCGCAACCACGCATTCCACCAAAGGCTCGTGGATGGAATCACGGTCGAGTACACACGACCTGATGGTTCAATCGGTGGAGCATTGGTGCATATCTTCGACTTCGATCATCCCGAGAACAATGACTGGGTGGCGGTAAACCAGTTCACCATCGTGGAAGGGCAGAGTACTCGGCGACCTGACATTCTGATCTTCATCAACGGACTGCCTATTGCATTGATGGAATTGAAGAATCCCGCCGATGAAAACGCAACCATCTGGTCTGCATTCAAGCAAATTCAAACCTACAAAGACCAAATCTCGGCGCTGTTTACATACAACGAACTCCTCATCATCTCCGATGGCATGGAGGCGCGAGTTGGGTCACTGACCGCAGACACCGAGCGGTTCATGCCGTGGAGGACAATCGAAGGAGAAGAGCTTGCTCCTCCGTCACTGCCCCAACTTCAGGTTGTGATAGAGGGGCTGCTGGAGAAACGCCGATTGCTGGACTTCCTGCGCTACTTCGTCGTTTTCGAAGACGAGGGTGGCGGCGTTCTCGTTAAGAAGATCGCCGGGTATCACCAGTACCATGCAGTCAACCGTGCGCTGACCGAGACGATCTCGGCTTCTGATGAAGGCGGCGATCAAAGAGTGGGTGTCGTTTGGCATACGCAGGGCAGCGGTAAGAGTCTTACGATGGCTTTCTATGCCGGACGGCTTGTGCTCGATCCCAGGCTGCAAAACCCCACAATCGTTGTGATCACCGACCGCAACGATTTAGACGATCAACTCTATGGAACATTCTCACGCTGCTCCGAGCTGCTGCGTCAGGCTCCCGTACAGGCAGCGGATCGGGAGCACCTGCGGTCGTTGATTCAAGTTTCGTCTGGCGGGGTCATTTTCACAACCATTCAGAAGTTCATGCCATCGGAAAGCGACCGCTATCCCATGTTGTCAGATCGCCGTAATGTCATTGTGATTGCGGATGAAGCGCACCGCAGCCAGTACGATTTCATCGACGGCTTCGCACGCCACATGAGGGACGCGCTACCGCACGCATCGTTCATCGGTTTTACGGGAACGCCGATTGAAAAGACCGACGCCAACACCCGATCAGTTTTTGGCGACTACATCAGCATCTACGACATCCAGCGTGCGGTCGAGGATAAGGCCACCGTTCCCATCTACTATGAAAGCCGACTGGCAAAGCTCGACCTGCCTGATGCGGAGAAGCCGCGAGTGGACACCGACTTCGAGGAGGCCACAGAGGGAGAGGAACTTGAACGCCGGGAACGGCTCAGGACGAAGTGGGCTGCAATGGAAGCCGTGGTTGGAACAGAAAAGCGACTTGGAACTGTAGCCAAAGACCTCGTGACGCATTTCGAGGAGCGGCTCGACGCGATGGACGGTAAAGCGATGGTCGTATGCATGAGCCGCCGAATCTGCGTTGACCTGTACAAAGAGATTGCGAAGCTCCGCCCCGACTGGCACAGCGAGAATGATGAAGCCGGCGTGCTGAAGATCGTGATGACAGGCTCAGCTACCGATGGCCCGGAGTGGCAGCAACATATTCGCGACAAACGTCGGAGAGAAGCTCTTGGCAAGCGATTCAAAGCTGCCCAAGACCCTTTCAAGATCGTCATTGTTCGCGATATGTGGCTTACGGGATTTGACGTGCCGTCACTCCACACAATGTATGTGGACAAACCGATGAGAGGGCACGGACTGATGCAGGCGATAGCCCGTGTGAATCGTGTTTTCAAGGACAAACCCGGCGGGCTCGTGGTGGATTATCTGGGAATCGCGCACGAACTGAAGTTGGCATTGGCGATATACACGGAGAGCGGTGGCAAGGGTCGAACGGCATTGCCACAGGAAGAAGCGGTCTCGGTGATGCTGGAAAAGTATGAGATATGCCGTGGTTTGTTCCACGGGTTCAACTGGTCGGCGTGGGTTACCGGAACCTCGGTGCAGAAGCTCGGTCTTCTGCCGAATGCGCAAGAGCACATACTAAAGCAGGAAGATGGCAAGAACCGTTTAATCAAGGGTGTCACCGATCTCTCGAAGGCGTTTGCGCTGGCTGTGCCACACGATGAGGCGTTGCGAATCCGAGACGACGTAGGATTCTTTCAGGCGGTTCGGAGTGTATTGGCGAAATCTGCCACACAGCAGCATCGTCCCGAGCAGGAACTCGATAACGCTATCCGCCAGATCGTGTCACGAGCAGTGTTTTCGGGCGAAGTGGTGGACATCTTTGCTGCTGCAGGCTTGAAGAAGCCGGACATCTCAATATTGTCCGAGGAATTTCTGACGGAGGTCAGTCATCTCCCCCAGAAGAACCTCGCGGTCGATCTTCTACGAAAACTATTGAACGATGAGATCAAAACACGTTCCCGGCGAAATGTCGTCAAGTCCCGCTTGTTCTCAGCGTTGTTAGAGAGTTCCATTCGGAAATATCAGAACCGAGCCATTCAGGCAGCGCAGGTTATCGAAGAACTGATCGGACTTGCTAAGCAGATGCGAGAAGAGTCGGCGAAAGGCGAGGAATTAGGTCTCAGCGAGGATGAAGTTGCGTTTTATGACGCGCTCGAAGTGAACGATGGTGCGGTCAAAGTTCTAGGCGACGCCACGTTGAAGACTATCGCCCGCGAATTGGTGGACACGGTTCGAAGAAACACGACGATTGACTGGACGGTTCGCGAGAATATCCGGGCGAACCTACGGGTGCTAGTTAAACGAATCCTTCGCAAGTACGGCTATCCACCCGACAAGCAGGAGAAGGCGACCCTGACCGTGCTTGAGCAGGCCGAAGCGTTATCCGCGAATTGGGCAACGGCCTGAAGCGGCGAACGCCTGCGGATCGATCCTCGGCGATCCTCAAGTGTTCCCCTATTTTTGGTAGTAAGCCTCGACGAAGATGTCGTATTCAAAGTTTCCGCCGCCGTTTGCGATTTGATACGATACTGCGTCGCCGGGAAGTATCTTCAGCTCCTTCTCCAACTGCGTCTCAAGAGGGCCGTTTTTAACACAAGTAACGCCGTTGTTGTCATGGATGTCACCACCGGAATAGTGGCAGACATCGGCAATGTTCACGTTGTACGCAGGAGTGTTGGAACCCCCGGTCGCGTTCAGCTTACGAACATACACCGAGGCATATAAAGCCTGAGCGCCGTCATCGTCGAGACCTTTGAGAGAATAAATCGTGTTCGGCTGTTGAAGTCCCCAGCTGCCCGGGACTGTCCCTTGAAGTGTTTTTGACTTTATATTGACGTCCGCTGGACTCTTGCCGGGTGCGCTGCTCATTTGCGATTCGCCTCCGTGCTTTTAAGTTTGAAAACCGAAAGGATTATAAATCTGCCGATATTAGAAAGACAATTAGATTCTTTCGAGAGGAAGGTTGGGATATACGAGTCTATTAGAGGCCAAGACTGATTTTCTGTGCATAGTTCTTTCCACTTGTCATGTTTTTTCGTTCCCTCTTGGTGGCCTCGCCTACCGACATAGGAGGGCATGGTTCAGTCAGCAAGCTTAGATTTTTGGCCACCTCGGCTGTTACCGAATACTCGCTGCGGGAACCGCTGCTCTCGCCGAGAAGTGCGGCCCGATTAGCGTGGATTCGAGATGACCCACGCATTGCTTTCGATCTCGCGCCGATAGACACGCGAAGCAGCCGGGCGCAGGAATTTGGCCCGAAGCAGCGACCAGGAAAATGAGCGGCAGAAAAAGGTCTCTTACCTAACTCCGTGAGATTTTGCGGGCAGAGCGGACCGCAAGGAACGGCGCGAGCAAGGAAACTCGTGTCTTCAACGTTTAACTTGACGTAACGAGAATGTAATGCTATTAGTGACGGCGGTCCCTACCAGGATTTACAAGCGATTCATTTTGACTTAAGCGAGAGGAGTGCGATGCGCTTTCTTGTTATATGTTTCGTGACGATTTTATATTCCTCTACCATGTTATTCAGTCAGGAAACGATGCCACCGATGAAGCTCCAGACGACACCTCCGACGAAGAGCGACACGTCTCCTGATCTAAAGACGCTGTCACCGCGGCCCGTGAGTGAGGCGCATGAAAACCGCGAAATGCACCGCGTCCTCCCGGTTCCGCTACCAAAGAAGAGCAGTGAGGAGCGGAGAAACGCTGCGAAAGCCAGTGAACACGCGCCACCGCAGGCACCAAAGCACTTGGAAATAACAGGATTAAAATCTTTCCCAGGAATCGACATCAATCAAGCGGGTATCAGAGTGGTACCCCCCGACACCAATGGGTCGGTATCACAGACTATGTACGTCCAAACAGTAAATGACGCATTCGCGGTTTTCAACAAGGAAGATGGGACAATTCTGTCCGGACATACCGAGAACGGCGTATTTACACCGTCGCCGGTTGATGCCAGATCCCTATGGGCTGGGTTCGGAGGCGGTTGCGAGTCTGCAAACGGCGGGGATCCGATAGTGCTCTACGATAAGCGCGCAGATCGATGGCTGGTAAGCCAACTGGGAATGCCCCAGGGCGGGCCGTATTCAGAATGCATCGCGATATCGACTTCCCCCGATGCATCGAGCAGCTATTATCGCTACGAATTTCAGTTCAAGAAAGATGCCGGTGTTTCTGCGCCGTCGTTTAACGATTATCCGAAGTTTGGAGTCTGGTTGGATGCATATTATGCAACTTTTAACATGTTCGAGAATCCGGACGGTGGGAGTTTCTTCGGCGCTCGACTCTGTGCCTTCGACCGGACGAAGATGTTGCTTGGACAGAAAGCAACCATGCAATGCGCTCAACTGCCAAATACCATCGGTGGCGTTCTGCCGGCAGACATCGATGGATCCGCGCCCCCTCCAGCGCAATCGCCTGGCTATTTCCTGAGCTTTGGAGACGACGTGCTACGATTGTGGCAGATGCATGTTGACTGGAACTCAGAAAACAATTCCACGCTAACCGGACCAAGGCTGATTAGCGTCGAACCTTTCGATTATTTTTGCCCCAGCGAGACGTCCAAAATACCTAAGCCCTGTGTGGTGCAGCCTAACACGGGCCAGAGATTGGATTCGCTGTCAGACAGGTTAATGTACAGGCTGGCGTATCGAAAGTTTGCCGACCATGAGTCGCTGGTTGTAAACCACACAGTTAAGGCGGGAAATCATTCAGGGATCCGCTGGTACGAAATCCGGAATCCGGGCAGCGACGCCACAATTTATCAGTCAGGTACATTAAATATAGATAATAGTTTCCGTTGGATGGGCAGCATCGCGATGGACAAGGCAGGTAATATTCTGCTTGGTTACACAATCTCAGACAATAAGACGTTTCCTTCCATGAAATTCGTGGGCAGAGATAGCAGCGATCCCTTAGGCGCCATGTCCCTCGAGGCAGAATTCCAAAAAGGCATCGGCTCCCAAGTGATTAACCGATGGGGTGACTACAGCAGCATGAGCGTAGACCCTGTGGACGATTGCACGTTTTGGTTTACTTCGCAATACCAAGAAGCCACCGGCGATAGAAACTGGAGTACGAGTGTGAACAAAGTGAAGATAGCTTCATGCCAGTAAGATGAGCACTAGAGATACCCTCCATTGATTGATGTTCAGAGGATCCTGCAATGGTAAAATATCATCCCGATAACAGACAATGGCCTAAGAGAGGTTGCAGATGGATTTTTGTGTGGTCTGCGACTGTTTTCATTTTGAGTGCTGTTGCCAAAGGACAGAGTCCCGGCGATTTCTCGATTACCTACGGGACAAATTACTCTTCGGCGGATCGCAAGCAAACTGTGCAGCCCGGGTTCATCGGCCCGGCTTCGATACTCTACAGGGCAAACTGCCGCTTCATGTTTGGGCTGGACGACGATACTTTCATTTCGAACAAGACGACTTCGGGTTACGATTCTGGTACGGGCGACGTGGGTCTCGAGGGGCATGTTACGCTTTGGCGTGGAGGCCTCGGGCTTCATGATAAATGCGTCGAAAGCACCCGCACTTCGCTGCGATTTGACGATATCCTGACTGTTCCCGTGTCCGGAACGCTGGAATCCACCGAAGTCGTGGATCAGTTAAAGCTGACATTGCTGCGTCCGTTCCTTAATCCGCTGGCTCAACAACTGGCCATATTAACAGTCAGCGGAGGCTCAAATGTCAGTGGTGTCTCTTCGGGCGGTACAACAGCCAACGGGGTCGCGAGCGCTAATTATTATCGAAATTTTCATCCGGATGGGGCCTGGGCTTATGAAGGTGAGGTGGACTTTGCTTCTGCGGATAAGCTGGGGCCCTCGTCAGTTGTTGCCCTTGTCGCGATAGACGGTGCCCTGAATAAATCACAGACGTGGTTAATTCGCTTCGGCACCTCTTTCGGAGTCACACCGTACGCTCCCAAGGTAAGCCCTTTCGTCCAAATCACCTTCTCGACCAATCTGGCTCCAAAACCCAAAAAAGGGGGTGGCCCCGTAGCGATGCTAAGCTCCATGCCGATGATGAGGAGGATGCGATGAAATTAGTATGGCTCTCACTTTTGATTTTTTCGATCTGCCCAATAAACAGTTTCGCCCAACATACGCCCGGGCGCGTGGCAGGCAGTATCAATAATGCTCAGGCCGACCGTCTGGGCAGAAGTCCGACGCCCGCTGTTCCAAGCGGATTCGCGCCAATGACAGCTGACGAGCTCAAGGATTTTCAGAACGTAAAGAATGTGTGGCCCGACCTTACTGAAAGCGATTTTCGTGAGCTTCAAAGGTACAGCCGTGAGCTACATGGACTCGGTAAAGAAGTGTCCGTTGTCAAGCTTGCTACTGCGCTGCGTGAACGCGATGGCGATATTGTGCGGGCTCTTAAGGATACTGGGATCTCCGGTAAGCAAGCCAGCAGCTTGGTCGCGGCCCATCGAAAATGAAAGATGGTAGCCGTAGCAGGTCCATTGCGAAAACAAATAGGAGCTAGACCGTTTCGCGTTGACGCTGTTATAGCGGGTGAGGGGATATCTAATGCGAAATAGAGTGATTATCTGCTCAGCAGTGGGTTCCCTCCTGGCCATGAGTGCTGGCTGCAACAGACACGCCAACGAGGTTGGTCCAGTAGAAGGGGCAGATCATATAATTGCTGTCAATAGTTCTGCTATTCAGATTAAAGATATTGCGAATGACGCCATCGATCAATCCAACCTCGGCGATACGGAGCCCAGTATTGCAGTTAATCCTGCAAGTATCGATGAGATTGCGATCGTTGCTTTCTCAGAACCGTGGGGACCTGATCGCATGGCACCAGTTTGGAAAAGCCGGGACGGTGGCAGTAGTTGGAAGAAGATTCCCCAGATTCCTGCCCCTCCTTCCCCTGATTCAGAGTTGGAAGGTCCGGGAGACCAAAAGATAGCTTTCGATTCCACAGGCCGCCTGTTTGTTGTGGAGCTTGGCTTCGACCCGGCGAAAGACTTCGTCTACCGCCAAACCGGGGCTCCAGACCAGCCGCTAACCGCGGTATCGACTTACGGCGATGATCAGCCACATCTTGAAAGTGATACGAGCAGTACTGGAGCCTGTCGCGATGTTCTTTACACCGCTTGGTTAAAGACGAGGAGGCCGGACAGTTCAGAACGGGACAGGTCCATGGACTCCTGGTCGAAAGATCGCGGAACGAGTCTTGCCGACGTGGTCGTGGGTGATAATCGCGCGTTTCCTAATCGTACAACAAGAGTCGCGATTGGTCCGGACGGAAAGGGCTATATTGTTTACAAAACAAGAGAAGGGATGATTGACGCGGATTTCGAACGAGTTCATTTTCGAGTCAAACGTTCAGACAATTGCGGTACGACATGGGATGCATTAGGCACTGATTCGGGCATATCAATTCACGGTAACGACCAAGCGCAGACTCTGTTCACCGACCGATTCGGAAACCTGTCCGGCAAGTTCGGAGCGGAGCAAAAAGTTGCACGTGCGCGTAGTAGTGACGCATGGATTGCAGTCGCACCTAGTTCAACGGACATCTACGCGTGTTATGTGAATCGAGACGACTCGAAGTTCAGCCAAATTTATGTCTCTCGCTCGACGGATCAGGGAAAGTCATGGACATGGAAGAGATTGACAGACGGCAAACACCACGCCGGATATCCGGAGATTAGCGTTTCACCTAATGGCGCAGTGGGATTGCTTTACATCGACTATGACGATTCGGGTAAGAACACCCTGTTTCGTCATCACTTCGCCCGCTCATTCGATTACGGGAAAACATGGGACGACCAGATCGTTCAGAGTATGGACGTGAACCCGATTGGCAACGCAAAATCAGGATTCTTATGGGGTGATTATGAAGGACTCACTTCGGCAGGGAATTCATTTTACGGGGTGTTCGCAGGTGCGTCGGTAAACCGAACGACACTCCAACTGGATCCGATCTTCTTCAAGGCACCAGCTACCAAGTGAAAATCACGTCCTGGTCGATCAACGATTCGCTGCGTTTATCGAATCCGCGATTTTCGAGGTGTCAACTATAACGCGATCAATTTTTCCCTTTGGCTCCATATTGGATTCAGCAAACTTAATCGCGCCATCCCCATAGGCATACAAGGTCAAGACAACTGGTCGGCGCTCGTATTCAGTTTGGATAAGTTGCTCAGAAACCTTTTCTGGAGGACCGAGCTTCTGTTGGATTGTGGATATTGTCGTTCCCGGCGCTAAGAATTGGGTAGGCTTGGCACTTCTTGTCGCTACTTGGTCGCCTCCAGCCTGCGATACAATTTCGACATTTGGCGACCGTTCCCCCAAGGAGACGGAGGAGGTCCTCCAGAGGTGTCGAAGTGCCTGATCTACACTTTGGCGTGCAGTCGTTCCGGCTGTGGTAAGCTTCGCGCTGGCTGCTTCAGCTTCTGTGCGGGTTGAATATGTGGTTCCCCCAACAACTTCATTTACTTCGAATATCGTCGCCTCCTTTTGACCGATTTCGTTGAGGCTCTGGACACGAACCAGTGCCTGACCGAAATCCTTACCCCAAAGATCTTTCTCCGCGAGAATCTGAGAGACCCCCATTTTTCGGGGTTGTGTTTGGCCCAGCGCAATGCCAACACTTAGACCGATGATCACGAAAATGCAAACCATACGCATATCGGCCTCCATGTGAGAGTATACCTGAGAAGCTGGCTAAACCGGCTAAATTGTTGGTACAGTTTCAATGAGATTTTACCGGTGCAAAATTGCTCCTATGCTCGGGTACCTTTCCTCGACGGTGCACGGAATCAGCTTCTATACCTGGAAGGGATCGGCAGTCCCAGCGGGTTACAAAACTGAACGAACCGAGCGGGGTGTCATTATCTGCACCGATAACTGTGCAAAATCCTGCGGCCGCCGGCTAGCGGCGATTCTCATTGGCGAATCCTCAGTTGTCTTCTCCGTGAGAGTGCTGGCCGAGGCGTCGCAGCAACCAATCGTTCAAGAGCTTCAAACACCTTAGTTTCGGATAATGTTGACATCCGCCCTCCCGAACATACATGGCGATGCGGTGACCATCTGAATCCCCACTCGTCAGGACTTGTTGGCCCGAAAATGCCCACTCCTGGCACACGGAAAAGATCGGCGGCATGAAGCATCACTGAATCAATTCCGATAAATAGATCCGACGATGCGATCAACAGAGCTGACGTCGCGAGCGGTAACCCGTAAGCGGGAATGACACGGCCTCCGTGATGACCCCGGTCGAGTTCCATGTCAACTGTTCCGACAACGACAACCAGAAAATCCGGCTGTCGCTGCAGAAACATATCGAGTAATTTTACAAAACGTCGGGCCGGCCACATCTTCTGCACTTTGGTGTCTGCATGAACAGCGAGCACTCGAAATCCCGATGGAAATGCCCGCCACACGCGCCGCGCTTGTTTAACAAAATGAAGCGGGAAAACCGGCGCCTCAGAGAACTCATCAAGTCTGAGACCCCGATCTAACGCCCGAACGACGTCGAATCCGAGATCGGCAGAGTGCTTTCTGCAATTCAGTCTAACTTGCCGCCCAAACTCTTGGAAGAAGCCCACGGAAAGGTTAGGGGACAAGCATTGCAAGAGCCGGTCCACGGAAGAGGAATGCCACGGATTCAGAGAGATCAGCAGATCGCACGGTCCTACTTTTTCGGCGACCCAATCCGCATCAAACTGCCTCCTTCCCCTAATCGTCGTCATAGGCACTTCACAGATCATTTTGAACTGAATCCCGTGAAAGAAAATCCGACCGAACCCACGCTGGCATATGAGTGTCAGGCGTCCGGGAAATAGATCGGCGACAGCCCGCACTGCGGGTAAGTTCAGGAAGTGATCCCCAAATCCATTCGAAAACAGTAGCGCCGGAAAGCGTGCGTGAAGTAATGCGGGCTGCTCAGACATAGTGCTGCATGTGAGCAAGAAGCTTGAGGATGTCGGCGCACCAAACTGAGGGATTATTGAATCCCGTCGCTCGAGAATACCGGTGCGGCAGATATCCACCGCCGCAGACTTTCCGTTCGGGACATTGTTCGCAGATTGGAGAGACTGGGATGCCGTGATGAACCAAGTTATGAACCAGCGGTAGGCCACGCTCTAGATCATCGAATCCATCATGCTCGATGTTTAAGCCGCTCAGCTGTATTCCGCCTTCGCATACGCGAAGGGCGTCCAGAGCTTCGATCGAGCCGTCTGTCTCGATGATCAAGTATCCCATTTGCGGGTTCCCAAAAGCGTCAGTAACACCGCGGCCCCCCATCATTGTCCGCAATAGATCGTTAAAGGCTCGAATCCTGACTTTTGGATCATCTTCCCTCATCCATTCGTCAAAAATTGGCAGCAGATAGTCTGCGATCGGTGTCGGCCCGTGCTGGCCATACCACTTCGCCTTATTATCGTGCGACACATCTGGTAAGAGAAAGTCCATGTCGGTGATACCAAGATCACGAAAGAATCTGTATACGCGGAGGCCCGACTGTCCCGGGCTGATCACGCATAGGACAAAGACCCGAAGGCCGGCCTGCTGCAACTTTAGCAACCCACCAAGTGTCGCGCGATGCGAACCCTTCCCACCGTGGTCGACCCTGACTAAATCGTGAACGTCAGCTGGACCGTCTAGGCTAATTCCGACGTGAACCTTGTGGCGTATAAGCACTTCGGTCCAAGTGTCGTCGATTAGAACTGCATTCGTCTGAATGGAAAGCCTTTTGAGATATCCCCCCAAAATAGTCTTCGCGCGATGCGCCAACTGATCAAACCGTTGCGGCCCAACAAGTGTCGGCTCGCCTCCGTGAAACGTGATACCCATGCGGTGTTGGTCGCGTCGTGCGCAATAGTGGCGGACCGCCAAGAGCGCGTGGTGATACGTTTCATCGCTTATGAATCTTGGTTTATTTCGAAAACTTTGATCCTCGTGTTTGTAGACGTAACAGTAGCTGCAGTTCAGGTTGCAGCGGGCGGCGAGCTTAATGACGATGTTATCGATACGGCCGGCCATACATTAATCGAGCCTCGATGCAAGGGGCTGCCACAGCGCATCACCTAGTGGTGTCAGTCTGTTCGCACTGGCCAGCGTGTCCTGGAGTCGTTGAACCTGCGGCGCTAACTGGGCTTCGTGTCTTTCGCAGTATCCGGCGTCACTGAGCCCCTTCTGGCGACACAACCTGTAAAAGAGAAGAACGTTTCCAAAAGCATGGTGGGCGAGGAGAATCATGCGAATAGGACGCTTCGTTCTTTTGATTGGCGAGTAAAATAATTTTGAGGATCCATCATCCAAGGCACCGCAACGGGAAAGAAGATAGAAATATTGGTGCGTAGCTTCATGAATCAACATCTCCGCTATTGCGACGGGCGAGCAATGAATCGAGAGGTAGACAGTTCCGGGGTGATCTTGATCGCTGCCACTGACAATTGTATTTCGTCTTGATTTAACCGGAATGATCATTCGGAGCACACGGCCCACCCATGGCGAGTAAATCGGAGCGAATTGCGTAAGCAGGTCAAGCGCGCGCAGAAGTTTGTGCTGGGCGAGATCCATAGAAGTAGACTTCAGTTTCGGGACACTATGGAGCGTAAGTGCATCGACCGCTTCGCCAAAAGCAAGAATGTACCGGTGACCATCCTTATCGATCGTGGACAGCGCGTCTAGGCCATCCGATTGCCAGCCGCCTTTCGACCGACGTATTTTAATCCTCTGCTTGCACGCACGGTTTCTGTAGAGGATCGTAGCCCCCGCACGCGCGCCCGTAACCCTGATCCAAGAGGCTCTTGGCAAGAGGACATTATCCCAACGCAACCGAACAGGTGTCTCCAGTTCAATCTCCCACTCACCCTGCTGTCCGCACTCCAACATTCGCATACCGAGGGTTGCGGCCGTTCGCATGAGTCCAAATGTGGGCAGGTCCCGGACTGCACGTCGAACTAGTCCGAAAGAATCGTCCCATACGGTATCGAAGCTCCATCGTTCCTCAAGGCACTGCTGGAGGAAGTGCAGGAGTTCACGGCTCTGGGAATCCCAATTTCTGCGACAACGGCACACAAATCGCTCCGCAAAGCCACGCGCATACTCTACGGCGACCGTTTCAAGAAACATGTCGTCGAGAAACTCATATGGGGAGGAAAAGCCGCGATAGATGGCATCCTTTGCGGGCACCTTAGACCTGGTGAACTCCAAGTAATCAAAATTCGGGTATTTTTACGATGACCTATTTCATTATTCCTTAACAAATGCACTGCTAAGGTGATCGCCCTTCGAATGGCCGACTCCAGCGAGCAGATCCTTTTTCCCGGCTTTCACCTCCGACGCAATTTGCCGAAGAATTCGGGACTTGATGGGCGTCGAACGTGTTTTCTTCTTTTTTTTCATGATGCCTCTCCGCTCAGATCGAAAACTTCACTAAACACATTAGCTAATACACTCCGAATATTATGTGGAGGCTGTATACGCCCTAAGTCCGTCCATGTCAAATGAATACTTGATATCTTTTAAGAGCTGGCTCCACTTGGGATATAGCTTCGTAAAGTTGTTCTTGGAATGGCAGGTGTGTTCACTCGTACTTGCTGGAGCTTATCTTCCATATACGTTCTTGGGAATTATGTGAGTGAAGTTGAGGACAAACGCTAATCTAGCGCACGCCCTCATTATGCATGGACTTTGGGGCGTCAGTTGGATCCTCATCTCGCTACCTCTGATCTGGACATGGTATCAGTGGAACATGCGCTATAAACTCCGGGCGGACCAGACGCAACCGCGCAGAATGATTGAACGCGGATCGCTACTCGGCTCTTGGAACATCATGGGGTCACTTGCGGATGCGGTGCTCGCATTTGGATATCCGCTTATAAAGGAAATTATCAGCCAATTCTAATCTTGATTGTTAGCTTCCAGAAGTCGGTACACTAAACTTCCGAGAAAACTTGGGCCAAGACTTCCTTCGATTTGGCGGACGCGGCTTTCTGGTCTGGATGGCAATATTGCATGGTGCTGGAAATCGCAGAGTGGCCCAACAGCGTCTTGACGATGAAAATGTTATCAACCCTTGATGCCAAAATCGTGGCGATCGTATGTTTGATGGAATGAAAGTGCATCGCATTTCTAGCGATAGGGGCGAGTCCACGTTCAACCCGAGCCTTTGAAACCTGCTCACAGTAGGAGCGAAACATCCGAGTGAGAGTCCAGCGCTTCAAAGCGCCCTTCTGACCGGTGAACAACATCCCTGAGCCATCCTCGATACGAATCTTCAGATAGGCTTTCAGCGCGGCCAGTTCGGACAAAGCAGGCTTACCGCGCATCTCCATGAGCGGCTGAGTCGTGGTGAGCGACCCTTTGAGTCTTCGAACGGTAATTGTCCGATCTCTCCAATTGATGTCACCTTCGAAGCGAAGTTGAAGACATTCGGTGACGCGCATACCGTGATTGAAGGCCAGGGCGAAGATCGCCCACGCGCGAGCGTCGGTCTGTCGCGCCAGTTCGAGAATCTCAAACATCTCCGATTCAGTCAGGTGTGTGCGTTGATTTGCTGAAGTTGCAGCCTGTCGCTCGTTAGAGTCCATAACACCCCTCCACTATTAAGGAACAGTATAACCCAAGCGCTTGGGTTATACAATAGAGATGCACAGTAGAGGTGTTCTGTGCACTGGCGAATGGTTCCTAAGTCATTCGTTTTGTTTGCGAGAAGAGTAGATCGGAAACGGCCAGACCACAAAATGTCCCACAACACTAAACCCAAGCGTATGGGTAAAGCAGCTGCACGAAACCCTGGCGTTGACAGCCAAACTGGGCCGGTTTAGGCTGCGTGAATGGATGTTAGCAAAATCGCCCGCCAGCTAGGGAAGCTCGGGGGCTCAGTCAAATCGAAAGCGAAGGCAAAGGCCGCCAGAGAGAACGGAAAGCTTGGCGGTCGGCCGAAGACGCGGTCGAAATCCAGCCCCAAATAGCCGCAAATCCTTGAAAGACTCGCTAAGGCAACGACATTGCGCGGGTGAAGCTGCGCAAAAGGTGTAGTGATGAAAGCGTAACGTCAACGCGGGCGTGAAAATCACAGCCTATAATCATCCCGCCGCGGCGGGCTCGGCCCGGCCTCGCCTGCTGTAGCTCACAGAACATCCATGCGCGACTTCGCGTTGGCTAGACGGCTCTCAATCTCTGTCACGCAGGCCTTGGCCCCCTTCGCATCCATAATGTCTTTGAGTTCGCGGTACCAGATTTTCACGGATATTGAGTTGTCGCTCTTGGCGAGGCCGTCAGCAATGGCGGAAGACAGGCCAACCTCTTTTCTTGATTGGTACGCCTGCAAGAGCGCAGTCATGATGCCTATCTTGGTCTTACGCTCACCGCTTAATGCGTCTCCCCAGCTGCTTTTGCCAAAAGTTGATCCATCAGCGAATTGCACAAATGTTACGCGAAACTCGGCCCGGGCTTTCCGTGGGGAAATCTGTCCGTTAGTAGGCATTTGCCACGGCTGCGGTCTTTCCTGTATCGGAATCTGAGACCCTGGCTCAAGCAAATGGTCGTCAAAAATATAATCAATGTCATAGTCCTGGTGAACACCACCGCTATAGCCGGGGAGCAAATCTAAGGAGGCCTCGAACGCGAGGATTGCCTTGGACGATGCATTTCTGAGTCTTCCGTCGAGGGCGCAACTCTCGAAAACGGTGCCTGTTGTCACATCCACATGAAATGACGCCTGCCCGGAGGCCTGCAATGGACTGCTTGCAGGGCTTAAGTCGCTCAGCTGTATCGAAAAATCGTGAGTTTCGGCGTATGCCGCCGAGCACGAAGCAATTGAAATCACAGACGTAAGAATCAGGGCCACTTTGCCAAACATATTCCTCTTCTCCTCTTCACCTCCGAGCGTTCTGTGGCATGGGCGGAAAAATGGTCCTGCTTGTGCAAAAATGTGGACTCGTAATAGTGTCACAAGAGGCGTCAACTGTAATGGTCTGACAACAGCGATAGGCTACAATCTGTCCTTGATCGTGTTCGAAAGCAGTCTGGTCGTCCAAGCAACCTTCGAACCCGTAAGAGCTATAGTTTTTCGTGCAGCTACCGTTGCTCCACCGACAACTTAGGACGAATTCGCCGCGCACCGGGCTACGTTGGCAACTACCCTTTTGTAGGGAAAGCGTTTGATCTGCGGGCGGCGGAGGAGCAGGCTCTTGAGGCGGGCATGAGCTCGCTTCTCCGACCGAGTCGGGATTACAACCTCCGTCGCTTCCACCGAGGCAATCAATATCGTCGCAACCGCACGGAATAATACTACCGGGACAATAAATAGGGGAAGGAAAGTCAAATCGACCGTCCGGGTCCGTGTTCTTGACCGGGTCATTCCGAACGTAATTGAAGAGGTTAAACTTCTGGGGGTTTTGACCTCCGCCGGGTATCGGGTCGGTGCTAGAAAAGCGGCCCAGCCGGTTCACAAAGAAGCGATGCAAAGCATTGTCATTCGACGACTCCGAATCCCTCTCGTAGGTCGTGAAATGACGGTTCGTGAGAGAGCTGGGGTACCAATCCTCGCCAAAAGCGTATTGGCCTTTTTGTCCCGCAATACCTCCGCTAGTGTTCAAATTGACGCGAATCGATTGATGGTCGGAGGCCTCGTAGTACAAGGTCCCGCTCAAGTAGGAGGCGATCATCTTGCTTCCCAGATAAACGTACTCATTGGCAAGAGTCCCGTTGGTGTATTCGGCGATGTCGCGGTTGCCGTCAAACAGATAGACAGTCGTCGTTCCTCCGGAAACTTTCACGGTTCGTAGGCCGGAAGCGCGATAAGAGTAAGTGCCTGAAGCGGAACCGTCGATAGAGCTGACCATCCGGTTTTCTGCATCGTAGGCCAGGGTGTTGACCCCGTCGTTGGTAAGATTTCCATTTGCGTCGTAGGAATAACCCGTCGTGGTGATTCGGTTGTTGGCCGTATTCACGACGACGGAATTAGAAGGAGCCGTGCCTGCCGTCACGCTCTGCGACAGCCTATTGCCATAGCGGTCGTAGCTCCAGGATAGACCCCACTTTGCATAGTTGGCTGAACCCGTGGTGACAGCGGTGGAAATGCGGCCCAAGGCATCATAAGTGTAAGCAATGGTGCGGCCGGAATCGACGCTGTCCGCAATGCTTGTAATCTGCCCATTGTTGCCGCCGTTCTGCGTGTAGCCATATGTCGTGCTGAAAACTGTCGATCCGCCGGTGTAGTTAAGGGACTGCAATTGGAGACGATTGGCGGAATATCCGGCCGTGAACGCTACGCCGTTTCCCATCGTAAAATTTGTGGGCTGGAAAGCGGAATTATAAGAAAAGCTGCTGGCGTAGGTGGTGGTGCCATTCAATAGGGAGGAAAGGCGGCCTATCGCATCGTACGAGGCCTGGACCACACGGCCCGAGGGATAGGTCAATGACGTCACAGCACCGGCCAGATTATATGCATAACCAATCGTGTAGGTGCTGCCGTTTATGACGTGCTGGACTTGCGTTGTGCGGGCAAGATTGTCATACGTGTTCGTTATTGTTCCGAGGCCATCAGTTAAGGTAAGGAGTCTGCCGTTGTTTAATTGCGATGCACTCGTCCCGAACGCGTAGGTTACAGTAGGCGTTGCCGCGACTCCGGTTGTCCCCACGTTGTAGATTATCTGGTACGGGCGGTTGACTGTGTCATACGAATATGTGGTGATCACACCGCGATTGTCAGTTCGCTGAGTAAGTTTGTCGAAGCTATTGTATTCAAAAGATGTAGTTCCGGATTCGGGCAATACGTGACTGGTGAGGCGCCCCATTCCGTCGTAAGAGTAGGTACGGGTTTGAGAACCTTGGGTAAGCGAGGCCAGTTGACCGAGAACAGTGTAGGAGTAATTGGTTTGGAGCGTGAGCGAATTCCCATTACTAGGGTCCGGCTCGTAGGTAATGGAAAGGCGATTCAAGCCGTCCGCCTGGTATTTTCTTTGGTGGCCCGCCGGATCCGTGACCGTGGTCGAGGCCTCCGCGTAAGCATGTGTAAGTTGGGAACTATCAGGCAAGATGATTTTCAATTTTCTGCCCAGCGCATCGTAGGTGGTCTCGGTCCAGTATTGCGCGGACGAGGTGAACGGATTGCTGACGTTATAGGGGCGATCCAGCCCGTCGTATTCCGTTTGTGTGGTCGAATACAAGTTGCTCGACGCGTCAAAGATACTTCTCTGCGAGGTTCTGCCTAGGCCGTCCAGGTAAGTTGTGTTCGTGATGACAGCGGTTCCCTGAATTGGATTAGAGATGCTGGTGGTGTGTGACGTGTCGTTGTAGGACTGAACAATTTGGGCGGAGTCGGGCCTGATCGTAGTCGTTGGCCGGAGCATGGAATCATACGCAAACGATGTTGTTTGGCTGTTTGGGTCCGTCGAAGATGCGAGCTGGCCTGTATAGGCGTTGTACGTGTAGCGCGTCGTCAATTGTGGTCCGCCCGTCGCGCCGCAAGTATCTGAATCGGGGTAACTGTATTCAGTTGTGGCCGAGTATGTCCACGTCTTCGAATTGCAACAGTCCAAGGTTGCTTGCACTAAATTTCCAAAGATGTCGTAAGACTGATTTTTTACTTCGGCTCCGGCCTTGGTCGAGGCGTTCGTGTAGGTTGTGACAGAAGTGGGGTTGCCGCGGGTCAGGAAGCTGCATCCATAGTTCGTATCGTTGTGTTGAACCACGCCCGTTGGGCAAGGGCTCAAGGCCGACCCGTCGTACGCGGTGTCCTCGACGTATTGGACTGTTCCGGTTGAGTCGGCGATGGATTTCTCGGTTACACGATTTAGAATATTCGATGTGATGTAGGCGCTGGTGCTGAGATACGTGTATGTCGTCGTGCGAAGGATCGACCCTGGAGCGCCCGTGCCGTAATCGTGTTCTTTCAAAACATCGAGGTTTCCATATGTGTCGTAGGTCGTCTCCACCTCAGACTGAGTGCTGTTGTCTTCAAGAATTGTGATTTTTGTTGCCGGTGTGCCGTTACTCGCCCACGTCGTGTTGATTGTCCGCAGTAACGTTCCGCTGGTTGAACCTTGGTAAAGTTTCTCGGTTAACTCTTGGCCGCTGGTATTAAAAAGGAAAGTGCTTTGGTTCGCGGCGGTGTCGTAGGGCATCTGTGGAGCGGTTACAGTCGTTAGCCAATTCGAACCGGACAGTGCCCGGCTAAACTGCCATACGTGCGTATTCGCTCCGTCATATATGGTGCGCGTGAGGCTGGTGATCGTTCCGTCCGAGCAGTTGATTCCGTCGTTCGTCGAGCCGTATTGATATTGGACGTAACCGCCGTTCGGAAGCGTGACCTCCGAGACCCGCCCCGTCACGTACCCCGAGTTTCCGGGTGTGGCCTCATAGGCAAACGTGTACTTGAGACCATTGGGGTAGGAGACCGAGACCGGCAAACTAGCATTAGCTGAGTACTCCACTACTCCGGAGCAGCCAAAATTCGTTTTGACGTGGAAGCTCTGAAGAGCAACCGTGATGGTCTGGTATGTTCCGGTGGTATCCTGATATTCGTATAGATTTGACGTTGTCCCCGTGATGATCTTCAATGCTGTTCGACCTGCCGTATCGGTCCAGTCCGTCTCCGAAGAACTTACGACAGTGCTGGTAATCAAATTTCCGTTATTGTCAGTCAGGCTGGCATTCATAATTTGCACACCCGAGGGGCTGTACACCACTGGGTTACTGGGGTTCGTTATACTTATAGAATAACCACTGCCGTCACCAGCGTATGCCCCACCGGTGATGCGTGTTCCAGCACCCGTACAGGGGGAGGGGATGTAAGCGTAGGCCACACCAAATGGATGAGTTGTGCCGTTCGGTTCGACATAGGAATATTGACTGTAATTTGAGGTTGGATAGTATGCATAACGGTTTGGGCCTTCCATCACCATGCATTGGCCCGTGACGAGCTCGTACGGAATCGTCCCGAGAGGCGACGTCAGACTCCAGCCCCACGTCGGTTGCCCACCATCACCCACGGCAGGGACCCAGTTGGTGCCAGTGTTCTGCCAAATCAATGAATTGTAAGCAATGCTAGAGCTTAGATTAGTCCCGCGGCTTGTTCCGGAAGAAATCGGCACAGTCAAATTCGTGTTCAGATTCTGGCGGTTCACAGCGTCCGCATCTCCGACTTCAAAAGAACCGTACATAGGAAACCCGGTAATTTGAGACTGAGCCTGGACACGCGGAGTCAAAAGGACGAGGCCCATCAGAATGATTAGCTTCCTCATGGTCGCTCCTATTGAACGGCAAACTGTGAATCGGTAAGCCCGTTGTTGAAGGAAACGGTTTGAATCGTGATCGAGGCCCAGGGAGTGCCGTTCATTGATTCTTGGATGTTGTAAGGATATGCGACACCGGATGCCACTTGGTAGCCCGAGTAATAGACATCCATTGCCACACCGGGCGAAGCGCCTTGCGCGGAACGTACGGTGAACGAAATTCTCTGAACCAGGCCAGAGGAAGCATCAATCCAAATGTCTTTTGTTGAAAACGTGGACAGAGCTGCGAGATTCGGCGACGACGCAAACGAATCCCAGACCCTAACATGTTGCAAAGACGTAGAACCGGATGTCTCCAGCCCGACATATTGAGACGAGGAGTCAGGGTTATTCAGAATGGAGATGAGCAGCGGTAGCGGAAACTCGGTGACTTGGGAAGTCACGGCAAGTTCCAGTTGCAAAGTCTGGGCAGCGCTGCCATCCGATTCGCTGGCCTGTCCATTGGAGAAAATGATCGTTTTCGCGCTATTCGGAAGAGTTAACTGCCATAGGCTTTCAGCGGTTCCCTTTGTCAAAATGCGGACGGTTCCCGTGCTCTGCGCTCCTCCCGCTTGGATCTGAACATTTCCGGTTGCGATGGAATCCGAAGGAGTAGTAGTCGCCATAGTGCTGACGCTTTGTTGCAAAATCGAGATGGCTTGAGGATCCTGCGACGGGGTTGTCGAAGGCTGCTGAGCGTAGGCCGAAAGGAAGACAAAGAGAACGCAGGGCAGAAGGGCAAGCCGCTTCAGAGCCATAGGACCTCCGCGCAGATCAAGTGTGCCTGCGGTATGACAGAGTCATGTGTTTGCTGTCAAGTTAATTTACGTAGAGTGATAAGGGCTCTGTAGGACAATTAAGCATCCATATACACAATCTCTTCGCCAACAAAGGCTATAGGAGTGCCGGAGGTCAGCTTCGGCGGACGCCGATGATGTTTCGAGAGCGGACAAGAAAGCCTCGTAAGCCCACAACGTTCTCGGCTAACGCCGATCAATCCGAACCTCAGCCCTGCAAGCGATATGCAAAGATGGTTTTGAACGGGAAGTTTATCGCGCACCTGCCTGCGTGCGATCCCTGTAGGAATGTGGTGGCTTACCTGAATCGTGAGTCAGAGATGAAACTAGCGGTGTCGCGACCTGTGATTTAATAGAATGCGGAGACATTCATGGCCAAGTCACAGTCCAACCCACCCAAACCGGAAAATCGCTCTGAATTCCCCAGCCGCGTCAACTTGAAGTTCTGCAATTGTTGGCCCTTCCTAGCGGAACAGTCTGGCGGCAATCTCGCATCGCAACCGCTCCCACTCAGCGCGCACTCGCGGCTTCCATATCCTCTGCTTCGTGTTTTCCGCTACGCTTAAGGAATACCCAGCAGAAAGTGCGGCGTCTTTGTCATTAAGTCCGACCAGCTTCTCCAGGATGAATGTGCGTTGTCGGCGAGTAAGACCGTTTCGCAGGTCCGACCTTTCGGCCTCCACGAATTCCTGCATGTTTGCCTGTTCTGAGGCAGTATTTTCGTCCGACTCTGAATCTTGGAAAGTTGGGTGTTGTGTCGTTGTTAGCAGCGATAGCTTCATCCGACCTCCTGACGTGCTTGACTTCTTTCCGCGAACCCTCGGCAACCTTAGCTTTTGTTAACAGCTTTCGTCCGACCTATTCATTACTTCTGAACTGCACTCCGCTCTATGGCGTTAATGTGACGAATCCAGCAGCCGCTGCGTCAGCCGGAGAGGAAAAGATGTAGGGGAACCAGGGTTCAGGACGCGGGCTAGATAGGCCCGACAATGGGCGAAGCATCGCGCAACGCGACCGAAGTACCAGCGCACCACCTTCCGAGGCGTACCTCAAACCAGCGCAGAGTCGGCACTGCCACTGCGCCCTCCGAGCGCTGCTAGTATGGTTTTCACTTGGCTCCCAACCGTACAAGGCACGCCTGAGAGTGCAACACCAGGGGCATGCAAGCAAGAGAACCCGTCCACCATTTCTGGGAACGGGCCGCTTGAAAGCTCGGAGATGTACGACGCTTCCGTCGGTGCGCTTGACCTCTATCGAATCACCTTCGGGGAGGTACGGCGTGCGACCGAGATATGCCACGCGTACGGCCTCTTTGACTTCGCCATCCCACGAACTCTTCCAGACTAAGAGATAACGAATCTTTCGCGGATCGTCCAAGACTTCGCGCACGGCCCACGCAGGCAACGCTGGAACACATTCGCAGTTCACTCTGCGTCCGTAGAAACGTCCTTCGTACCTGTATCGCGGATATGTGCGTCCGTTCACCATCTAATCCCCGTGTTCATTCTTTCCAACGAAATCCCAGTTACGCGGCGCGTTTTCAAAGAAAGCGTCAAGGTCTGCACGCCTAAGTCTCCATCGTCCACCGATGATCCGGCCTTCAATCTTTCCCAGATGAACGTATTCCCGCACCGTTCGCGTGCTGAGGCGCAGCACGTCCGCCGCTTCCCGCAGCGTCAGGAGTTTTTCCCCGATTGGCGGGGCCGTGTCAGTCTTTGGTTTCTTGCGGTTCGTCATTCCCGATTCGCATTCTGCGGGCCGCGCTGCAATCGCTCAAACTCCACACGGACACGCGGTTTCCAAATCCTCTGTTTGGTGTTCTCGGCCACGCTCACCGAATACCCCGCCGCAATCGCCGCGTCTTTGTCGTTCAACCCGCTCAGCTTCCCAAAAAGAAAGAGCCGCTGCATGACCGTCAGGCCGTTCGTCAGTTCCAACCTGCGTTGCTCTAGCTCTTCCTCGGGTGTGAGAAGCCTCGCTTCCTCAAGGGAATCCTCCCTTTCCTTCGCGACGCCCAACCTCACTCTCGCGGCCAGCGCAGCCAACATTTTGTTTGGACGGCCCGTCAATTCACTGCCTTCAGTGATTACCGCTCTGCGAAAACCCTGGCATTTGTTAACAATCTCGTCCGACCTAGACCACTGGCTACCCTGCCACTTTTTCCGCTGCCTTCACTGGAAAAAGCTAACTCGGTCCATCCGACTTCCGCCCACTGTTTAGCAGCCGTATTTTTCTCGCGCCTCATGTTCGACTTCTCCCTTCGACATAATCCAATAGCGCTACTTTCTCAAGGCGGGCTTTTGGGGACGCTCAATGTCACGTTTCGGCGTACGCGCCCCGGCCCACACGACTGCGCGTCGCCACGCGTTTGGTGAAGCTTCACACGGCCATTGGAGGATGCCTCCCGAACTCGTCAAACCTCGGTGCTATTGTCGGTGTTAGCACCGAGGGCGGACTTTCGACCGCAATGAGGACAGCGGCGATCCTCCAGCCGAGTCCTCTTCGCTCGCAATCGCTCGCGCTTGTCGATCTTCAGGCACGTCGCACCACAGAAGTGCTTCCGATAATCCGGGGTGCCATCTTTCGCCAGGATTCGTTTCCCGCAACCTTCTCTGTTGCAAATCCTCGGCATGATTCAGGTCCCTTCGGTGTCTCCGGCATTCGCATTCACTGAACCCGAGCCTTCCCAGGTTTGCAAGCAACGCATTCCCCCGCCGCCCATATGGTGGACGGTTTCATCACGCCGCATGTCGAGCAATTGCATTCCCCCGATCCACGGCAATGCCAGCACATCGCGGTCGCTTGGATTTGGGCGGGCGTCGCCACACAATTCGACGTAAGTTTTCGTAAGACCTCCAAAATGGCAGGCTTCGAGTCTCGCACACGGGCCAATAACGCATCGTCCAACGCACGCCTCGGTCTGAGACAGAGAATGTCACCTTCGACCGTGACGCTTACTCCACGCCCGCGAAGCTCGGTCAAGATTTCAGCAACTTGAGTCATAGACGCACCGTGTCGTCGCCCTGCTCGACGTCTGAAACCACCATCGACGGTTGCGAATTTTCGGGAACCGGAATTCGCTCATTCTTTTCAGTGACTTCACCCTGACCTTCGGATTCTGGTTTCCTGGTTCCTGCTATATGTTCGGAACCAGAATTCGGGAATGCGTACAGGAATGGTTTCCCCTTCTTCCCGTCTCCCGTCCGATCTACTCTTGCGGCGGCCACGAGCGCGGTCAGGGCCGCGCGAATGACCCTCGTTTGACCCTCGACGCCGTCGCGGATTTGCTCCTGCGTTTGTGGATCACTCGCCGACTTGAGGAATTCGAGGATTTCCATCTCGCACTCCTGACGTTCCGAGTCAAAGCGAGTTCCGCCCAGAGTGAGCCGCCGGGTGTTGGACTCGAATTCCAGGACGGTCTCAGGAATGTCCGCGCCCACGCGCTGGACTGTTTCGATGGTTCTGCGGTTTCTTGTCCGCTTGAGGACAACCAATGTCGAAACGGCTCCGCCGATGGCCGTGCTCCCAAGAGGCGAGTCAACGGAGTCGGCCTTCATACCCTTACCCGCGTGATGGGAGAACATGACGTGCGTACCTATTTCACGAGCCACGTCAATCAATGGCCCGAGGGCTGTGTAAGTCTCCGCATATGCTTTTTCGTCACGAATGCGAGCAAGTCGAAACAGAGGATCAATTACCACGAGAACGGGTTTCCGCTCCCGGACCAAGTCGCAGAGCGCGACGATCCCTTCAGCCGGAGCACTCGCGGCATGGACGTAGATAGGCTCGCTGCCATCCGCACCCATAGCGCGAAAATCTTGGCGGATGTCTTCCTCGCGTTCTTCGAGCGCCAGGTATATGCACTCGCCCTTTTTCGTTTTCAACCCTAGGAAGTCCTCACCACGGGAGACTGCCAAGCAGAGGTTCCTGGCAAACGTACTCTTGCCCACCTTTGGTTTTGCAAAAACCCCCGAAAGCCCACCCGCGACAAGCACGTTTTCGAGAACGTAATCAACCGGCTTGTCTGGTTTGTTGAAAAGATCACTTAGTCGCGTCAGAACAAAGCCTGTTTGCGTGGGAGGGGTCACTGCGACATGGGCGAACGGCGCCGCTCTGTCGAGCATTTGAAGTGCCGCATCGTCACCAGCAACGGCGATTAGATCATCCGGCCCGTTGACGCCTATCCGCCGCGGGGTGCTGGCGATGAACACTTGCGCTCCCCGATTTAGCAATTCCTTCGCGAGCGAGAGCCGTGCTCTTTCAAGATCGCGGCGGCCTGCCACGTTTGAATCAAACGCGACGATTGCTTTCCGGCCCCCCCACACAACCCAATCGAAACTCGGGCTCGGGCCGGTAACAACTTCGCGTTCACCGTCCGCAGTCGATTCGATCCCGATCTTTCGCCTCCACCCATATACGCCGCCGGTTGCCACGACCAGCAACTTTTGGCCGTTCCGGGCGGCGAGCGCCGTCAATGCGAGCGCAGCTTTTTCAGACTCGACGATCACAGCCGGACACGATATGTCAGTCAATTCGCTGTCACGAGTCGGCGGGAAGAAAAGAACGCGGCAGTCTTGCTCCGAAAGATATTTCTGCCCATCTGCGACCGGTATGTCGAGTCGCACGCGATGGCTCAGGACACGACTATCGCGCGGATCGCGGTACGGGAAAACAATCCCGCCCAAGTCCTGACGCGCGCGTCCGTGAACTCCAAGTAATTCGCGCACCTCGGCATCCGTTTCGTGCCGTACACCTACTGCTTCGAGCAACACCCGCGTGATACGGAACCGCTCCGAAAGTTCAGTGATGGTCATTGACGCGGCTCCCGCGCCGGAATGCGGGATTCCTCAATCAAGCGAATCAGATCGCTTTCCGCTATGCGAATGGAGCGCCCGAACTTGTGGTAAGGCACCGCTCGGCGCAAAATCCATGCCCTCCAGGTCGATTCTTTGTGCCCCGTACGTGTCGCAGCCTCTCTCACGGTCAACAGTCGATCTTGCATCACCGACTCTCCTCCATCGCAGTTCACCGGCGAGCATCGCAGGAAATGAACAACTAGAATCAAAGAGGAAAGAAAATATCTATCGCAAGTGAAACGGGGTTCTAATGCCTTGAAGCGACACGTGTTGTGAAAGACTTACGGAAGGACGGAAAGAGGCAGAGGAAAGAAGGAAAGTGCGCGTCAGCCGCTCGTCCTGTCTTTTGAGACGAGCACGTCGATTCGGCTCCGATATTCGGGGTTCTTGTAAGCTTTCGTCCACTCATTGAACCCCGCATCCTGCCATTTAAACGGGACCCGAACGCTCTTTCGATCAAGGATTGCACACAGTTCATCAGCCGGGGTGTTAGGATTTGACCGGACTAGGGAGCGCCGCTTCGCTACTTCTGGATCACCGCGCTCCGGCTTGCGATGTTTGCCGTCTCGCGGATTAGTCGACACCGAGGCTCCAAGTGCCCTCCTCTCAAGTCGCAAGCAAAAGTTGGCTGAAGCCTCGCAAACGCGAACGATCATTCCGTCTTTGCCATTATCAGCAAAGAGCAGTTTGCTTCTGTTTTCGCGCAAATCACAGAGGAGCCGATGGAGCCAAGAATCGAGAGGATCGGTGCCGGTCGGACAACCCAAAGCGACTCCGGCCCGTGCTCCAAGAGTTTGGGCTCGCTCCGAGAAGTTTTCGCTTTCGCCTGCGCTCAGCGACCATAGCCCACATTCTGGCGTCTCAAGTAGACAAAAAGGCCCGTAAGCGGTCAACCCAGTATTCGGCGCCTTCGGCTCTGTCGGGGGCTTGTCGCTACCACTGAACAAGGCGAAGGCCCAGCGCGCATCCCTCAAGACGTGAAGTATTTCAGCGCCTTTCCTGTACGTGAAATAGGCGCGGACGAAACAATCCCTTTGCGAGGCTCCTTCCTTGAGTTCCTCGTTAGAGAGGGCTTGGAATTTCTCGTGGAAATCGTGCCACTGGTCCGATTCGGACGTCGCTCTCTGCCTTTCCTGTCTCTCCCGGCCACGTTCTTCAGCCATTACGACACCTCTGAACGACTGATTCATATTATCTAATGCCAACTACGAAGATAAGTGACGAATCACGATTTCGAACGAACGGTTCGCGAAAATTTTAGGGGGTCGATCTGTCCGGATGCAAGGTTGAGATTGTCAGGGCACCGGCCAGGGGAGTTTTTCTCTGGACGGCGGGCATATGAGCTGGTTCCGGTTGCGGAGAAGGACCGGAAAACTTGAGCCATAGGCGAATCATGCGTGTTCCGTGCCGTTTAAATGTCTGGCGCAGCCCATCAGCAGAGAATATTTTGTCCTTACCCGCGGCTTCAGAAGCGTCAGTCAACAATCGGGCTAATTCCTCGAAGTAATCGAATGAGAACAGTTTCCTACGACCCGACTTAAGCTTTTGTGCGTCTAGCTTTGGGAGGCAGGCCATCCAGCAATTTACAAGCAGCATAACTACGGTTCGGTTGGTACGTTCATACATCCGCAAGTATTTGCCGAATGCCTTCGCTTCTTCGTTCATGTACTTACCCAATGCTTTCATTGAAATGGGAATGAGCGGCACTCCAATTACATCTTTCCATAAGATGGGCCACTGCATCCCTATCGCCCTGCCTCCCCCATGCATGTAAGCCCACACTTGAATTTTTGAGAGCGGGTCGTCTACCAACGACTTAGCGTCCCGGGCGAGCCTTTCCAAACGGGAAGCCATGCTCTTGAGAGAATCCTGACGACTCCGCATTGTTTCTACGGCCCAAGTATCATCACCGGTGGCGGCCAAGGCCAAAACTCTAAGCAAGACGCGTCTGTCCATGCCCGCAGCCACCAACACGTTCAAATCACGAGATCCACATTTTTCTATTTTGCGCTCAATGCGGCATAGCGCGCGTTCCCCTTCTCGGTCCTCGCCGAACAACGTTTCGACTTTTGGTTCCATATCAATCTCCCTCGCTCCATCCCGTTGATTGGAACGAGCGCGGCAGGGTGGGGGATGCCAGTTACTCTTGGGCTTGCCCGCTTACCCGCGAGCCGATTTTATCATCTGAAAAGCTTGACTTTATAACCTAAACAGATTAGGATAATGAATATGAAGCGGAGTGAGATTCAACGGTTTACAAGTTGGCTCGGCAAGCGTAGCTACGAGGCGCGCGTCGAGAGATTAGGGATTGAGCGCATTCGAGAAATTGCAAGAGATAATGGCAAGAAGGGCGGACGACCGCCGAAAAAGGATGGTGCGCGATGAGCGTTTATAAGAGGGGAGACGTTTGGTGGTACAAATTCCGATTCGCGGGCCAGACGATCCGCGAGTCTACGAAGAGCGAGAGCAAAACTGTTGCGAAAGACGCAGAGCGCTCCCGCCACCGGGATTTAGAAGGCTCCTTCAACGGTATTTCGAAAGCACGCGCGGCTCAGCTCTTTTCACCAGCCGCTGAAACGTGGCTAAGATCCAAGACCGCTCACTTGTCACCCCGTAGCGTGATTATTGAACGCGCAAATCTGAAACACATCAATCCCTACTTCGGAAAAATGCTGTTGTGCGACATCGTCGCCGACGACATCTCGCTGTATCAAGCATCTCGCCTCGAAAAGGGCGCAGCTCCTAAGACAGTCAACCTCGAAGTGGGAACGTTGCGCGCAATTCTGCGGAAGCATCGCCTTTGGGCATCAATCCAACCCGACGTGCGTATGCTCCGAGTCCGCGAGGACATCGGGCGGGCCATCAGCCGGAACGAGGAAACTGCCCTGCTGGAATCCTGCCGTGCAAGCCGCTCGCGCTCACTGTATCCGGCGGTGTTGATTGCTCTCAATACCTGCATGCGTTACTCAGAACTTCGCTTGCTCAAATGGGAACAGATTGACCTCAATTCCTGCACACTCACTGTGGGCCTCAGCAAGACTGAATCCGGAACGGGTCGCCTTCTCCCTCTAAACGACCGTGCAGTCGCGATCCTCGGCTTTTGGGCAAGTCTTTTTCCAACACGTGAGCCAAATCATTTCGTTTTCCCTGCGGAACGCTATGGAGCGTCTGGGGACGGAGTGACGGTCGTATATGACAGTGATCCGACAAAACCGATTGGCCGCTGGAAGGAAGCTTGGGAGTCGGCGAAAACTCGCGCGGGCGTTTCCTGTCGATTCCACGACCTGAGGCACACTGGCTGCACTCGGATGCTTGAGGCAGGCGTTCCATTTTCGGTTGTGGCAACGATCATGGGATGGAGCCCGTCCACAACAGTGCGAATGTCGAGGCGCTACGGCCACATTGGACAGATGGCTCAGCGACAGGCTGTCAATGCGCTAAACCTAGCGGGAATTCAAGATGACGGGGCACAAAACTGGGCACAGTCTCAAATGCCACGTGCGCGACAGCTCGCTAACTGATTGAGAAGTTTGGCTCCCCGGGCTAGATTCGAACTAGCAACCCTTCGGTTAACAGCCTTGAAACCAAATTAATCACAAGTTGCCGGAGCCGAGACAAATCGGGGGGATTCAGCAAGTTCTGATCAAACGGGGCAAGTCAGATTCACCTTCTCTTTTCAGCTTTTGTTTGCTTTTTGCCGTAAATCATCACGATTCGCATGACACCTACATGACACCGAAGAAATTGGAGAGCACCTGCTTTGCAAGACGCAGGGCCAATCACACAAGTGCCGCATCTGGTGTCGCTTACGCGGAAAACACGCGGTGCAACCAACCTCTTTAACTAGACTGAAGCTAGACCGAACATACCGCTATGCTTCGACCTGCTGGGCCCGAACTGTTTCCTCAATTGTTATACGTCGTGGACAAATTTACGATCCAATGGAAGCAGACTATACTATGCTGTAGCCCATCTGGGCGAGGTGTCCTGTGCCGTTTGCCCGCGAATCTGAGATGACGAAGCCCGTGTTGAAGTGGCTTCACAGTCAGAGTCTCCTCACGAAAGTCGAATTTGGCCTCCCTTGGGGTATTTGTGATCTCGTCGGTCTGTCCTTCAACCAAGCACAGGTGGCGAAACGCCTTTCCTTCCGCCAACATCACCCCATTGGGCCCATTCAGCGTGTTGAGTTGCTACGCCATATCCCAGATCAGGAATCGGGGCAATCGATCACATTGAAGCGCCTGCAAAAGGCCGCAGGGGAAACCGTGTTCGGATCGACGATTGACCGCGATCTCGCCATATTGATATCAAACGGCTTCGTTGTGTCCAAGAAAAATGGAACTTTGCAAAAACTGAATGGCTGGGCACCGATTCACGACCGCATCGTCGCTGTCGAGCTCAAGCTCTCGCGAATTTCTGAAGCACTGTCTCAAGCCTTGTCGAATTGTGCCTTCGCGACGGAATCGTATATCGCCTTGCCAAAACTGACCGCCAGTCGGTTTGCAGACAACGCGCGATACTCGGAGTTCAGAGAGGCGGGCATCGGTGTGCTCGGAGTTACGCGAACCTCTTGCAAGGTGATTTCCCCCGCGCAAGCTCGGTACGCGCAGGACGATACACTGCAAATGCACTGTGTCGAACGATTCTGGCGGACTAGAGACAATTCATCATCAGTTGCTGAGCGACGCGTTCAGGTCTCCTAGCGGTTTCTTCCTCGGCTGGTAGAGCTTCGAGGGTCTTGCCCAAGACATAAGCAGAGGAGAGGTCCTGATAAAGAGCGAGAGCACGGCCCGCAGGCGGTAAGGTCGCGATCCTGTCAAACCAATCCTTGTAGAAAGAGGCTATTTGCATCTTCCCATATCTTACTACTTGGAATTTTGAGAACTCTTTCTCAAGAGCAGCGAAATCAGCTTTTGCGGGGTCGCTCGCCGAAAGAGCAGCGACGGTACTTGCCAACCAAACTTTCAGTTGAGGACTCGCATTGGCCCACCGACGCAACGGTCGCAACGGCAGACGTTTGTTGCTCCTGTTGAGTATTGGCCCCGGTATATTGTATTTGTAAGAACCGCCGAGTCCGATTGCAGGAAAACGGACACAATTCTGAACCCAACATATCAGGTTCATTCCCCAGTAGGGCCCACAGACCGTTATCGCGTTCTCCGGGAGCTGTTCATTCAATTCTTCATGGAACTTCCTCAGAGCGGGAAACCGTTCATCGAATTTGCCGGAGCCCTTCTGGTCGTTCAGCGTTGAGTCGGCAGCCCAGACACCATCCGCAGCCCCAGCCGCATAGCATGCTGCAATAGATATGATCTTCTTGTTGCGTTCCGTCTTTTTGTTGAGCTGCCTTTGGTCTGTAAAAATAACAGGGAGGATCAGCTTCCCCGGGTATCCAGTACTTCTCTTCCAGTTCTGCGCGCCTTCGGCGAGAAATTTGTTGATCTTATTTCGCGCCGTATCGTTGACCATAGGCAATTGAGGAATGCTGATCCAGTCAGCGGCCTGAGCTTTGCAATGTTCAAGCACCGAGGCCGCAAATTGGTCCGTGACGTTTTTGCTAGGGCTCTTCTGAAACTGTGGATCGTTGATGCTCGCATATCCCGTAAATTTCTTCAGATGGTCTTGATAGCCGCCAGACAGTTTGAGTAGATCTTTGTGATGAAGGCCATCAATGGCCGCATCTACCCACCGTTTCGGCCCGCTTGGAAGGTTAGAGCCGATCTTGTCGATCGATTCTAAGGAAACTCGCATCACACCGGCGTCGGAGTACAACTGCGTCGCAATGATGCAGTCGGTTTCCGAGTTGATGAACGGGATATAATCGGCCTGCGTCATTTACAATTCTCCAATCCCTCACGGCGCTTCAAGTGCGAACAAGAATGTTCCAGTTCCGGGAAAAGGGTCATCTCATCCACTCCAATTCGCTGGAGCTCATTCCTCAGGCGTGGTTTGGACTCTTTCAAAATCGGTATGGCGATCAGGGATGCTATTTTCGTGCCATCGAGATCAAACACTTTTCCATGCAGCGTGAACACGCCTCTTTGTATAATCAGTCGCTCTGAATTCCATATCGGATAAATTGCGACCGGGTTCCGACCTCCACGCGACCGCGTCGGACTCGCCCTCAAATAAGAAAGGATAATGGCAGAGTCTTCCTGAGGGTCTAACACGCGAGGTTTGAGCGGATAACTTAACCTGTTCAAGTCCACGGGATTGAGAATAAAGACAAGACCGTCACGTTCTTCTTGCAAGCACGCAAAATAGAGTGCGGTAGTTGCGCTTTCTGTCCAATCAAGCAGACGGGTTGGTAGGCCATAGTGTTGCGCAATGAGTGCCCACTTGAGTTCCTCGCCTGACTCGGGGACACGTCGAAGTTTCAATTCGGCAATCCGCTTGAAATCCGCCATCAGCCCCAATGCCTTAGCGCGGTTGGCTAAATCTGAATAACGTAACGCTGACGGTGTTAAGTCGTAAGTAACGTCGTCATGTCCTCTGAACCAAAACCTATCATTTGTGCGAATAGCGTCGCTGATAACGGCCAGGAAATCGGCGAGGCTCACGATCTTTTGCGGTAACCGCCTGCACTTCACAGGAGATTGTCTGAATCGTTTCTTTTCATCTTGCGTTAGCAATAGCGCTTTCATAGGCATCATCGTTATGACGCGCTAGATTTGGGGATCGGAACCTTTGACGGTTTCATGGTTACTACTTTCAGACCTGCCTTGGCCTTCTTCCTTGCGTTGAACGTGGGTTCCTTCGTTTCAAGCTGACGGTCACGATATGTGTCCAGCCAATCGCCGGGAACCTTATTGGCCTGTTTGAGCTTTTCCACAACGGTTGTGGGGTGCACCAGCAAGACATACTTATAGCGCAATCCGCCAATCTGTTTCGTCTTAATAATTCCGAGACTTTCAAGCAACCTCATACGCTCCTGCCATGTTCGAATTCCGCGTGTGCCGACATAGCCAGCTGCATACGCGTGCTCACCTTCGTGCCGCATTTCGATCACACCTTCGCCCATGTGTCTCGACCAAAGTTCCAAGTAAACTCTGGTTGGATCTAATCTTCCAGTAACCCCTTTTGACGAAATAAGCGCCAGAACCAATGGCAATGTCCGAGGCGCTTTGAACCAACCCTTTTCGTTCTCTCCGGTCCAAGCATCCTCACCATGGAAAAACTTCTTGCGGATTTTGTCTCGATGTTCCTGCGCGCGGTTTTTTGTATTCATCATTCTCTCTCCATCCGAACTGAATTCAGTTCGGTGAGACCGGCAAATCGCGATTCGCCGATCTCACCTTCGCAAGCTGGCTGCCGGTACAAAGGGCATATCGGTGCGATTAGAGAATTCTTCTCTCAATCGCTTTCGGCATCAACGTCTCTAATTCTTCTGGGATGAAGGGGGGAGCAGCCTTCTACCGCCCAATTATACGCCGGAACTGCCACTAAGCGCATTGGCCCTAACTGGCACTGCGACAAATCGCGAGACCTCGGTCAGGCATCACTCAAAACTCGCTGTTTCTTGGCGATTCATGGAGGTGTATTCCTTGAATCCGTCTCCCTGTTTGCGCGTCTCGTGTGTTTCCTCGCTCTCCTTGGGCTCGTCCGTATCGCAGGTCTAACCGGAGGGGCTTATTATCGTGGCGTTAACGGAAAGTCTCGTATTTTTCGAGAGTGCTGCGAAGGCGAAGAGAATCGGCTACAGCTTTAGTCAAGTTTCCCAGACTTCTATTCGGTAATCTCCTTTAATCTGTAGGAGGTGCTTCTTCCTCCAGCCTCTTCTTGTTCAATGACCCCCAAGGCGATCAGCTCTTCGATGTCTCGAAGGGCAGTGCGGGAGGAAGCTTTCGTCATTTTCATCCATTTGTCTCTCGTCAGTTTCCCTTCGAATCCTGTGAATAGTTTGTTCAGGACTTTTGTTTGCCGATCATTCAGCGAGACCTTCCGTTGCTTCAATCTTTTCCAGAACAATTCCTTTTCCAGAGCGCTGCTTGTGATTTGATTCGCTTGTTCAATGGCTCTACCCAGGCATTCGAGAAACCACGTTAGCCATTTTGTGATGTCCTGCGATCCGGCCTGCGTCTTCTCAAGAACGTCGTAATATTCTTTTCGTTCTTCAAGGATTTGCGACGACATGCTGTAGAAACGCTGAGCGCTTCCATCCGATCTGGCCAAACACATTTCAGCGATTGCTCTTCCGATTCTGCCGTTGCCATCCTGAAAGGGATGGATCGTAACGAACCACAAATGCGCAATTCCCGCCTTTAGGAGCGGATCTTCTTGGTCGTTGCCGTCGAACCACGCGAGAAACTTTCCCATCTCGCCCTCGACGCGATCAGCCGCAGGTGCTTCGTAATGAATCTTGTGGTGACCGACCGGCCCAGACACGACTTGCATCGGCCCCTGGCTGTCATCACGCCACGTGCCAACTCGAAATTTATCGAGTGTCGTGCGGACGCCCGGAAAAAGATGGGCGTGCCAGTCGAACAACCGTTCCCTTGTCAGCGGCTTGCTAAATTTCTGCGTCGCGTCCAGCATCATTTCAACAACGCCATCGACGTTTCGATCCTTGTGCGTTGTGAGTCCACCGACCTCCAGCCCAAGCCGCCGAGCGAGGGACGACCGGACGTTTTCTGGGTCAAGCACCACGCCTTCAATTGCGCTCGATTTGATTGTTTCTTCCGTAAGAACTTTTAGTGTCGCGGTCCATCGAGAAGCCAGCCCGTAGCCACGCATCTTCCCGACCAACAATCCCTGATGTAGTCGGACTTCGGAGAGCAAAGGGGCAAGCGCCTTCGAATCCCACGTAAATCTTGGCCAATCAAGAAGTTCGTGTATATATATTCTCGCCATAGTCTCGCCGTCAATCTCGCCACAATTCTATCATATTCTCGCCACAATCTCGCCATCAAGCTAGTCATTTCCGTTCTACCGCCGAGGCCAACGCAAGCGACATGGAGGCAACTACGCGGAAAGATGGTAAGGGAATACTATTGCCTAGTTAACTCGCCAACCAACGAGCGTAGGCTCGGACATCAATCATCGGCACGGTCCCGCTGTTTTGCAGCAGAGCGATCAGCTCCAATAGAAATGCCGTAGCGGGTTTTCCCTTTGGCCGCAGACTGTAGCTCCCGACCTCGTCGAATCCGAAAACTCCATGCGCAGCAACGCAGCCCAGATCGAGCCGCGATTCGGGTTCCGAAATAAGCGAGTTTAACAACGGCTGGCCCATCGGCGGATTCCAGCCGCTTTCGAATGTCATCAGTCCTGCGAGGATATACGGTAGAGGCTTTGGCGGAAATATCCCGCCCGCATGTGGGATCGGTAGACTTGTTCTCGTCAGTTTCCTGACGCTTTCGGCCTTGTCCTGCGCGTATTTGACTTGCTCGGCATCAATAACCTGTTTGGCTTCGAAGACTCCATATACACTTTCAGCAGGTACGATCACCTGGCCTTCGAACTTGAAAATAAATGGCGAATACTGCCGGTCAAAAATAACCACGTCAATCTGATCGCTAAATTGTCCTAGGCTGTCCACGACGTGAGCGGTTGCTGCCTGGTAGCGTTGGGGCAGGTAATTTTGGAGAAGTTCAAGCCAGACATGCTCGCTGGCATTTCCCTTCGTTCCGGGATGGCTGAATGATTTGCGGGCGATGGACAGACGTTGTTCAATGTCGTCATGAAGTCCGGCCAGCAATTGAGAAAGAGACCATTCCCTCATCGCGCCGTCCCTTTTGCGGATTCCTTGAAAGGCGGAGTTGGAGGATGACGCTCAATGACCTCTTTAGCTAAATCAAACGTGATTGGATTCGACGGATAGGCCGCGAGTAAGAGACCCGGAAGGAGCCGTTGCGCGAGATCCGAATAGGTGTACCCGTATGACCGTCCATGCGTGGCTCCCGTCGAGGCGACGAGGGAGTGAATCTGCTGTGAACTGAAGCCCAATTCTTCCAGTACCGGTTTGAGAAAGGCCATTCGTTGTGCTTCGTTTGGGCGATTGAAAGTGAACGTTACAGCAGCGCGGCGTCGAACAGCGGGGTCAAGGGCATCAAGTCTATTGGTACACATAACGACGATAGCAGGGAGGTTGCCGGTTGCGAGATCGTCCACACCGCGAATTAAGGCGTTCACGCCGGCGCGGTCTTCGTGATGCATCTGCCCAAGTTCACGAGACTGAGCCAGCGCGTCGGCCTCGTCAATCAACAGGATAATCCCGGAATGACGCTTGCCTCCGGGGCCGCCGCCTTTCTTGGCCGCTTGCTTGACTTCAGCGAATGCGGCGGAGAGAAGACCGGTCATTTCACCAACGGCGCCGGTTCCGCGCGCGTTGAGGCTCAGCGCATAAAGCATCACCCCAATTTCCGCTTTCCGCGCGACGGCGTCGCCAAATGTTTCGGCCAGTATCGTCTTTCCCGTTCCGACATCGCCCGCAAAAATGAAAAGGGGAGGGCGGTCGCGAAACAATTCGATAATCTTGACCTTCTTGTGATGGTGCTTCGTGCTCCACGCAGTAAGACTTTCGGGGTCCAGCAACAGGCGGGCCTCTTTCAGGAGGCGATCCTTCATTTCGTCCAGGCCCACGAGCGCAGCAAATCGCCTCGCCGCAGCCGGGTCCGGGAATTCTCGCACTTCTTCGAAGATGCCTACCTTGCTGTCCATCATGTGAGCGGTTGAAAGGTCTGGCGGTTCAACGCGCATCCAGTCGAGTAGTAGTTGCGATCCGAGGTCCAGTATCCAGCTCCGTCGGCTGGCGGTTCGCCATTGGTCCTTTGCACCGGAAGCTCGGCCTTAAATCGCGCCCGCTCGTCCGAAGAAAGGTCGAAGAAGTCGGAATTCTGCGTTAAGAAGTTAAAGAACCTTGCGCTACCTATTTCGACATAAGCCACGACTTTTCCGGGCCGGTCATCCGTCGTGAGATTGCCGTTCGCATCAACCTTGTAGCGCCAGCTCACGATGCGCTTTTCATCCTTCTTAAAACCGAATTCGTATTCTTTGAGATAGCCCGCGTTCAGGTACTGCGCCAACTCTTCCGCGTATTCACGGATTTCCTGTTCCGAGGGCCTGCCGTAGTATTGCGCACAGAGATGCATGTCGGCTGCAACCTTCGATGCCAGGTAGCGAGCATGAATAATGGTGAATGTAGCCGTTCCCGTTTTTGTATAACTGGTCGTCATGCCTTTATCCTTGGAAAGATCGCCCCAGAACGTCTTGCCAGCACTCTATTGATCTTCCGCGTGTTGTCGCATAGCGTGCTTCTGAAATCGCTTCCAGCGCGTCTTGAGCGGCGATCACAATTTTCTGGCGGTGGTTATCGTCATAAATCCCCGCAACATTGTTAGTTGGGTTGACGGGATCGAATATTTCCATCGGCTTTCCGGTCGGTCCCGGCAGTTTCGATGCCGGATAGTAGTCCGTGAAGGAGATCCGCGTCTTGAGCCGGGACTTCACGATGTAACTAAAGACCTTTTCCAACGCGACGGTATAGTCGGCCAGACTCACGCCGCTGTCCGCCAAATGCGCAATGATCATCTCGACCATGAAGGATTTCAGTTTGAACTCTTTGTCGCTAATTTTTTGCAATCGGACCCACCACTTCACCAACCGAACCACTTGCGCGAAGTGATCCTTCTGTTGTGCTTTGCGCCTTCGAATGAAGGCCAAGTGAAGAGGGATACTGGTGAGAACCGGCTTGCCGCCATCAACCGCGAACAGGTACCCGCGATCATCCTGGTCGCCTTTGTATTGGACAGGAACTACATCGACACTCAATCCGCTGACGGCATACTTGATGCAGACAGAGTGGTTATTAGGCTTAATCTGGTCGGGCTTCATCTGGTGATAGGCGTCGCGCAGGCGTTGCGCCAACCAATTGAGTAGCTCCGGCTCTGCGCTAGGAGTTTTCTCCGCCTTGACGTAGAACGCGACATCGATATCGTTAAGCGTTTTCAGCGCCGTACCTTTTGCGAGGCTCCCCGAGAGCAGCGTTTTGATAAGGCCATAGTCGGGATGGTCGGCGGCATACTTGTCAAGTATGTCGCGCAGTCGTCGAACCTGTTCACGGTATTCCTCTGCGTCTTCGCGATTCAGGTTGACCGATTCGGACGCGAAGTTTGCGATGTCGGCGTGTGTAATTGCGGGCGCTGAAAGAGGGCCTTCTAGCGCGCGCGCTTCGAGCGTATTCATCGACTCCCTCCACGGCGGTGTGCATCTTTCACAAGTTTCGAAAGGGATTGTCCCTCCTCGCGTTCGCGCAAGGTATCCAGTCTTGTATCACCGCGAACACCGGGCGCAAAATCTGGCCCATACGTTTTGCGCAAGGTCTTAATGAGTGTGTCGCCGCGTTTCTGGCGGATTTCGCCATCATCATCGCGGCACCGCTGATCGAGTCCGACATCGCAGTGGTTTGAGTCTTTCGCCATAGTTGGTCCTCGCAATTTTGTTCAAGTAGAATGAAAACAAAAACAGGGTACCACAAAAAGTTCGATATGGAATCTATTTTTGGATGTCGGTAATGTTGACGTGTTATTATTATTGACGTAGGGGCATAGTGGATGTACAGTCACGGCGGTCATGAAAATATGAATAAACCCGATGTCTTTTACAGGAAGGTTGGCGAGAATATCCGTGCAAAGCGAAAGGATCGCGGGCTTTCGCAGGAGGGCCTCGCGAAGGCTGTCGGGCTCAAGAGACCGTCGATGAGCAACATAGAGAAAGGGAGACAAAACATTTTGTTGCACACATTTTGCGATATCGCCGAGACGCTGGATTCAAATCCCAGCGCATTGCTACCTGAACGATTGAGGCCGGAGCCTGGGCAGATGCCCGATCTGACATCGTTCTCGAAGGAGGTGAGAGAGTTCGTCGAAGCCGCAATAAAACCTGCGAAAAAGGAGGATAGCGATGGCCATTCGAAGACGAAGAATTGAATCTATGATTGAAGAATTGCTGGCGGGCTACGAAATCACCGAAGCCCCCGTGCCGGTCGAAAGAATCGCCAAAGCAAAGGGAGCTAGAATCTTCTACCAGTCATTGGAAGACAATGTGTCTGGCTTTCTGTATCGAGATAAAACGCAGGCGGTTATTGGCGTCAATACACATCACGCTCCCGCGCGTCAGAATTTCACCACGGCGCACGAACTTGGCCACTTCCTACTTCACGAGCAAGAGCAGCTCCATATTGATCACGAGTTCCGCGTTCGTCTTAGAGACGATGTGTCTAGCCTGGGCACGGATGACGATGAAAGGGAGGCAAATTTTTTTGCGGCTTCCCTGCTGATGCCGAAGCGCTTTTTGGAAGAGGATCTGGAGACTGAAGAATATTTCGATCTTCTGGGTGATGACTTCCTGTCCGATTTGAGCCGCAAGTACGGCGTTAGCACGCAAGCTCTCGTCAATCGGCTTAAGAATCTGGGCTACATTCAAGAGTAAGTTTCTGGCGAGCGGTTTAGATTCTCGATTCTTCTCCATCTTATAGGAGACTCTGGTCAATCTCACTGACCTGAGCCAACTTGTTTTCGCGCTTTTACAGATTCAAAGCCAGACGGCGTGCCTTCGAAGAGCGCGCGCTGGCGACTGGCTGGCACTTTCGGACTCTCGAATTTATGACCGATTTTACCGCTAGGCCTCCGCCAGCACACAGTCGCGTCAGGTAAGTGACGACCTGTCACGCCCGTTGCCATCCTCGTCAGCCGCAAGGCCAATGCGTGCGT